>JANOKJ010000086.1:0-52047 GCA_031419275.1 Akkermansiaceae bacterium | reverse complement strand
TCATCGACCGCAGGTTTTAGCGCCACGATTTTTCCGCGACGCCAGCCACCATCGGCGGTGATGACGGCGGTGGCTCCGGAGTCTTCAAGACGGTCGAGGATGGCTTCTGAAGCGAAGCCGCCGAAGACCACGTTGTGCACCGCACCAATGCGAGCACATGCGAGCATGGCAACAGCGGCCTCAGGGATCATCGGCATGTAGATGAGCACGCGGTCGCCGGCTTTCACGCCGCGAGTGAGGAGGGCGTTGGCGAATTTGCAGACTTCGCGGTGGAGTTGGGAGTAGGTGATGGTGCGGGTATCGCCGGGTTCACCTTCGAAAATGATTGCGGCTTTGTTGGCGCGTGGGCCTTTCGCGTGGCGATCCACACAGTTTTCCGCGACGTTGATTTTCCCGCCGGTAAACCATTTTGCATCTGGGCATTTCCAATCGAGAACTTTGGTAAACGGCTTTTGCCAATGAAGCTCTTTTGCTTCTGCGCCCCAGAATTTTTCGGGTTTCTCGATGGAGGATTTATAAAGCTTTTCGTAGGCGGCCATCGAGCCGATGCGGGCCTTCTTCGAAAAGTCTGTAGAAGGCTTGTAAGAAGCGGTCAGAGCTGCGCTGTGATCGGAAGTTTGTTGCTTGGCGGATTTGGATTTTTTGGAACTCATGGTGTGCAGTGGGGATGCAGACTAGAGAGCAGATTGCAACTGGGCAATGCCATAGTGAAAGGTTGTCGGGGTGGATTTTGGGTTACTTTTTCGCACCCTTTTGAAGCTCGCTACGCAGCCACCCAGGGCGGTCTGTGATGAGAAAATTCACACCTCGTGTCATCGCTCGCATGGCGGATTCAGGAGTGTTTATCGTCCAACTGGCGAGGATTTGATTTCCCCCAGTCATTTTGGAGAGCCATTCCGCAGGGATCGATTCTTGTTCTTTGTATGCCAATCCTTGGGAGCCGCTGGACTTGATGGTCTTGAGGTATGTATCTGCTTGGCCGGTTTTGTTGAAATCGCTGAGCGCGTGAAGCAAGCAAGCGCGGTATTCGGGCATGATTTCTCGGCATTTTTTGATTACATTGGCGTTGAACGAAATCAGAACCACGCGGGCTGGATCGGCTTTTTTTAATTGAAGGATTTCCGAGATGGGCTGGACGATTTTTTCGGTATCTTTGATCTCTAGGAAAAACCATTTATCCTTGGGCAGTTCATCGAGAACTTCACCTAGTAGGGGAATGGGCTCACCTTTGAACTTCGGGTGTTTCCATGATCCGTATTCCAGTTTACGCAATTCCGCGAGCGTGCTTTTCCCCACGGGCAAATTTTCAGATCCGGTCTTCTTGGTGTCTTTATCATGGATGCAAACGATCTGGCCGTCCTTGCTCAGGAAGAAATCCGCCTCAATTCCATCCGCACCTTGTTGCCACGCCAAACGAAACGCCGACATGGTGTTCTCCGGCGCGTCATGCGAAGCACCGCGATGCGCGATGAATTTCGGAAGTTCCTGCGCAAGGGTTCCACTGATGGAAATCGCGGGAAGCGCGATGCCTAATATAATACGACCGAAGAGCTGAGGAAACATAAGTTAGTGAACATGTTATGTTTCTGGGGTGGGTTTGCAAATCATGGCTTGTATTGTTCATTTGAACGCATCATATATTTTACATATTACAGATCATGAGAATGTTGCCGCGCCAAAGGCGCAACCCACGTAAGCCTAGGGCAACGCCCTAGGTGCGAATCAAACAACCACAAATCCAAGCCCTGAAAGGGCAATCTAACCGATGCCACAATCCCTCGTACGCCTCCATATCCACCTTGTTTTCAGCACGAAAAATAGGAAGCCATTGATTGCTGATGAGGTGCGTGATTCTCTCCATACGTACATGGCAACGGTGATTAAAAATCTAGGCTGTGTGCCTGTGCTAATCAATTCTGTGGAAGACCATATTCATCTGCTTTTCGACTTAGGTCGTTCCATCAGCGTGAGCCAATTTGTGGAGGACGTTAAAAAATCCTCGTCCAAGTGGATCAAAACACAAGGGGCTCAATACTCGGTTTTTGCGTGGCAAGCCGGAACGGAGCTTTCACCGTTTCAGAATCGAATGTCGAAAACGTGCGTAAATACATCTCCAGTCAACGTGAACATCATCGTAAAAAAACGTTTGAGGATGAATACCGACAATTTCTTGAACATCATCGTGTGGTTTATGATGAAAGGTATGTTTGGGATTAAATATCCTACAAAGATATTGGATCGCCCTTTCAGGGCTCGCTTATTTTTTTATCGGAATCCTAGGGCGATGCCCTAGGCTGTCATATTCCGCCCCGATGGGGCTTGGGTCATTTTCATCTTTCCCCTAAACTTCTTCATGCGTAGATATAAATATTATGAAATTCATCTATCTCCTTCTGCCTGCTTTGTTCCTTGTTTCCTGTAAGACTGAGAAACGCGAGGAAACTCCAAGTGCGACTCCGATTGAAGTGACAGAGATAAAGCCTGCCCCATCTGCGTTTGATGTGAAAGACGCGACTTCACTGGTCGGCAAAAAACTGGAAGTGGTGCAGCCGGCGCTGGAGGCCGCGGAGATTCGTTTTCGGGTGATTGAAAAGGATGGCGAACCGCTTATTATGACGATGGATTACATTGAAGACCGTTTGAATTTCAAAATCAAAGACGGGGTGATCATCGAGGTTTCCAAAGGCTGAACGGTTAGCAGCTCAGGCGCTTTTTAGTTTTGGAATAGAAGCGAGTAGGCGCTGGGTGTAAGCGTCCTTCGGCGAGTGAAACACTTCACTGGCGGAGCCGACCTCAACGATTTTTCCCTGATACATCACGGCGATTCGATCGGCGATGTAATGTACCACGCCAAGATCGTGGGAGATGAACACCATGGTCAGGCCGAGGTTTTTCTGAAGATCTTTAAGAAGGTTGAGGATTTGAGATTGGATGGAAACGTCTAGGGCGGAAACCGGTTCGTCGGCGATGATGAGTTTCGGTTCAGGCGCTAACGCGCGCGCGATGGCGATGCGTTGGCGCTGCCCGCCGGAGAATTCGTGTGGGTAACGCTTCATCTGGCTGGCATCCAAGCCGACGGTTGCCATGAGTTCGGAAACTTTTTTTTCCAACTCCGCACCCTTCATTTTCGGATGACGTTGGCGAATGGCTTCCGCGATGGTGGAGAAAACTGTCATGCGCGGATTGAGCGAAGCGTAGGGATCTTGGAAGACCATTTGGAAATCGAGGCGACGCCGACGGACTTCGGAATGACTGAGGAGCGAAAGGTTTTCACCATCTAACACAATAGACCCAGCGGTTGGGCGTATGAGCTGCATGAGCGTGCGAGAAAGCGTCGATTTCCCACAGCCCGATTCACCGACCAAGCCAAGGATCTCACCTTTCTGGATTTCCAGAGAAACACCATCCACCGCTTTGACGGTTTCTTTTTTCGAAGACAGCAAGCCTCCGCTGTTTTTCACGAAGTGCTTCTCAAGATTTCTGATTTCCAGATACGCCATGAATAGCAATCAAGCAGGAGAAAGACCAATCGGCAATGAACGTTTTGTTTTTTCAACGCAAAGGCGCAAAGAACGCAAAGGATCGCAAAGTTTTTTAATTTAGAAAAATAACCCGGCGACCAAAATCGAAGCCATCTTAGCTCAGTCAATCTTTCCTTTGCGACCCTTTGCGTTCTTTGCGGCTTTGACTCCATTACATTCCGTCCAAGCTAGATCGCTACGCTAAAAAATGAAATTCGCTAACGCTCAATCTGCTTTGCGTTGAAAATTCCCTATCTTACTTCGCATCCCCACCGAGCAGCATCTTGACTTCCTTGGCGTTGAGGACTGCCCAACGGCCGGTTTCGAGATCGCCTAGCCAGAGGTTTCCGATCCGCACGCGGAGGAGTTTGGTGACTTGGTAACCGAGCGCTTCGAACATCACGCGGATCTGGCGTTTCGCGCCGTGGTCGAGGACGACTTTGAGGCGACGCGCGGAAATCCGCTCGATGCGTTTGGCCTTAAGCTTACCTTCTTCGGTGAAAACACCCGCGAGAAATTGATCGAGGTGTGCGTTTTCGAACGCTTGGTTCGAGGTGACGAGATATTCTTTCTCCACCGATTTCGATGGATGCATGAGCTGCTGGGAAAGATCACCATCGTTGGTGAGAATCAACATGCCTTCGGAATCGGTATCGAGGCGGCCGACGTGATGGAGGGCGTGCAACGAGACAGGAAGGAGGCTGTAAATTGTATCCCGGCCGAGCTCGTCGCTGCGGGTGCAAACATATCCGCGTGGCTTGTGGAAAATGACCACGATTTCTTCTTTCGGGAAAACGCGTTTACCGTCGACGCGGACGCTATCGGTTTCAGTCACGCGTGTGGCGAGTTTGACGCAGGGTGCGCCGTTGACATCGACCCGACCTGTGGCGATCAAATCATCGCAAGCGCGACGTGATCCAACCCCGCATGAAGCAAGATATTTGTTGAGACGGACTCCCTCTGACATGGTGTTATAAAATTTCCGTGGGTTTCACACGGAGGCTGGGAGTTGGAAATGACGAAGAATTAGCCTTCGTGCTTGGTCTTAGGAAGACCGATAGGGGATTTGCCCTGTTTCCATTCGCCGCGCTCTTTAAGAAGCTTCACGCGCTCGAAACGTTTAAGGACGGAGCGCTTGCCGCCGACGGTGGCGTTTGATTTAAGTGAGTTGTGCTTGGACATCTTGAGGCGTGGTTAGACGGTTGGGGGGCGGAAGCTATGGCGCTTTTTCGCGCGTGGCAATGCGAAAATAGCGGATTTTTTTAAAAAAATGATCCGTGGGGCTTCGAGGCCATTTTTCCCCGTAAAATGGATGGATCTAAGAAACTTTTTAAGGCAACGTTCTAGAACGATGGATAAAACCCCAAAAAATCGCCGTTATTTCATACAACTCGGCCTGTTATGTGGGGGTTCGTCGCTTCTGGGCTGGCAACTCCATGCGGCTCAGGCGGCCGACGATGCGCTCGAACAATACCGGCTAAAAATGAAAAAAATCCGCCCGCTTTTCACGAAAAAGGGGAAGCCTGGGCCCAGTGATTGGTTAGCGCAACACAACGAGGCCGGACAAACGTTTGAGCAATACATCAAAACCAACCCGAACCGCCCAACCACCCAACGCACCCGGATTTACCTTCAAGCGATCGGTTCATTCCCCAAAGAGCAAACCGAGGTCATCTATGAGGTGCAGGATTTCATGCAGATCATTTTTGGCTTGGAGGTCAAAATGCTGCCGGCGCAGGGAATCGATAAATTCCCCGCCAGCGCCCAACGCATCAATAGCTCGACAGATAAGCGCCAACTCTTGAGCACACACATTTTACATCAGGTCCTTAAACCTAGCCGACCCGCCGATGCGGTGGCGGTTTTGGCAATCACCAACGAAGACCTCTGGCCTGGTGAAGGCTGGAATTTTGTGTTTGGTCAGGCGTCGTTAGGCGAACGCGTGGGAGTTTGGTCGACCGCACGCATGGGCGATCCGGTCAAAGAGGCAAAGATATTTCTACGCAGGGTCCTGCAAGTAGCGGTCCATGAAACAGGGCACATGTTCGGCATCAAGCACTGCACGGCTTACGAATGTTGCATGAATGGCTCAAACCACCAAGCCGAGAGCGATCAAGCGCCTCTGGTATTCTGCGTGGAATGCGACGCCAAACTTTGGTGGGCCTGCGGGCTAGAGGTTAAAGCGCGCTCGAACGCCCTTCACGCCTTCGCCAAGAAACATGGCCTAGAGCCCGATGTCGCCCAGTGGGAAAAGATCGCGAAGGCACTAGCGAGTTGATGAAAAATTTCACGACTGATAGATCGCCAACCCGCAAAATATGGCGTAGAGGTTGGGGTAATGCATTTTTTCCCTTTTAACTGCGGACTGGTCGTCTGGTTCGGCTTAGGACTGTCAGCTTTGGCAGCGGCGCCGATTTCATTCGTTACCAACGAAGTTGAATATCGGCTCGGCGAAAGCGTGATGATTCCCGTGAAAGCAAATGCGCCAGCAACGGAGACGACGACTATTGAGCTCACATTGCAGAAACAGGGGATCGTCGAAATTATGCGGCAGCCGGAAATTCTCAAGGATCAGGAAACGGGCTTTGCGCGTATCCGCACGTTAGCTCCTGGAGAAGTGATTTTAAAATCTGGCGACGCCTCGATCCGTATTCTTGTGACCAAAGAGCGGCCCATTTCTCTTTTGAAAAAATTAACCCCGCGATTCACCAGTCCGGCAACGGGTAGTTCAGTTTGGGGAACTGTTGCCATCGGTGCGGATCTTTGGGTCGGCGCACCGGGGGTGGATCGCGAGATCAAACCGGATGCCAAATTGAAACTTCCAGACGGTCGCGAGCTGAGCGCTGATGAATCGTTTCCTCCGATGGACGGACCTTTTTGGCGCATGGTCTACTATTTGGATACCACCACGCTTCCCGCCGGTCCGTGCGAAATGACGCTTTCCTGCAAGCCTCCTCTAACAGGCGGCGCGAAAGGTATGCAACTTTTGGTCAGCGAGCCGCATACGATCAATATCCTAGCTCCACCTAAAAAGGGAGAAATCGTCTTTTCCGGTGAATGCGAAACTATGGTGTCCACACCGAGATCCGAGCGTATGGGACTTGATACGCCACCGGTGATGATGGACGCCGCTGCATCTGGTCATCGCGCCGTTGCTCTGCGCAGCAATCGCCAGTCATGGGTGATCAAGCCCGATATTTTGGAAGACGGAAATTATCAGATCATGGTGCGGGCACGCGGCACACTTTACGGCGGAGCTTACGCATCGCTTGGCGTTATCCTCGGAGAAAATATCACCGACTCCGGATCTGTTAGGTTATCGACTTCGACATGGCAACGCGTCCCGATAGGTCGTCCCATCAAACTCAACAAAGGCGAACAATGGATCGGCATCACCCTTGCTAACGAGCACCGCTTTCGAAACCAAAGCATGCGTCAAGCAGACATCGATAGCTTTGAAATCCGCCGCGTCGTAAACGAGACTGCCAGCGGCGCAATGATGATGGATAGCATGATGATGCAAGGCGGCGACGCGAAAGCCGATGCTAGCAAAGTCCGCAAAGCACCTGGCCTCCAATGCGCATTCTCTACGATCCGTGATGGAGAGGAAATCAACGGACGCGTTGAAATCCGCGCCTCACTTTCCAGTCCACCACTGAAAAATGATACGGACTATCGCGACATCCGCTCGGATCTTTGGATCAACGATGTTTATTTCGCCACGGCTTACGGTCGATTCCCATCATATCAGGTTTATCCACATGATTTGAAAAAAGGGGAAAATCAAATTCAGGTAAAAAGTGGATCTCCTTGTGGAAATTCTGCGATCTCGATGCGCCAGACGCTCTTGGCAAATTCGAAAGCTCATCCAACCAAAAAACTCGAAACCGGATACGATGAAGATCGCTGGGATCTGAATCGAAAAGGTTGGGATAAAATAAAACGCGTGGAACTCCCCAAAGAACATCCGCTCGCCACGGAAGGCGCCCCTCCGGCGATTCATGTTTTATCGGATGCGGGTTCTGTTGTGCAGATCAACCTGCCGACTGAACTAATAGGAAAGCGCCGAATTTCCATCCTCACCCACCTCATGCCGGATGCCGCCGCTGGCTCTCTAACCATCAAACTCCACCAACCCAAAGCACAGCGCGAAAATCTCCGTGAAGTCACCATCGGCAAACATGATTCTGCGAAAGGCTGGGCATGGGCGCCGCTTAATTCGGTCGATTTCATAGAAGGTCAAAAATTCATCACCGTCACTCTCACTGAAGGCCAAGCAGCGATTGGCGGCATCAGCATTGATAACGCAAAGTTCCTAGATGCCGCAGCTCCATCGCTACAAGTGCTTTATCCTAAATCCGGATCCAAACTTTCTGCAGATGGGGATGCGATCATCATCAATGCCTTCGATGATCTCAAGCTCAGCCATTTTGAAGTTCATATCGATGGAGCGAAAACTCCGTTCGACTTTCCGGTATCGCGTGATTCCGGAACGATGATTTTTCATCTTCCCGGAATTTTGTTAGAGAAAGGCAATCGCAAGATCGAGGTGGTAGCTATCGATACGGCAGGCAAACAAACCAAATCACCTGCCATTTCCGTGGACATCCGCGAAGGTGATAAATCCATACTCGATCTTTCTTATCCACGAGCCATCCGTCTCGCGAATCGTCTCGCCTATGGTACAGACGCGCAGACGATGATCGGCATTCTCACGCAAGGCGAGGAGGCATGGATCGCTTCAGAAACCACTACGACATGGGGCGGTAGTCACGATCAATTGATTGAAGCATATGCACGTGTGTTGTTTCCAGATGGCAATGAATACAACTTGCGCGGTCGTGTGATCAGTCATTTACTAGCAACGAGAAATACTGTTAGATCTCGATTCACCCTGTTCGCACAAAACCATTTTTCCACTTGGATCGCCAAAACCGGAAACGGGGCGAAGTGGCGTGAAAATCAGGAGTTTCGCGATGCAGGCATCACACGGTTTCACGATCTGCTGCTCACCTCAGCGACAAGTCCAGCGATGATGGTTTACTTAGACCAACAAAATAGCTTGGCCCTGCAGCTCAATGAAAACTACGCACGTGAAGTGATGGAACTACACACGGTAGGTGTGCACGGCGGCTATCAGCAAAGCGATGTCACCAGCCTCGCCCATCTTCTAACAGGTTGGGGAGCGCAGCGTGAAGCTACGATGGACGGCGGCTCGGTAGACTTCAATTACCGTTTCTCTCCATATTTAAATGAAGAAAAATCACAGACGATTTTCGGCCTGACGATTCCTGCATCTACTTCCCCTGACACGGCCGACGACCGCATCACCCAGATCATCGAAATGCTCGCCTGTCGTCCCGAAACCGCTCGTTTCATTGCCGGAAAAGTCGCCGCGCATTATGTCGGTGTTCCATCTAATCCGGAAATCGTCGATGTCATGTCGCGTGAATACCTCCGCACCAATGGCGATCTGCGGCGGATGATAGGGGTGATGATCAAGTCACCTCATTTCATGGCGGTGGATCTCATGCCGAAAGTGATGACTCCCATTGAGTTCGGCGTTTCCATGCAGCGCGTCTCCACATCCTTTCATCCTTGGTCGGTCATCGGTCTTGCCGATCGTAGCGGACGAAATCTTTTCGATAGAGCCAGCCCAGATGGTTTTCCGGAAACCAATGAAGAGTATTCGGACTCGAACTATCAGTTGCAGAAATGGAGTTACTGCAAGGAGATCGAAGGAGCTTTTGGAAATACGCTCCCGCATGATTGGTTTGTTGCGGAAAAAATGAAAGACTCCGTGCATCGCGATGCGGTGATCGATCACACCTACGCCGCCCGCCGTGGATCGGCACCGTCCGCAGCCACCCGTGAAGCGCTGCATGCCATTCTCAGTCAGGAAATCGCCGACCCTAATCAACGGCGAATTCTTTTTGCCTCGTTCCTGCACATGATGCCGGAATTCCAAAGTCGTTAACATCTAACATCACTCATCTTATGGAAACCACACGCCGCCAATTCCTCCGCACCACCGGAACCGCCGCCATCCTAGGCAGTTTTGCGCCGGGAAATCTTTTCGCCAATACCCAAACGGCCATCAATCCCGTCACTAAGGGCCGCACATTGGTAGCGGTGTTCCTGCGAGGCGGAATCGATGGACTCAACCTCATTGTCCCATACGGCGATCCCGACTACTACAAACATCGTAAAACCATCGCCATTCCCAAGCCAGCCCGTGATGGGAAATCCGCGTTGGATCTCGATGGATATTTCGGGCTGCATCCTTTCGCTGCAGCACTTGAGCCTCTGCTTAAAGATCGCCGTGCCATCGCTCTGCAAGCCGTGGGGTATGAAAAAAACACCCGCTCGCATTTTGAAGAACAAGACACATGGGAAACAGGTGTGATCGGAAACTCGCTTTCATCAGATGGTTGGCTCAACCGTCACCTTTCCAGCTCCACTGGCCATGGCTCGATCCGTGCCGTCGCTATTGGTGGAAACCTCCCGCGCATTCTCCGCGGACGCGCACCGGCTTATGCGATCCGTGGTATCGCCGATCTCAGCATGCCACGCATGCAGGGAGATCCCGCTATTCTCCGCGCCGCGCTCGAAACCGCATATTGCACGAAGCCGGATGCCAACCATCCCGCATCTAACGAACTGCTTTCAAAAACCGCCGCCGCTACGCTTGAAGGAACGCGACAGTTAGAGGCCGTTGCCAAAACCGAATACAAACCCGCCAACGACGCAAAATATGGTAGCACTGGAATCGCCAAACAATTTCTCGAAGCTGCGCGCCTCATCAAATCAGGCATCGGCACGGAACTGATTCAACTCGATTACGGCGGCTGGGATACCCACAACGCACAAGGCGGAATCAACGGCGGCTATGCAAATCGCCTCCGCGATCTATCCGATGCCATGGCTGCGTTCTCCAAAGACCTCGGCGATCAAATGAACGATGTTCTCGTTCTAACGCTCAGCGACTTCGGACGCACCGTCGCGGAAAACGGCACCAGCGGCACCGACCACGGTTGGGCGAATTGCATGATCGCCATGGGTGGCGGCCTTGCCAAAAACGACAAACCCGTCCTCGGGGAATGGCCCGGCCTTGCGACGGAAAATCTCTATCAAAATCGTGATCTCAAACACACCACCGACTTCCGCGATGTCTTAGGCGAAGTCGTTTCCAAGCACCTTGGTAACGGAAACATTTCTCACATCATCCCGGGTCATGAGCACAAGCCGGTCGGAATGATTTCTTGAGACCAATATCAAAAATCGCTAGACCTTTGGTTAGCTGCATTTTGAGTGGCTAGCTGCCATTGACAACGGCGTTTACGCACTGAATATAAGGCCGTGAATGATCATTTAGAGTCCGAGCGGAAAAGTGAGCTGAGTGCGGTGACATCTTTCCTGGTGATTTTGGGGATCATTATCATCGCGGGTATAGGTGTGATTATTTTCAAGTTCACCAAGCCCGTCGCAGAAGAGGCGAAGAAAGAAGAAATCCGCCCAGCGGTTGAGTTGATGGTGGTTTCAAAAACGGATCACGAGGTGGAAATTCGAACGGACGGGGTGGTGGAGAGCTTGAGAGAAACGAGTTTAGCTACGGAAGTGCAGGGACGAGTGGTGGAGATTTCACCGAATTTTAAAAAGGGTGGGCGGGTGAAAAAAGGAGAGGTGTTGGTGAAATTGGATGCGGCGGATTATCAATCGACTCTGGCGGCGGCAGAAGTCTCAGCTGCGGAAGCGGCTCTTGCACTGGAGCAAGAGCGTGCGCGAGTCGAGCAGGCACAGCTGGATTGGAACAAGCTTGGAAAGGGTGAACCACGAAATCCTTTAGTGCTACGCGCGCCTTATTTGAAAGCTGCCGAGGCACGATTGGATTCCGCGAAGCAACAAGTGGAAAAAGCCCGTCGTGATCTTGAGAGAACGGAAATCGCCGCACCATTTGATGCCGGTGTGAGGTCGGCGAAAGTCGAAGTCGGCGCCGTGGTTGCGCCAGGTTCGATGATTGCGGAACTATATTCGAATGGTGAAATTGAGGTTCGCGTGCCGCTTAGCTTGGAAGACTTTGGATTTTTAAATCGGGATGAGAGTGGAAACATCCAAGGGAATGTCAGCTTGAAGGGAAGAATAGGGATCAAAGATTACGAGTGGAAGGCAGTGCCGGTGCGCGTGGATCCTGAAATTGACCGCAAGACGCTTTCGGCCAGCGTTGTGGTAAAAGTGCTGGCAAGTGAAGATCCTGAATTTCCTTTGCCGCCTGTTGGATTGTTCGTTGATGTTCGTTTGGCTGGCAAGCGGCTCGAGAACGTAGTGGAGATGCCGCGTCGTGGTTTGTTAGACGGGCATTTTGTAATTATAGTAGGGGAGAATGATCAAATTCAATTTCGAGATGTTCGCTTATTAAGAGCCGAAGAAAAGACCGTGTTGATTGCTGAGGGACTGGAAGCAGGCGAGCGCGTCGTGTTGACTCGACTTTCGTCGCCGGTGAACGGCATGAAAGTCACCGTTGAAGCGGCAAAAACCAAGGAGGAGAAATGAACGCACTCAAATGGTTCACTCGCAATCACGTTGCGGGAAATTTCATCATGCTGATTGTGATGCTCGCCGGCTTGGTGACATGGTTCAAACTTAAGAAAGAGATTTTTCCCGAGATCGCCATCGATGCCGTTCTGGTGAGCTTGCCTTATCCGAACGCCACTCCTGAAGAGGCCGAGCGCGGTGTGGTGGTTCCTGTGGAAGAAGCGATTGCTGATTTAGAAGGAATTAAAGAAATCCGCAGCACCGCATCGCAGAATATCGGCACCGTGATGGTCGAAGCGGAGACGGGATTCGATGTGCGCGAATTGATGAGCAATGTGAAATCAAGGGTCGATGCGATTGAAAATTTTCCTGAAGAGGCTGAAACGCCGATTGTCGAAGAAGTTTTGGTGAAAAACCCGGTGATGAGCGTGACTCTAACGGCGGATGCGGATGAGCCATCCATGCGTAAGTTGGCTGAGCAGGTTCGTGATGATTTGTTGGCATACAAAGCGAAACCACCGAGCGGGATAAGCGAGTTTATGGCGCGGACATTCGGTAATGAACCGTCGATCAGCCAAGTGACGATCGCGGGCACCCGGCCGTATGAAATTTCCATTGAGGTTTCCGAATCACGATTGCGGGAATTGAATCTGAAGCTTTCGGATGTCGCGAATGCTGTGCGTACGAGCAATTTGGATTTGCCCAGTGGATCGGTGCGCACGGAGCGCGGTGAAGTGATTTTGCGCGCATTGGGAAAACGCTACGCAGCAGCGGATATGGCGAGCATTTCGGTGACAACCGCAGCGGATGGTAGCACGATCTTTCTAGGTGATGTTGCTGAGCTAGTGGATGGCTTCGAGGATGTTGATCTGAGCAGTCGTTTCGATGGAAAAAACGCAGTGGTGATCAATGTTTACCGGGTCGGCGCTGAGGACACCCTGGCTCTGGCGGATTTGGTGAGGAGTTATGTGAAGGAAAGTGCGGATCGATTTCCGGATGGGATGAAGCTTTCGATCTGGAACGATCAGAGCCTGTATCTGATAGGTCGTCTGGATTTGCTGAAGCATGATGCGATGACCGGTCTGTTATTGGTTCTGGGTGTGCTGACACTTTTCCTCCGTCCCTCGCTGGCGTTGCTGGTTTCCATCAGCATTCCTCTCTCCTTTGCGGGCGGCATCTGGATGATGCCATACGTCGGGCTTTCGATTAACATGATTTCCCTCTTCGCCTTCATCATGGTGTTAGGGATTGTCGTCGACGACGCGATCGTGACCGGTGAGAATGTCTACAGCCGCATTCAAAAAGGAGAGCATCCGAGTGTCGCCGCCTGGAAGGGAACCAGCGAGGTAGGAACGGTGGTGGTCTTCGGGGTTCTAACAACCATGGTGGCCTTCATGCCCATGCTCGGGCTCAGCGGAGTGAGCGGAAAGATCTGGCCGAACATTCCCTTGGTGGTGATCCCGACTTTGGCTTTCGCATTGATACAGTCGAAATTCGTTCTGCCCGCGCATCTTGCGTTGTTGGCGCCAAGCGACAGAAGCAAGCCGGTGAACGGATTTTTCCGCATGCAACGCAGGATCGCGGACAGTTTGGAAAGATTCGTGAACTACATTTACCAACCCGCGCTGGAACGCTGCCTGCGCTGGAGATATGTGATGATGACGGGTTTCCTTGCGATACTCGTGCTTTCGCTCTCCGCGGTCGCATTCGGACACATCAAGTTCAAGTTCATGCCGGATGTGGAGGGCGATATCCTCAGCGCGAAAGTCGAGCTCACGCAGGGTGTGCCGTTTGAGGAGACGGAAAAAGTGGTGCAGAGAATCGAAGCTGCGGCGATGAAGCTTTCTAAAAAATATCGCACCGATGACGGTGGCGATATTTTGCGACACGTGCTCAGCAGCGCAGGAACTCAGCCGTTTCAAACATCGATTGGTGGTATGACAGGTCCACCGCAGGCGACGCATCTTGGTGAAGTGACGCTAGAGCTTTCACCTGCGGCAGGGCGCTCGGTAAGTTCTGAAGTGTTGGTTGCCGAGTGGCGACGCTTGGTTGGAGTGCTTCCGGGGGTGGTGCAATTGAGTATCCAAGCTGAAACGGCTACCGCGGGTAACGCGGTTGACGTCAATCTAACAGGAGCGAATCTGGATGAATTGGTGAAAGCCACCGCCTACGCAAAAGAGGGATTGAGTAACGTGGCCGGAGTGATCGATATTTCAGATTCGAATCGCTCGGGAAAAGATGAATTGAGATTCAGCGAGCTCACTCCAGCGGGGCGTGCGATGGGTTTCAGTTTGCAGGATGTGGCGGCTCAGGTTCGTGATTCGTTTTACGGAAATGAAGTACAGCGACTTCAACGCGGACGCGATGAGGTCAAAGTGATGGTTCGTTATCCGGAACAGGCGCGTCGGACCTTGGATAGTCTGGAAAAAATGAAAGTCCGCAGTCCGCAGGGCGAGGAGGTGCCGTTGTTGCAGGTGGTGAAATTGGAAAACGGACACGGCCCTGCGGTGATCGAGCGTACCGATCGGCAACGCTCGATCAAAGTCATGGGTGATGTCGAACCGGGGGTTAATCCTAATGAAGCCGTCAGTTTGTTCACCACAAAATACCTCGATCAGATATCGAACAAATTTCCGAGTGTTCGCTACTCGTTCGAAGGGGAGCAAAAAGATCAGAACGATAGCGTGAAGGAAATCGGGATCGGTTTCATGGGAGCACTGATTGCGATCTATGTGCTGATCGCCATTCCACTGCGTTCTTATCTTCAGCCACTCATCATCATGTCGGTGATTCCTTTCGGTCTGGTTGGGGCCATCTGGGGGCATGTGCTGTTGGGATTTGATCTGAGCATCATGTCGCTTTGCGGTTTGGTCGCTTTGGCAGGTGTCATCGTCAACGACAGCTTGGTGATGGTGGATTTCGTGAACCGACATCGGGAAGAATCCCTGACACTTCGAGACGCGGCGATTGCGGCCGGCGGCCGGCGTTTCCGTGCGATTTTTCTAACATCCATCACGACCTTCGTCGGTATTTTGCCAATGATCATGGAAACGGACATGCAGGCGCGCTTCCTGATTCCGATGGCGGTATCGCTGGCGTTCGGCAGCTTGTTTTCGACCGTCATCATGTTGTTCCTTGTGCCGGGAATTTATCTGATTTCGGAGGATATTAAAGACCTTGCCGGAAAGGGTTTCCGGAAGCGCATGAGCGCGGCGGAGACTGTTGATTCCAGAAAATAAAAAACCTCGCTAGAAATCGATTCCAGCGAGGTTCTTGAATTTTTTAGGAATGTCTTAGAAATGAATCGCGTGGCCTTCTGCGGCGAGAGTGGCTTCGTGGATGACTTCTGACATGGTTGGGTGGGCGTGGATGGTCGCGTGGATGTCATCGATCGTGAGCTCTTGATCGAGGGCGAGGCCCATTTCTGCGATGAGCTCGGTGGCGTTGTCACCGATGATGTGTGCGCCTAGGAGTTCACCGTGTTTTTTGCCGTAGAGCAGTTTGGTGAATCCTTCGATTTCAGAAGCTGCAACGGCTTTGCCAATTGCGGCGAACGGGATTTTTCCGACCACGTAATCGACGCCTTCTTCCTTAAGCGCGCGCTCGGTTTTTCCGACCGAAGCGACTTGTGGGTGGCAGTAGGTGCAGCCGGGGAAATTCTTCACTTTGCGTGGCTTGTAACCATCGACAAAAAGTCCATCGACGCATTGGAACGCTTCGAAGGATGCGACGTGGGCGAGCCATGGTGGGCCGTTGATGTCGCCGATGGCGTAAACGTTCGGGAGGTTGGTTTCGTAGCGGTCGCCGATTTTGATGTAACCGCGATCGGTGAGTTCGGGCTGAGTTCCGCCTGGAAGGACCGGCTGGATGCCGATGGCGACGAGGCAGATTTCTGCGGAGAGCGTGCCGGTTTCTTTTGGTCCTTCAACGCTGATTTCCACGCGATCACCGAGGTCTTTGGTGGCGGTGACTTTGGTGTTGGTGAGGCAGCGGATGCCTTGTTTGGTGAGGGATTTTTCGAGGGCTTCGCCGACTTCTGTGTCTTCCACAGGAAGGATGTTTGGAAGCATTTCGATGATCGTGACCTTGGTTCCGAAGGCGTTGTAGATGTAGGCAAATTCAACTCCGATCGCGCCGGCGCCGATGATGATCATTTCCTTGGGTTGTTCGGCGAGAACCATGGCTTCTTTGGAGCCGATGACGGATTTGCCGTTGAAAGGAAGCGGTGGCAGCGGGCGGGAAACGCAACCGGTGGCAATGATCGTGTTTTTGCCTTCGAGAACTTGAGTCGAGCCATCGGCCGCTCTAACACCGACTTTGCCTTGGCCTTCGATCGAGCCGTAACCGCGGATGTAGTCGACTTTGTTTTTCTTAAATAGGAACTCGATGCCACCTGCGAGGCGGTCGGAAACTTTGCGTGAGCGACCGATAACCGCGGACCAATCGTAGGACAAGCCTTCGATTTTCAGGCCCATCTCGCCGGCTTTGTGAGTGAGGGTTTGATAAAGTTCGGCGTTTTTGAGCAGCGCTTTGGTTGGGATACAACCCCAGTTGAGGCAGGTGCCTCCAGCGCGGTCTGCTTCGACGCAGGCAACTTTTTTTCCATGTTGAGCCGCGCGAATTGCAGCGACATATCCGGCAGGGCCGCCGCCAATAACAATGAGATCGTAAGCCATAATGTTTCTAAAAGTGAGTCGGGGGGAGAGTGATAGCCCTCGGCGCGATTGTCAAAGAGTGAAACAGGAGAAAACCTCGTTTCTCAGCTCAAGCTGTCCAGCCAGGCGAGCATCTTTTTACGATAAGCGCCTTCATCCCGCGATAGAGCATCGCCATGATTGCCTTCTTTGACGTCGAATAACGTTTTCGGTTCGTTTGCGAGATCGAAGAGTTGCTGACCTTGGGCAAACGGGACGACCGTATCTTTCTGACCGTGAACAATCAGCATCGGGGTGCCGTTAATTTTCGAAATGAAATCTTTGGGTGAAAATTCATCGGAAATGAGTTCGGTTCCGAGTTCTCCTGCAAAGAGCTTTGCCATGGCTTGATAAGAGGAGAACGAGCTATCGATCACGATGGCCTTACATTTTAAAGGCTCAATATTTGCAAGCGCTGTGATGGACTTTGCTCCGCCGAGGCTGTGTCCGTATGAAATGATTTTATCCTTTTGCACATCTTTTCTCCCTGAAACGTAGAGGAAAGCGGCCTTCACATCTTGCACCATACCGTCGCGATTCAACACGCCACCAGACTTTCCGAAGCCACGGTAATCATACATGAAGACCTGATATCCAGCGTCGGCCAGCCATGTGACAAATCCCAAATGATGGCCGAGCGATCCCGCATTTCCATGGGAGAAAACCACAGTGCCTTTTGGCGTGGCGGCTTTCGTTTTCAGAAACCAACCGTGCAGCTTGGTGCCATCTGCAGAGTCGAAATTCACATCCTCATAAGCGAGCCCCCACTTTTCAGGAGTCGCGGGTTCATCTCGGGTGGGAAAATAGAAAAAGCGGTTTGTATCACCCTCGCCAACAATCTCACGTTTCAGCTTCGAGAGCTCACTATTTTCATCTTTCAGCATCCGCTGGATATCGTCCAGCGTGATGGCTGGGCGTTCAGCGGTCGCCTGCGCGCTGAGTAACACCGCGCTCAGCAACCAACCCGTAAGAAGCATCCATTTCATAAGGGGGTATAGATAACCCAGAATGACGTTTTGTCGAGTCCGCAAGATTCCGAGAAACAATCAATGCGCTTCGCCTTGATGTTCTTGGATGTATTCTTGTTTGAGACCGAGCGCTTCAGGCGCGTGGAGGACGAGCATTTTCATGCGTACGTCCGCTGGGATGGTTTTACTCGTCGCTTTGGAAACCACGATCATCAGGCCAATTGAAAGAGGCACGGACCAGATCGCAGGTTGCTCGGCAAGGATGCGGAGCAGCGGATTAGCAATCCAGAAATCGTTGATATCTGCAAATCCAGAGAAGATCTTACCCATCGGGCCTTTGTCGAGGGCCAGTGTGCTAGCGTTGACGATGGCGGCTGAGACTAGTGCGCAAAGTCCACCAGTGAGCATGCCCGTGGCCGCGCCGACCATGGTCATCCCGCGCCACCAGACGCTCATGAAGAGAAGTGGGAAATAACTGGCGGCGGCGATCGCGAAGGCTTGGCCGACCATGAAGTTGATTTCCAAAGGTTCAACCATTGCACCTAACAAAACGGAAACCCCGCCGACAAGGATGGCGCACCATTTGAACATCCGCATACGATCTTCAGGTGAAGCGCTTGGACGCAGCATGCGGCCATAGACGTCGTGTGCGAGTGCACTTGTCATTGAAACCAGTAGGCCGGAGAAGGTGCTCATGAAAGCGGCGAAGGCACCCGCGCAAGTGATGCCGCTGAGAATGGAACCAAGAATGCCGTATTTTTCACGGATCAGGGTTGGTAACTCGAGCACGACTTTATCTGGACCTTTGGAGCCCGAAGCCTCGTAAAGCTCGGGCAATAAATTTCGTCCCAACACACCGAACACCGGCGGAAACACATAGAACACCCCGATCAAAATCATCACCCACATGGTGGTGCGCTTGGCGGCCATGCCGTCCGGATTGGTGTAGAATCGTACAAGAATGTGTGGTAGCCCCGCCGTGCCACAGACAAGCGCCATGATCAGCGAGAAGGTGTAGAGCAAAGAGTACGGCTTAGATTCTTCAGGAGTCAAACCAGCCGCCTTCGCGGCTTTGGTGGTGAGGGGACCGAATGGAGAGATCCAAGCTTCATCCTTTGGTGCCTTCGCTGGTAGCGCGTGGCGCCCGTTTGTCTCGGGCTCTACCGTTTGCGTGATCGCAGGAGGCGTGGCGTCGAATGCAGATTTGTTTAGAGAAAGGTTTTTCCCATAGCCGCCATAGACAGCCAGTAGCACGAAGATCGGAGCCGAAATGGCGAACATTTTGATCCAATACTGAACCGCCTGCACCAGCGTGATACCTTTCATTCCGCCGAGCGCGACGTTCAGAGTGATAACCGCGCCGACTACGGCAACGCCCACCCAATAAGGCAATCCTGGGAAAATGTAAGCGAGTGTGGTGCCTGCGCCTTTCATCTGCGGCATCGTGTAGAAGAAACCGATGAACAGGACGAAGCAGACGGCGATTTTGCGGAAAACGGGTGAGTCGTAACGGCCCTCGGCGAAATCGGGAATGGTGTAGGCGCCAAAGCGGCGCAGCGGCCCGGCGATGAATAGCAGCAGGAACAAATAGCCGCAGGCATAACACACCGGATACCATAACGCGTCATAGCCCGAGAGCATCACCATGCCAGCGATGCCCATGAAACTGGCAGCACTGAGGTATTCTCCAGAAATGGCGGAGGCGTTCCAGCCAACCGAGACCGAGCGGCCAGCGACGAAGAAGTCGGATGCGGATTTCGAGCTTTTCGCCGAGCGAAAGCCCATCCAGATCGTAATTACCACCGTGATGGCGGAAAAGGCAAGAATCCAGTAATCGATAGTCATGGAAGTGGGAAAATGTTAGAATTAACGGTTGTTGCTGTCTTCAGCGGTTTTGACCTCGGCGTTTTCCAAAGCGATCGAGCGCACAATGAACCACTTGGCGATAATCCAAACGTATGGGAAAAACAGCACACCAAGGATTAGCCATGAGAGGGGAAACCCGCCCACGCGTTGCGCCATGAATTCTGGGGCTAGGTAATTGGCGAGCGGAAGCCCGATCAAGAGCAGGAGAAATGCCGCGGCACAGGAAATGGACAGGCGGAGCTGACGTTTCATCAACCCGCTGAGGAATTCCTCGCTGTGGATGAAGTCATTGGAATTAGGCGATGGCTCGGTCATGGGTTTGAACGTTGAATGAGATATGAAGACAAGAGGCTAGATGCTTATCGTCAAGAACTATTTGGCGTGTTCAACTCCCTCTCGTCACAAAACACCACGAAATCATGTTGCAGGTTGCGCGGGGGGCGTTCGTGGGTAAGATGTTTTATCCGTAACACGGATTTTAGCCCCTGTTTATATACCCGCATGATCGGTCTCGCTCTCAAAATGCTCTTTGGTGATACTGCCAAATACCTGATGCTTGTCGCGGGTCTGTTCTTTGCCACTTTTCTCATAATACAGCAGACATCGGTTTTCTGCGGACTCATGCAGTGGACGACCTCGACCTTGAAAAACGTCGCAGCCCCGATTTACGTTGTTGAGGAACGGGTCGAGCAAGTGAATGAAACTAACCCGATGCGCGATACCGACGTAGCACGAGTGCGCTCAGTCTCAGCTGTCCGTTGGGCGATGCCGCTTTTCTCGGGCTTACAACGCGTCCGGCTCGCTGACGGTAGTTACAAGACGATTCAACTTTTAGGTATCGATGCCGCTTCCCTGGCAGGCGCGCCGGGGCGGATGATCGAGGGAAATCTCGAAGACCTGCGTTTACCCAATACCGTCGTCATCGACGAACTCGCCACCACACGGCTGTCCTCTGACCCAAGTGATCCTTCAAAAAAAATCAAAATCGGCGATCAATTTGAAATCAACGATGTGGAGGCTCGCGTGGTAGGGATCTGTCAAGCCATGCGCTCGTTCACGGGTGGCCCATATATCTGGACCACCTATGAGCGCGCCCTACTTTACACCCCAGGCTCGCGCAAAATGCTCACCGCCGTGATCGCCGCACCCATCGAAGGCATGACCGCAAGCGAAGCCGCCGCAGAGATCGAAAAAAATACAGATCTCCGCGCATTTGTTAACGAAGGTTTTGGTCCTAATTCTCGCGATCACGTGACGCCCAAGGGTAAACATTATGGCGATTTCAATACATCCACTGTCTGGTGGTATGTGAAAAACACGGGAATCCCAATTTCATTCGGCACCACGGTGGTGATCGGGTTTATTGTAGGAGTCGCTATTTCCTGCCAAACCTTTTACGCCTTTGTGTTAGATAATTTAAAACATTTGGGCGCTTTGAAAGCCATGGGCATGTCGAATTTCCGACTGAGCATCATGCTCATTTTCCAAGCATTCACCGTAGGCTTGATTGGCTTCGGACTGGGGTTACTTGCGACCTCCGGCTTTGCAATGGGAGCCATCGAGAATGGGCAACCGCCGTTCTACATGCACTGGCTAATTCCCGTTGGCACCTTTATTACTATCCAAGTGATATGCATGCTCGCTGCCCTCATGGGCATTATCCGTCTGAGTCTTTACGAACCCGCTATGGTCTTCCGTGCCTGATCCTTCTCCATTATCCAACATCGTTGTCGATGCCCGTTCGCTAGAAAAAAGTTTTGGCGACGGGTCGAACCGTATCCATGTGCTTAAAAAGGTCTCTCTCCAAGCACACACGGGAGAAATCATGATGCTGGTTGGGCCTTCTGGCTGCGGGAAAACCACTTTACTCAGCGCTATCGCCGGCACAATGAGAGTCGAAAGTGGAACAATCAAAGTTTTCGGGAGCCCGCTCGAAAACATGTCCAGCGGTGCGCTTACTCGTTTCCGCGCCAAGAACATCGGATTCATTTTTCAGCAGTTCAATCTCATCCCTACGCTTTCCGTTGCGGAAAATGTGAGCGTGCCTTTACTGATTCAGGGATTTTCCAGTCGAGTCGCCATCAAGCGCTCGCGCGAGATTCTCGAAAAGGTCGGACTCGGTGATCGTTGGAAGGAACGCCCTAACAAACTCTCTGGTGGACAACAACAACGCGTTGCCATCGCGCGTGCGCTTATTCACGAACCTGCGCTGGTCATCTGTGACGAACCTACCGCCGCGCTAGACGCGCACAATGGCGAGATTGTGCTCGAACTTTTCCGCGAAGTTGCCCGCTCCGCGAATCGTGCTGTGATTATTGTCACTCACGATAATCGTATCCTTTCCTATGCGGATCGCATTGCTCGCATGGACGATGGCGAGATCGTCGAAGTCATTGAACAAAATCAACAGCGATCCCAACACTTTGTTCACGAACACGCGCACTGACCAACAAAAGCCTAACACATTTATGTCCATCATTTCACTCATCCTCCGCTACGGTTCCATCGCTGCTGCTATATTCGGCGTTATGGCCATCGTCTTCGTTTCTCAAACTCAAGCAGAAAAACAGATGCTCGCTCCCGGAAATCCGCCTGTTATGCCGCCGCAGAAGCCGTTCATCGAGTCAGTTGCAGCTACTGGCATCCTCGAATCATTAAGTGAAAATGTCGCTATTGGTGTTCCGCTGCCAGGTTTGATTACCGAGGTTTTAGTGAAGGTAAATGACAAGGTTCAAAAGGATCAAATTCTTCTTCGGTTGGACGATCGCGATCTGCGTGCCGAGAAACTATCTATCCAAGCAAAACAAAAAATTTCCGAAGCTCAAATCACTGTCAGCGAAGCGCAACTCGCCAAGCTTCAGTCCCAGCTTGATCGCCTCACTTCCGTGACCGACAGCCGCGCGGTCAGTCGGGATGATCTTGAAAACCGCAAGCAGGATGTCGCGGTCGCAAATGCACAAGTTATCGCGGCCAAAGCACAGCTCGCTGCCTCGGAAGCAGAGCTCGAACGTATTTCTCTGATGATTAATCGCCTAACAATTTGTGCTCCGAGAGACGGAACCATCCTGCAAGTGAATTCTCGTGCTGGCGAATACGCCGCCACCTCACCCAAGACTCCGGTTATGATCCTCGGTGATATCGACCGCCTCCAAGTCCGCGCCGATATCGATGAGCAAAACGCCATCCGCATTCGCGCAGGCCAGAAAGCCTATGGCTATCTGAAGGGTGATCCTAGCGTCACTTTCCCACTGGAGTTTATTCGCGTGGAGCCCTACGTTATTCCCAAAGTTTCTCTAACAGGATCCAGCACCGAGCGGGTTGACACCCGGGTGCTGCAAGTCATCTACTCCCTTACCCGTCCAAGTGATCCACCGCTTTATGTTGGCCAGCAAGTGGACGTATATATTGAAGCTCCTGACCGCCATAAGAAACCATGAATGCGCGCATTCTCGTATTACCTGCCTCTTTGTTGTTCGGGTCCTGTATGCTCGGACCAGACTTCAAGCTTCCAGACGATTCTGGTGGCTTGAAATGGAAAGCATCTGAATCCACTGCAGGAACTCATATCCCCGACAGTTGGTGGCGACTATTCAACGATCCTGAACTGAATCGGCTTGTCGATCGCGCTCTCGCCGCAAACAACGACCTCGCTGCCGGCAAAGCTCGGGTCGATACTGCTCGTGCGCTTGTCGGTGTGGATAGGGCGCGGCTTTTCCCTTCACTCGATCTAACAGGTTCCACAAATGCCTCGCGTGGTTCCGCAGACGTTTTGCGGGAAAATCTGCCGCCGGGCGCGAGCGTAGACCTCGAGTCAAAGCGCTACCGTAGTACATTCGACCTCGCCTATGATCCCGATCTCTGGGGCCGCAACAAGCGCGCTATCGAAGCCTCATCCGCGCAAGCCGCCGCCGCCCAAGCCTTGTTCGATTCCCAACGCCTCGGCCTCGCCGCCGAAGTCGCCCGGCAATACTTTTTGCTTCGAGGATTAGACGCCCAACACAGCGTTTTAAAAAGCACCCTCAAAACCCGCCAAGACAATCTCGACATTCAAAAATCCAGAGCTGATGCCGGGCTCACCGACGGCATTACCACCAGCCGAGCCAAGACGGAACTGGAGCTGGTCAACAACGACATCAGCGCTGTCGAGCGGCAGCGTGGTGCTGCGGAGAACGCGCTTGCTGTGCTCTGTGGTAAACGTCCTGCGGAGTTATCTATTCCTCATGCAGATTCAAATCGCCCTCTGCCTAGCATACGCCCCGGGCTTCCCGCAGCTGTTTTGTTGCGCCGCCCGGATGTGCGCGCCGCCGAGCAGGAACTCCGCGCGGCGAACGCGAAAATCGGCGTTGCAGAGGCTGCGTTCTATCCGATTTTTTCGCTCTCCGCTGGTGGCGGATTCGAATCCACCGATGTCTCGCAATTCTTAAACTGGCAAAACCGAGTCCTCTCCATTGGTGCCGGCGTCGCCATGCCGCTCATCGATGCCGGCGCGAACAAAGCGAACTATTCCGCCGCACAGAGTCGCTACGAAGAAGCACTTGCAAGCTATCGGCAATCCCTACTGATCGCCCTCCGTGAGGTGGAGGATGCGATGGTCGATCTGAAAGGTTTGGGAAAATCCAGAGCGGCTCTCGAACTCGCACACAAAAGCTCACAAGAAACTCTAACACTTTCCAAAGATCGTTTTGAAAAAGGCCTTACCAACTATTTTGAAGTGGTCGATGCTGAGCGCGGTTCACTCCAAATCCAGCTCGCTCTCCGCCAAATCGAAGCTCAACAACGCATCACTCTCGCCGCTCTCGCCAAAGCCCTTGGTGGGGGATGGAGCGGAAAATGATCTAATTCCCTTTATGTAGCCATGACTCCTACACTTGCGGAGCGCCATTAGATGGATTATAGAGGTGTTTGAATGAAATACTCACCCCCAATCATGAAGCTCCTGATCATCGTTCTCGGCTTACTTGCCCATGTTTCCGTTCACGCCGCAGATTTGTTCTATAAAAAGGGCCTGTCGCTTTATGTCATCCATGATGTGGACCAAGGTAAAACCGAGAGCAAATTGCTCGACTCGTCGGTGACTAGTTTCTTCGCGGATGCGGGGGCTGTGCTTTACCTCAAAGGGGCTGTGCTCTATCTGGTTAGCGATACCCGCGAGACCAAGGCTGTTAGAGTGGATACCGCGGGCGCAGACTTCAAAATAAAAGATGGATTGATCGCCTACAACAAAGGTGAATCGCTCTACGTGCGCCGAGTTTCAGATGCAGCAAACGTACCATCCCGCCAAGTGCCTGATTCCCGTGGTGCCGCCAACATAGATATAGCGGGCGGGATCATCATCTTTATCAAAAACGCGACCACCCTGTATCGGGTCACAGACATCGACCGCGGTACCGCCGAGCGCGTGATTTATCCGGTAGGTGGGGCGCAGGTGTCAGGGAAGCAGTAATGGTATATCAGCGATCCAACAGATTTTACCATTCGTTTACAAACCGCGCGTGCCCTTTCGCTATAATGCGCCTTCATGAAAGCATCAGTTTCGGTTTGTGTGATGGCGTTAGCGCTTAGTTTTACGAACGCAGAGGTTCAGACTGAAGGCGCGTACATCCTGACGATTCCCGCGACTTTTGAACTCTCACCCGTTCCTAAATCTGACGATCCATGGATCACTAGTTTAGTCTCTAATCTCGCTCACTGCGCAGGTGTTGATCAACTGACTTACTCGGTATGGAGGCGTACGAATATCGTCGGCACCTACAATGGCGAGGCCTCGTCCGTTTCAGTGTATGCTCGAGATGGCGAAGACAATCGGTTTTTGGTTTGGTCGCCTGAATGTATCTCCAATCATGGAGGCCGACCATGGTTAGTCTCATGGGATCACGGATCGGTTTATGAAACGAACAACAAAGCGACTACATTTTATCGAAGTCCATCGGGGAGATATTTTGTTGCGATCGCTTCGTCTGGATACGGACCTACTTATGCGAGAGGCAGATTAAGTCCTCGGAGTTTCATCATGGAAAAGGGCAGCGAGAGATCGGGTGCTCTGACACGCGGAGAGACGAAATGGGATTATAAGCTGAAAATAGATCAGGAAGGGATTCGATCGGCTTCGTGGAGTAAAAGTAGTCGCGCTGGGGATGAGAATTAGAGCGTTGCGTGCATACGTGTGGGGAGTTAAGGATTTGAATATGTCTCGGAGAAATTGGTGGATGTTGCTGGTAATGATTCCTGTGGGGATGGTTTTGGGGCTGATATTATCGAGAGTCCATTTGTATCTGGTGCCGCGTGTTTATGAGAGCGAGGTAATTATACAGTTTATGCTGAGAGGCGAATCATCCATACAGAAGCAGGCGATAGAACCCGCAGTGACGCCTCAATACATGACGAGCGCTGAGTTCGAACCAATCAAAAGCAGAACTATTTTGTCGAAAGTGATCGAGAAGCTTGCACTGGAAAAATCCTGGGGAGTAGATGAAAATACGGTGGTGGCGAGATTGAAAGTTGCCGTGCAAGTGACAGAAATCAGAGACACGGATTTGAAGAGAGTCAAAGTCACATCAACTGATCCGGTGGAAGCGCGTGATATAGCGCGAGAATTGGTGATGGCGTATAGAGAATGGCGCAGAGAACTGGAGAAAGAAGCGAATGATAGGACGCAGGAAGAGCTAAGGCGGGCAGTTAAAGAGCAAGAAGAGGAAGTAGAACAAGCGAGGAAAGAACTGGAGCGCATCGTGAAAAACAAAAACGCTGAAAAGCAATACTACGAGTATGATGTTGCTACCGCTAAGAGACATTTCGAGCAAAAGTCAGATATATTTGAGCAAATGAAGTTGAAGCTAGCGGATGTAGTTATAGCAGGTGCAACAATAGAATATCGAGTCCTGATTCATGAGGAACCAGAAATACCTAACAATCCTGTTGGGATGAACGAACGCTTAATCATGCTAATCTGGATGCTTGGAGGCGCGTTATTTGCCCCGTTGTTCGCGCTACCCATCATGGCGTTTTTGAACCGCAGGCGGCGGACAGAGATGGGCTGATGTCGTTCACGAAAACCTCGGCGGCCCCGACATATCGGGGTAAACAGAATACCGCCGCTCCTTGGCTGTGTTTTTGGCGGGACATTTCTGGAATGCGTGCTTTAACCTTGGTTCGAACTCAGGCATTTATCAGGAAACCTTTTTATGGCGACTATCACCAAACGCGAGCTTGTCTTAAGAATCACCGACCAATTGGGAGCGAAAGGGATGATTTTCACGCAGAAGCATGTGCATGAGATCGTGCAGAGTTTGATCGATGAGATCACGGAGAGTTTGACTCAGGGAGACACGGTGGTATTGAGAAATTTTGGTGCGTTTCAGGTCAAAGAAACGGCGGCGAAGGTTGGGCGCAATCCCAAGCAACCCGGCAGCAAGGTGCTGATTCCTGCGAGGGCATCGGTCAAATTTAAGCCAGGAAAAGAGATGAAAGAAAAGGTCGCGACGATCCTGCAGTTGATTCGCGAGCAACAATCCGCCGCAGAATAACTAATCCACTTTTGTTAGATGAAATCTCTTCGCTCCAGTTTTTTGCATGTTTCATCCGTGGTTTTATGCGTTTTAATTTTGAATTCCTGTGCTTCGCGGCCAAGCGGTTACAAAGGTTACATGACACGTTCTTACACGGTGCGAGGGCAAACGTATCATCCGATGTCGGTTGAGCAGGCTTTGGGTCATGAAGAAACTGGGACGTGTTCGTGGTATAATGAATCGAGTTTTTTCGGGTTGAAGCGTGGCACCACCTCGTTGGGTGAAAAGGTTCAGCCATGGCATTTGACCGGAGCCCACAAGACCCTGCCGCTGCCGGCATTGGTCAAAGTGACCAATTTGGAAAACGGCAATTCGGTAGACGTCCGGATCAACGATCGCGGGCCGTTTATTGAGGGTCGGCACCTCGATGTCTCCCCAAGAGCTGCGAAAAAACTCGGTTTCAAAGAAAACGGCCTGACGCGGACAAAGCTGGAGGTTTTATCGGTGGGCGATGGATCTTACCGGCGCAAATCCAAGAAACGCTTTTTATTTTTCTGATCTAGCGCGACGCGAGGCTTGTTTGATCGGAACTTGGAAGTCAACCTGCGCAGGGAAAGATACATGAAGGAACAGATCGACGAGCTGGAACAATGGGGGGCGGATGTGATTTTCGGACGCGCCAAAGGTTTCCGTGCGAGCCTGGCTCGGGTGTTGATGCTTGGGTTGTCCGGGATTTTCAGATTGTTGGTGCAACTTCGAATCGCGCTTTTCCGTAAAGGTTGGAAGCATCAGGAATATCTCGGAGTGCAGGTGGTGTCAGTTGGAAACATCACCGTGGGAGGCACCGGGAAAACTCCAGTGGTCGAGCTTCTTGCGCGGTCGCTGCGCGATAAAGGTCGCAACGTGGCAATCTTGTCCCGCGGTTACAAAAGCAAGAAGCTAGATGAAAAACAAAAATGGAAAGATGCCAACGATCGCCCGATTCCTTCGAGCCAGATGCCGAAAGTCGTTTCCACGGGTAAGGCATTGTTGTTAGATTCCAAGTTCGCCGGCGATGAGCCGTTTATGCTGGCGAAAAATTTGGATAGAGTATCGGTGATCGTGGATAAAGATCGGGTCAAAGGAGCTCGGTTTGCCGTTGGCCAACTTCAAGCAGAAAC
The DNA here is from genome assembly GCA_031419275.1 of Akkermansiaceae bacterium. Lineage (GTDB taxonomy): Bacteria > Verrucomicrobiota > Verrucomicrobiia > Verrucomicrobiales > Akkermansiaceae > Luteolibacter. Next base: position 23,801 of record JANOKJ010000086.1, on the reverse strand, counting down.
CCTGATCCTTGATGACGGGATGCAGAATTTTAACTTAGCGCATTCCATTGATGTGGTGTTGATTGATTCGCGTTCGCCGTTCGGAACAGGCGCATTACTTCCGCGTGGAACCTTGCGCGAACCGCCGAAAAATCTGCGTCGTGCGAGTTTCATTTTGATCACGAAATGTGACGGAACATCCAACGCCGAGCTCATCGAGCGGATTCGCAAATACAACAAAACCGCCGACATCATCGAATGCGCGCACGGACCGAAATATCTGGAGAACCTTTTCACCCGCGAGCAGATGCCGCTGGAGTTTCTGCAGGACAAATGGGTTGGGGCGATCAGCGCGATCGCCGTGCCAGATAACTTCGAACGCTTGCTGACCAAGCTCGGTGCGCGAGTGGAAATCAAACGCCACTTTTCAGATCACCACCGCTTCAGTCGCAAAGATGTCGATCAATTCATGCAGCGCTGCGTCGAGCGCGATATGGAACTCATTCTAACCACGGAAAAAGACGCCGTGCGTTTTCCCAAGCCCACCGAAGTTAACGTGCCGATCTATTTTCTGCGGATCGAAGTCGAAATCCTTTCCGGCCAAGAGCATTGGGACAAACTCATCCAACTACTCTGCAATCCAAGGCCCATCGAAGAGTCGGTGCTGAATCGGGTGGGCTGTTATCGGACGTGAAAATGGAATTACCACTTGGCAGAATCACTCACTTGTCTAAACCAAAGCCATGCTCACTCTAGGAATTCTCGGCTCAGGCTCCGGCTCGAACATGCAGGCGATCCTGGATGCGATCACTGCTGGGACTTTGGAGGCAAAAATAGGCATCGTGCTTTCGGATAATCCGGATGCGTTCATTTTGAAGCGTGCTGAGAAAAACGGGATCCCGCATGCGGTGATCGATTGCGCGGGTCACAAAAGCAAGTTTCCTGATTTCGTCCAAGATGCGACAGCACAGACGTTGAAAGAAGCAGGTGTTGATCTGGTGTGCTTGGCGGGTTTCATGCGTCTGGTGAAAGCGCCGTTGCTCAATGCGTTTCCTTCAAAAATTATCAACATTCATCCTTCGCTGTTGCCGACGTTTCCGGGAGTGGCGGCATGGGCACAAGCGGTCGCTGCTAAAGTTCAAGAAACCGGCGTCACGGTGCACCTCGTAGATTCCGGAATGGACACAGGCCCGGTTATCCTCCAAGAAAAGCTGGAGATTCTGCCGGATGAAACGGCAGATGCTTTACACAAGCGCCTGCAAGTGATCGAGCATCGGATTTATCCGCTGGCGATTTCCCAGTATGCCGCCACGCTCAACCTATGAATGCTTCCATCATCCAACCTCTGCTCAAGCATCTTTCCTCCACGGTCATCGGAGCGGAAAAACCTGCGGAAATGCTTCTCACCGCTTTACTTGCAGACGGCCACGTATTGATTGAGGGCGCGCCGGGTATTGGGAAAACCACTCTCGCCCACACCCTCGCGAGCTCGATCGGTGGAGTTTTCAAACGCATCCAGTTCACGCCGGATCTGCTGCCTGCGGATCTTATTGGTTACAATTTGTATCGCGCGGATCAGGGAGTTTTTGAATTCATTCGCGGTCCGGTTTTTTCGAACTGCTTGCTCGCCGATGAAATCAACCGCACCTCCCCGCGTGTGCAATCGGCGTTGTTAGAAAGTATGAACGAAGGTCGCGTGACCATCGATGGTGTCAGTCACCGCTTGCCGAAACCTTTCATGGTCATCGCCACGCAAAACGACACCCACAGCGCCGGAACCTTTCCTCTGCCCGAGCCTCAGCTCGATCGTTTTCTGCTTTCTCTTCGCATGTCCCTGCCTGACGCGCAAACGCAAACGGACATCCTTCTTTCACACGCCACAAAAACCACGGATCATGAAAAGCTGCCGGACTTCGGTGTCGATGGCGAAACGATCCAACAGCTCCAGTCATTCGTGGCGAGCATTCCCGTTTCCCGTCCCATCGCGCAATACATCACGGATCTTTGTGAGAACCTGAGGAAAATGGCAGGTTCGGAACAAAGCGTTTCCATTCGCGCGTCGCTCGCCTTATTGCGTGCTGCCAAAGCGAATGCGTTTTTGGAATCCGCAACCGCAGTTTATCCGGATCACGTCCAAGCCGTTTTCCCTGCCGCCATGCGCCACCGCATTCTTTCCGATCAGGATCTCGATCCCATGGAGTTGATCGAAACTGTGCTCAATAAAACGCGTGTACCTTAATTCTGCACATTCACGCTGTATGCCATTTTCACATTCTCCCGTGTAAGCACGATGAATGTGAATACTCCAAGCGCGGTGCCCAAGGGGAACTGCATGCAGTTGATTCCTGCGATGATGAAGGAAAAGAGTCGGTTTGTCCGCTTACTGATGTAACGGCCGGAAAGCACGTTGCATACGCAGAGAGCGATTAGGATGCAACTGATGACCACATAGAAAATCATGAGGACAGGCATGATTTCCTTAGGGAAGGCTGCTGAGGCGGATGCCGCTGGAGGGGCGGTCGCGGATGGTGGAGTTCCCAACAATTCAGAAGGGCTGCCTACGGAAGTTTCACCTTCGGGAAGTCCCTCGTTCGTTGCGGGTGAAGTGTTTTCCACGATCAGTGGTGCAGATACGACAGATGCCTTGTTTTGTTCCGCCTCGGCCATCTTGAAAACAAAAGACATCAGCATGAAATGCAGGATGACGAAGGCTATTCCGAGTAGGTAAAATCCTGCCATGACGTAATGACAGATGGAGATGATTTTGAGGTGTGATTCGTCCTGCGCGTTGATTCGATAGACGGGCATTGGTGGGGGCTGTTGCATAATCATAATGGTTATTCCAGTCCGCGCTCGGCGAGTTGTTCTTCATCCCATCCCAAATAATGACCTAGTTCGTGGAGAAACGTGGTGCCGACCTCGTCCAGGTAATCCTGCTCATCCATTTCCACGTATTCCCAGATGTTCTCAACGAACAGCCGAATGCGGGGTAGGTTGTCCGCATCTGGCTCGTCTAACAGCGAGGCACCTTCAAATACGCCGAGCAATTCTTCGTCATTATCTTCAGTAGCAGATTTCGACTCGAAACTGATCGAGCAGTTCAAAGCATGCGCTTTGATATCATCCGGCAAAACTTTAATGATCTGGGCAACTTCTTGCTCCGCCATTGAGATTAATTCTCTGCTATCACTCATCTACGTTAAAAATGATGATTATTCCGCTACCGGCTGTTCAGGGGCGGGGATTGGCGGCGCTGGATCTGCCGGAGGCAATCCGCTTGGCTCCACAGGTGGGGCGGTGCTTGGATCGAGCACCGGTAGCGGCACATCGCTATCAAGATTGATAATGGGAACGGGAACGCCACCATCTCCATACAAAGGTGACAAATCATCAACGCCTGTCGAAATCATGACCGTTGGAACAAATCCCACTTCTCCGCTGTCCAGCTCCACTTTGGTGTAACTTCCCGACAGTGATACAATTTTCATCGGTGTGCCTTGGGTGAGCAGTTTGTCCGCCGCTTGATCTTCTTTAGGCTTCGCTTTGTAAAATGCGGTGTTGTTGATAGCGGCTGTCACAAACTCACCTGGCCTGAGTTCGTTCCCATAATCGGTTTTATCTACATTTCCTGCTGGCGGACGCAGTGGATCCATTCCAGACGAATCGAAGGATGCGCCTGTTGGATTACAAGCGGTTAATGCCAGCGCAAAAGGAGCTGCAAGTAGAAGTTTCGCTTTCATAACACTGCAATGCTGACATGCCAGAGAATTCGGGTCAACGTGTTTCAACGCCTCCGCAACATTTCCAGCTTTCATGGTAGGTAAACTACGGTTAACTCACCGCATGCGCGTCCTCGCCATAGACCCCGCCGTCCGTAACACGGGCTATGCCATCCTTGAAGGCGATCCAAGAAAGCCAACAGTGCTAGGCTATGATGTGATTACTGTCCCAAAAAATATCCTGCAATCTGGCGCGCTCTCTGCCATTCGCACACATCTCGTCCATCTCATCCTGAAACACCAACCGGATGAAATCGCCGTTGAGGGGATTATCTATGTCCAATCCCACCGCACCGCGATTTCCATGGGAGCCGCCCGCGCCGCCGCCATGATCGCCGCTGCCGATCACGGGATTCCCGTTTACGAATACTCTCCCAAAAAAATCAAGATGGCGGTCGTTGGGAAAGGCACCGCCGATAAAGCCCAGGTCGCCTTCATGGTTCGCGCTCTGCTCGGCCTCGCGGAAACCCCGTCCTTTGATGCAGCTGATGCGTTAGCCATCGCCCTAGCTCACCTGCAAGCTTCAGATCCGATCCGCGCCAAGCTGCTCGACCGAAGACTCATTTGAAATAACCATGACCGATTGGAATCAACGCTACGAACTTGGAGAAACCCCCTGGGACAAAGGCCGCGCAGCGCCGCCTCTGATTGAGTTGTTAGAAAAAACAAATCCATCGATCTGGGGCGCAGGTCCGGTGTTGGTTCCCGGCTGCGGCACAGGCCACGACGTTCGTTTCATCAGTGCACTTTGCGTCCAGGTCCTCGGACTCGACCTCGCGCCTATCGCTCTAAGTAAGGCCAATGAATTTCCAAAAACCGGCAACGAATCCTACGAGCTCGGAGATTTTCTCGATCCCACTTGGAGGAAAGGAAAAACCTTTTCTTCCATATGGGAACATACCTGTTACTGCGCGATCGATCCCTCTCGCCGACCCGATTACGCTGCTGCCTGCAAAGAATTGATCATGCCAGGTGGTCATCTCATCGGCGTGTTTTTCCTCACACCCAACGATCCCGGAGAAGAGGACTGTGGCCCACCCTTCAATGCCTCAATTTCAGAACTTGATTCCCGCTTCGCCCCCGAATTCGAACGCATCGAATCATGGGTTCCAGAAAATGCTTTTCCTGGAAGGGAAGGCAGAGAATGGATCGCGATCTATCGACGAAATAAATAATCAAACGTCGTCAGTCAAAACGAAGCTCTCCTTGATCAATGATGTTTTTTTTGGAGAAGGATGTGCAGTTACGACATCTTTGGGAGCATGCCCACATGTCAAAGCTAACTATCGATTATCATTAGGGTTAATGATTCTATACCTATATTCCTTAGCCATTGGAGAGGTTGAAGGATTTGGATCGCGTCCGCTTTGTTTGCGAATAGTTGGACCGCCAACGATGACGCCAGCAGGTGCCACTTCTCCCTTGTCTCTTGCTTCGTTTTGCTTGTCTATGGTCTCCTTCACCAACTCGTCCGCTTCCGGGCGCAATTCTTTGAAATCTTTACCTAACAGCTTCGATGTCTTCACAAGCCTTTGGATGTTAATCATGATGGGCTCTGGGATTTTCTTGGCGTCAGCTTCCATGAAAATCATCTGTCCTGGCAGCACTTCAACAAAATCACCCCCATCATTCATTCGTAGTTTTGCTTTGCCCTCCAAGGTAATGAACTTGATCCATTTTCCGGGATTATGCTCCATCATGGTTGTCGTGCCCGTGATAGCCGCCGTTACCGTCGCGGTGCGTATCGTGGCTCCGCCTGCATCTTTGGGAACTTGAAGCAAAAATGATCCCTGCTTTATCTCCATATCGCGACTTCCTGAGCGGAAGCTGAAAATCGAGTTCGCGCCGATGCGTGTGATGGATTGATCCGGAAAGGTTAGCTCCGCACGTGAACGCCGACCCGTATGCAGATCGTCCGTTCCAGAAATGCTTTCGCCCACTGCTGCGGTTGCCGCGTTTGTTGAGTCCCGATAGACTCGCACATCATTCACGGAAGCGGTGACTTTTGCGGATTTCAGTGGTGCGGCTGTGGCAGGTATCAGAAATGCCGCACCTGTCAGAAGAATCGTTATTGTTTTCATGGTTTGGTAGGGGATGAATTAGAAATCAAATGTAAACCCGAGGGCTAAGCCGGCTGTCCAAGCTTGTTGATCATTCGCTCCAAATGCTGCGTTTGAATCGTTATTGTCGAAAAATACCCCGGCATTCGCACGTGTCGCTGGGTTGATTTCCCAAATCAGTTCGAGACCCAGCTTGTTAGACCAATCTTCGCGGCCAAGGAGGCTGTAATTATAATAATCCGCCCGCCAGGACGCCAGTGTGGATAATGATGGATTGATGCGATAGCGATGCGCTAATTCGATCCCATATGAGTTTCTCTCAAGTGTATCTGGTCTGGCCGTTATCTCATAGCCGACGTCAATCCCAGCCGCGAGCGATTGCACCGAGGTTTCCCACAACACTTTTTGCAGTCCTACCCGCAACCGCTGTGCTTGGTAGTCTCCATCTGTTATGCTTCCTGACGTAAGCCGTTGATATTCGTAACGGGCGAAAAAAACCAAGTCACCCAAATCTGCGAACGATTTCACCGTGCCAAGCCGCAATGTCGAGTTTTCGTAATCCAATGCCGCAGTCCGGTCGAACCGGAGAAATTCTTGTGTTGCTCCCAGATCTGCATACCAGCCATTGGCGAGATGAGGCCGCCAAGCTCCCGAGAGACGGGAATACGAAAGCCATGAAGATTCCATGTTAGGGCCTACCGCCGGTGGCGCGCTGGCTGTGAAATAAGCGGCAGTTACTAGGTCGATGATCACCGGCGAGCGACTCGAAGTTGTTGTGAGGATTTCCTGAACGCCCAAGTCCGAGTCTGCATCCGAAAAAGGCGCGAACTCTTTTCCTTGGTATTCGCGCTGCAAATCCTCGTATTCTTCGCCGACGGCCTGACCGCCTAAACCTAAAAATTGCTGCACAGGCGTCAATACGTCCGCTTGAGCTGAAATGACAAGAAATGCGGAAATGGGTAGAAATTTCATGACTGAATTCATTGCGTAAGGGGAGGTTGATTAATTGCGAAAGTCTCTATTGAATCGCCCTCGTGAACTCAAGGAAAATCTCGGGGAAAGGCAATCCACGCCACGCCGCCAAGAAAAGCGCTATGGTGGCAGCTGTTGGTGGTATTGTTACGGCGATCCTACTCCTTATGCCTCAGATTAGTAATTGGCGATTTGGAGCGGACACCGACCTCGAAGACCGATTACTCCGAATGACTCCCGGCCTTGAAATCCGCGATGATCTCGTTTTCCTCGGTATTGACGAACGTAGCCTTCAGGTCGATGTCAGCGAAGATCTCCTCGCCGAAAATCCGATGCTTGCCCTAATGGCCGCGCGTTTCCCATGGGATCGCCGCGTTTATGCTCACGCCATCGAAAAACTTCTGGATGGTGGAGCCCGTCTCGTTGTTCTCGATCTGATTCTTACCGAGCCGACCGATCCCGAAGCCGATGCAGCGCTCGCCGAAACCATTGCTCGCTACCGCGACCGCGTCGTCCTTGCTTCTGCTTTTGGGCCTGTCGCTTCGCGAGATAACGAATTCACCCTTAGCGAACCACAAGACGAATTCCTCGGTGATGGTCCCGACTGGACCCGCTGCGGATATGCGAACTTCAGGCCAGATAACGATGGTATCGTTCGCGCCGCCACTTATACCACTACGCTCTCTGCCGAAAACAAGCGTACTGTTCGTCCCGACGAACCGGTTTTTCCTTCTCTCGCTGCAGAAGTCATCGCTGCTCTCGGCAAACCCGTCCCTGTAGGCAGAAAAAACCTGCGCTTCGCAAAACACGATGACGGCACGGCACACGATGTTTATGCGCCCATCTCAATCCTTGAAATTTTCGATCCGCAAACTTGGCAACATCGTCACCAGTCTGGCGAAGCGTTCCGCGATAAAGTTGTTCTCATCGGGCCCGCCGCTCCGCGTTTTCAAGACCAACATCAAACACCCGTCGGCTTACTCGCTGGGCCGCAACTCCATCTTCAGGCTGTCAATTGCGGGCTTGAAAATGCCTTTGTCACCCGTTGGCACCCTGTCTTGTGGAAGTCTATTGTCATATCTTTTGTCTGTGTGTTTTGTGTCTGGCTCATCGCGCGGATTTCTCGGCATCCATGGGATGCTATTGCTAGCACGGTCGGAGTCCTCGCCTTTATTGCAATAGGTGCATACGCGCTCGGAACTGCCCCTGACATTCTTACTGGCTTTACTACATTCATGCTTGTGCTCAGTGCGGGCACCGTTACCGGACAGACCCACGCCCTCGTTACTGAACGGCTCGAACGCGGACGTCTCCATCGGGAGTTCCGCCGCTTTGTCTCGCGCGACGTTGCGGATACGATGGTCAATCAACCTGAACTCTATCAACAAGCAGCGACCGGTCGCAAACGCCGACTTGCCGTGCTTTTCTCTGACGTCCGCGGCTTTACGAGTCGTTCAGAAACGGATGATCCCGAACGCCTTGTGGGTCAGCTCAATGAATACTTCTCCGCCATGGTCGCCATTGTTTTCCGCCACGGCGGCACGCTCGATAAATTCATCGGCGATGCAGTGATGGCTCACTGGGGCGCACTCGATGATGGAAAAGACGATGCCACCCGCGCCCTCAGTGCCATCGCCGCCGCGCGCGACATGATCACAGAACTCGACGCCCTCAACGCCCGTTGGTCTGTTAGAAATCTACAACCCTACCACATCGGTGTCGGTATTCATTTGGGCGAGGCGGTGGCTGGGGAAATCGGCTCGGTTGACCGCACCGAATTCGCCGTCATCGGTGATGCGGTCAATCTCGCCTCCCGCACCGAAGGCTTGTGCAAACTTTTCAAGGCCGATTTGCTCTGCACTGGTGCCACCGCCCAAGCTGCAGGATTTCCTAAAACCCTGCGCCGCCTCGCCAAGGTCCGTGTTTCAGGTCGCCAGGAACCGGTAGAGATCTGGAGTCCGGTCAACGGACAGGAAAACGATGCGATTTACGCAGCCGCCTTGGAAAAATTTGAAAAGGGTCATTTCGCCGAAGCCGCCGAAACGTTCGCCTCACTTTCCAACGATGGTCCCGCGCGTCGTCTTCACGAGTGGGCTTGCGAATTTTCCAAAGAACCGCCCACGGATTGGGATGGAGTCATCAGTATGACTGGCAAATAGCCACTCCTCACATCAGTTCAAATCCAATCAACGCTGCATACACCGCCTTGCAAACCAAATGAAGAAATTGATCCACCGTGAAATTTGTCCACTTCTCGCATTTCGCAAAATCGATCACCCAGTGTAGCACCATCTCTACCAGTCCCAGAGTCAGCGATCCCGTGATCAACCACACCGCGCCTGCTTGGATCAGTGAATGCGCCGTGAGCGCATGAATCCATATGCCACGGGGCGCCAACTCACTGCCAAATAAACTCGATACATCCGCATGGCGGTTTTTTGCCATCGAAAGAAACCTGCCTTGCAATGGGTAATCTGCCAGGACATGCCCGATGACCATGGCGAAAAAAATCACCACCGATGTGCCAAATTCTGTATCCATTTGAAAATGCATCGCCATTAGATATTTGGCGATCATTTCCAATTAATGCCACATCCGCAACAATTCATTTTGTGATTCGTGATCCGTAAGCCGCTCGTTCATATTGCGGATACGTCGGCTCATGCCCGCCAGAATGCCGGATAACAAATCACAGCCAGCCTTCGGATAAGCTTCCACAAACGCCTCGATGTCCGCGCGGTTTGCTCGCCAGATTTGAGTAAATTCCTGAGCTGTCACTGAGGCACTCGCCACCGCCGGGTCAAACAAATTCACCTCACCCAATGTCTCGCCAGCTGCAATGCGTGAAATCAGTTTCTCCCGTCCATCGATCGTAAGGTGAACGTGGAGCACGCCGGAGATTATAAAATACAAAGAGTCCTGCGGCATTCCATCGGTGATGATCTGCTGCTTAGGATGCGCCGGCAGAAACTCACCGAAATCACCCAAATGGAGGCGATCGTCATCGTCCATTCCTTTTAAAATTCCAAAACGAGGCAATTCGGGGCGGGTTAATTTTCCTTCAGTCATTGCTGAACTCTGCGTATTCCCATTTAAAACGGAAAGCCAAAAATATCATTTCCGAATCAAAAACTCGTTACTGAAGATTCTATGCGTGCGGTTCCATTTTCTTATGTGCTCGCATATGCAGCTTCGCATCGACGATGATTTTACCGATGATGAGGAGGATGAGCATGCCAACGGAGCTGCCGAGTTCCTGCACGATAAATCCACCGCCGATGATAGCAAGGTGCAGAACCACAATCCGACTGTATGGCTCATGCATTAATTTATCGGGCGTGCTTCTGGTGTATTCATTTTTACCGATGTAGTTCTTGAAGAACGAAAAAATGTGGCTCGCGACGATTGCGAGGACGAACCATTTGACATCAGTATTTACAAAGCTACTGAACCAATTACCCATATTGTCGAACGGATCTCCATGCCCACCTTCTTTGCTTTTTGGCCCGAGTAGTCCGAACACAAATATTCCGTGCACAAAACAGAACCCGCCGTAGTGGAATGTGAAAAATGGAACCTTAAAAAGTTTTGAAATTTGAACAGCTGTGCTAACAGAACGGCGACCTCCTGGAGAACAAGTTAGAATTTTCAATATATTCACCAATCCAATTACCACGTTCTCAAACCAATAAAGAGCGACGATTTCAAATATACTCCAGTTCGCGTAAATCACGCCGAAGATGGGCAAGAGATTGACCAAGATCAAAACGATCAGCGAGACGGGAACTTTGGATTTCACGGGCTAATTGATGCAGGCAGGGTCGATTTGATCAAGCGCGGGATTCTTCAAAGAAAGGAACCGCGATTTCCAATCGCGTCTGCAACGGTTTTGTTAGCCCAGCTATTTCGCTTGTGAGGTCGCGATTGGAAATCGCGGTTCCTTTCGTTACCATTCAATCCCAACGCCTTCTTCAGGAATCAAAATCTTATCACTGATCCCAAGTCGATCTGCTTCTGTTAGAAGTCTTTCGACGGGCTCGTGGAGGGCTTCATTGCCGAGTGGGAACGTGCCGTAATGCATGGGAATGAGGACTTTCGCCCCGAGGTCGGCGAAGGCGCGCACGGCTTGTTCGGGATTCATGTGGACGTCGCGACCGCTTGGGGATTCGTAGGCACCAATCGGCATCAGGGCGACATCTATGTCATGGCGTTTGCCGATTTCTGTGAAGCCATCGAAGTAGGTGCTATCACCGCAGTGGAATACGCTTTTACCGCTCGATTTGACGATGTAGCCACCGTAGTCGCGATGGGTGTCGTGCACATAACGCGCCCCCCAATGATGACAAGGTGTGTGCACGATACCCATGCCATCGATTTCTAACTCGTCCCAAATCTTTACTTCGTGAATCGCGGGGAAACCGAGTTTTTTCACCAACGATGCACTGCCTTTTGGGACGACGATGCCGTTGCTGGCTTGGAGAATTTTCAGGCTGGGTTTATGCAGGTGATCGAAATGCGCGTGGGTGACGAGCACGAGATCAACTTCTGGAATGTCTTTCAAATGAAACCCCGGATGCCGTTGGCGTTTCACTGGGCCGTGCCACTTCGCCCAGTTGGGATCGACCAATACCGAGTGCCCTGCGAACTGGAGAAAAAAGGTGGCGTGGCCGATCCATGTGATGCGCACCCTATCGTCGGTCGGGGCTGTTAGAACGGGTTCAAGAATCGTCCCGCCCATTTTTTTAAACATCCCCGGAACGATGCGATGTCTGAGAAATTTTGCATTACGGCTCGGCCATCCTTTCTGAGGTGCGAGGCCGGAATAGGTGTTGCCGTTGGGTTTTTTCATGGCGAGGTAAGGAGCAGACTACGCGCTCTGGTAGCCGAGCGCAATTTTCTCCATCCAGAATTTTGCACGGTCGCGGAAGCTCATGTCGTCTTGGGCGTAGAGGATGCCGCGTGAAACATTGATCACATCCGGAGCACTTCGGTCTGCTGCGGCAAGCGCCCCGAGATCGCCGCCCTGAGCGCCAAGGCCAGGAACCAACAGCGGGGCATCTGGCATTTTGGGTAAAACACTTTCCGAATTGGTCAAACCAACCACATACCCAACATCTGTCGCGCGGCCTTCGGTTTTCGCACGTTCTCCTAGCGCGGTGACGAGCTCGAACACTTTGCGGCCGTCTTTGAGATCTTGTTGCTGGAAATCCGCAGTGCCGGGATTGGAAGTCACGGCGAGCAAATAAACCGCCTTACCTGCATAATCGAGAAACGGTTCAATCGAATCATAACCAAGGAAAGGGTTCAGTGTCACCGCATCGACATTCCAACCATTGAAATATCCTTGCGCGTAATATTTCTGAGTCTCGCCAATGTCGCTGCGTTTCGCATCGAGGATGATGGGGATGTGGCTGGGGATTTGTTTGAGAATTTCCTCCAGCACTCGGATCCCGGAAATGCCCATCGCTTCGAAGTAAGCCATGTTCGGTTTGAACGCCGCTGCATAATCAGCGGTTTCTTCAATCACCTGTGTGAGAAATGTTTTCGCCGATTCCGCACCGCCATCTCCGGGCCTAGGATCGAGCCCGACACACAATCTCGATCCAGTGGAAGTAATTTGCTGCTGTAGCTTTTCCGTAAAACGCATGGCCTAGGTTTTGCTGAAAAATGCCATTTCGCAATGCAAACCACTAAGTTTCAGGCAAAGAATTTTCGGCGGGAGCCGATTTGCACTCAATCCAAGCAATCCAGCCCAGCGCAGCAAAGTAACACGCAAACTCCGCTGCCTTTTTCCAATAAGAGATTTTCTCCGATCCGCCCAGGCAGCCGCAGCTGATATCTAGCCCGCGCCACCATGCGGAACCGACTGCGACTGTGAACGCCAGCACCAAGCCAAGCATCACTATCCAAGTTCCTTTTCGCAACATCCCCAGCATGAAAAACAAGCCCGCCACAACCTCCAACCACGGAATCAGGTAAGCACTCAGAACGGCTATCTGCCCGGTCACGAGTCGGTAATTTTCTATATCCGTGACAAACCGATCCAAGCCACTGCCAAAAATCTTCAACCCGCCAGCATATACAAACCAAGCGCCCATCACGACCCGTAGGATCAGTGCCACAATCTCAGATTTCCGCTTCGGCATCATGTTTGTCATCAACTTTAGATTTTCTCCCAAACAGCATCACAGGGAAACCACAGATAAGCGAAGCTAAAGCCATGATTGGCCAAGCGCGAACTGGACTTTCTACGAAAGGTGCAGATTTGATCGATTCATCATAATCCACATACAACTTGTCCGCTTGTTCAGCATCCTCATCCGCCACAACGACTCGAACCCCTCCAAAGGCCTGAGAGTAATGCCATAACCACTGCGATATATGCTCATCAAAGATATGCGACTCAATCCCCTGTGCCTCCAAAAACGACCTAAATAAATAGGCATCTTCGCTTTTGGAAAATTTCGCAATGGTGACCATGCAGAAAAGCTTAGACAGTTTGTCAATTCCGTCAACTTGGCGAAATCAGCTCCTTAGCTCCAGCCTACTAATCTAAGATGTCTGTTCGATGCTCCATTTTCACGTAAAGACTTCTGGTAAACGGCCTAAGTCCCATTCCCCATGCTGGACAAATCGCAATCCGTCTACGAATATCCGCGCCCGATGTCTGAGTTAGCGAAAGCGTATGAGCCACAAGCCGTGGAGGAGAAATGGTATGCCGCATGGTTGGCAGCCGATTGTTTCCGTGCCGATGAATCTTCTGAAAAGGAGGCCTATTCCATTGTCATTCCGCCGCCGAACGTCACGGGGATTCTCCATCTCGGGCACGTTCTGAACAACGCTATCCAAGATATCCTCGCCCGCCGCGCTCGCCAAGAGGGGAAAGAAGTCCTCTGGCTTCCCGGCACCGACCACGCCGGCATCGCAACTCAAGCCAAAGTCGAGCGCGAGCTGCGCGAGAAAGAAAACATCACCCGTCGCGACCTCGGCCGTGACGAGTTTCTTAAGCGCGTCTGGGATTTCAAAAACACCCATGGCGACATCATCATCAAGCAACTCAAACGCCTCGGCTGCTCTTGTGATTGGTCGCGTGAGCGTTTCACGATGGACCCGCAATACACCAAATGGGTCAGTCAAGTTTTCGTCGATCTCTTCAACGAAGGCCTAATCTATCGCGGCAAGCGCATGGTCAACTGGTGCCCCGTTTCCCTGACCGCCCTATCCGATGAGGAGGTGGTCATGAAAGCCTCGCGCTCCAAACTTTTCACGATGAAATACGAGCTCGCCGACAGCCCGGGCGAGTTTATCCACATTTCCACCACTCGCCCCGAAACCCTCATGGGCGACGTTGCGATTGCCGTGCATCCGAAACATCCAAAATACGCAAAATGGATAGGCAAAATGGTGAAACGTCCTTTCCCCGAAGCCCTCATCCCCATCATCGGTGATGAAATGGTCGATCTCGAGTTCGGCACTGGAGCCCTGAAAATCACGCCCGCTCACGACAAGGTCGATTTTGAAATCGGCCTCAAACACAATCTGGAAATCATCGATGTTCTCCATCCCGACGGCCGCATCAACTGCCCCGCCTGCCCGGATCTCGATGGTCTTGACCGTTTCGTTGCCCGCCGCAAAGCCACCGCGAAACTAGAGGAAATGGGACTCTTGATCGGTGTTGAGGAATACGAAAACAACGTCGGCTACTCAGAGCGCGCCGATGTCCCTATTGAACCGCGCATTTCCATGCAGTGGTTCCTACGTTATCCAAAAATCAAAGAATCCACCGATGCAGTCGCCTCCGGTAAAATCCAATTCCGCCCTGAGCGTTGGGCAAAAACTTACGCCCACTGGATGGAAAATCTTCAGGATTGGTGTATCAGCCGCCAGCTCTGGTGGGGACATCAGATTCCCGTTTGGTATCGCAAAGACAAATTCGACGAGCTCAAAACCGCAGAATCGTTAGATAAATCTCATACGTCCCATGGTGACTTATACGTCGGCGTCGAGCCGCCAGCCGAAGGTGATTGGATCCGCGATGAAGACGTCATGGACACCTGGTTTTCCTCATGGCTATGGCCGTTCGCGACCATGTCGGATGTCGGCGAAAACTCCGCCACGCTGAAAAAGTTCTATCCTACTGCAGATCTAGTAACTGGCCCAGACATCATCTTCTTCTGGGTCGCTCGCATGATCATGGCGGGCTACCGCTTCGCCGATGAGCTGCCGTTCAAGAACGTCTATTTCACATCGATCATTC
The DNA here is from genome assembly GCA_031419275.1 of Akkermansiaceae bacterium. Taxonomy (GTDB): domain Bacteria; phylum Verrucomicrobiota; class Verrucomicrobiia; order Verrucomicrobiales; family Akkermansiaceae; genus Luteolibacter. The sequence continues at coordinate 8,754 of JANOKJ010000086.1, read as the reverse complement.
GCGACCTCAAAGGCCGCAAGATGAGCAAATCCCTCGGCAACTCACCAGACCCTATCGACCTCATGGATAAGTTTGGAGCCGACGGACTTCGCTTCGGCCTGATGCGCATCGCGCCCGTCGGTGCTGATGTGCGTTTCGACGAATCATCGGTCGAAGAAGGTCGTAACTTCGCCAACAAACTCTACAACGCCTGCCGTTTCCGTCAGATGGATGGCAACGAGTTTGCTTCGCTGCCTGACGTCAATGGCATGCCGGTTTATCACATCCTCGTGATGTCGAAGCTCGATCAACTCGCCGCCGATCTCAAAGGCATCTACGCCGAATACCGCTTCGGCGAAATAGCGCAACGCCTCTATGAATTCCTATGGAATGATTTCTGCGATAAATGGTTGGAAGCCGTAAAAGCCGATCTCCGAGAATCCGCCACCGCAGAAGCCCGTGCCGCCGCGCTCGGTACCTTCGATGCTGTGATGAGCCGCTATCTCCAGTTGCTGCATCCTTACATGCCGCACGTCACCGAAGAACTGTCCGAGCGCATGAACTACGTTTCCGCCGGCGAGTTCGTGATGAAAAAATCCCTGCCTGAAAAACCTCTGCTCGCCCAACTTTCCGCTGCAGAAATCGAAGCCGCGCAGAAACAAGCCAATGCGATCTACGAGACCGCTGGCCGTCTCCGCAATCTCAAAGCGGAATACAATCTTGGCTCTCGCAAAGATGTTCGCTTCGTCATGAAAGGCGCAGTCGCATGGTTGTCCAACGAACTCAACGTCCTCGCTCTCCTCGCTGGATCTACGGAGATTCTAGTAGATGATACTTACGAGGCCCCGAAAGGAACTCCTGCCGCCGTTACACCAGTTGGTGAAGCCTACATGCCTATGGAAGGCCTGATCGACGTCGAAGCCGAACGTGTCCGTATTTCCAAAGAGATCGAGAAGATGGAGCTTGAGGTAAAAAAATCCGAAGGCAAACTCGGCAATGCGTCGTTCGTGGATCGTGCCCCGCCAGAAGTCGTGGTGCAGGAAAAACAACGTCTCGAAGAATGGAAAACGAAACTTTCTCAACTTGGCGAAATGCTTGCGGCCCTAAAATAAGCGATGCTTAAACTCAACGAAATTCCGGGAATCGATTCAAGCGATGCCGATCTGCTGGACATGGCAGGGATTCGTGATGCCAAACATCTTGCTGAACAAGATTCAGATAAGCTGTTAGAAAAACTCATTCGGGCAAATGATGTTTTGCAGTTTCCCAGTGGATTGCCAGATGCGAAAAAAGTCGATGGTTGGATACGCAGTGCCGGCGAGGCGCATAATAAAAACAAAAGTGAGTTTAAAAGCGCCTCTCTTGATACTGCGGTTAACTATGAAGGCAACGAACAAGTTGCTGAAATGCTCGCCAATGCGCCGTGTGCGATCCCGCTTCCCGGCAAATATTTGGCTGAAAAAAAGATCCGCGTTTCTGACATCCCGGCCGGATTATTGCTCAACCGCTATTCTGGCGATCTCGATGTCCGCATTGGAAATCCGGAACTGCCACAAGGCGATTTTCCCAAGCGCACGCAGGCGGCTCCTGCTCAGATCCGGCACAAAGGTCAGTCCAGGAATTTTGATCCATCAAATCTTAAAGCAATCGATCCGAATGTTGCTCCGGTTCAACGGGTTCCAAAATCCAAGGTAGGTCACGAGGAGGACAGAGTTGCCCTGATCCGTGCTCCGCGCGAGTCCACTAACCGCGGTAAAAATCCCAGATCTCGAAATTATATACGTGGCGTGTTGCATACTCATCCTTGGCATATACGGCTCGGAGCATTTTTCACGCTAATCATCTTGCCGCTTTTACCATTGGCATTCGTTTCCAGCTTTCTGCTGCTGCTTTCTTCCATCTCTCCAGAATCTTTTCCATGGACTCCTAAATGGATCATCGCTTTTCCCATTGCGCTGCCAGTCATCGGGCTCGGATATTTGTTTTGGGGATTCCCTGGAAAATGCCGGGTTTGTAATCAGAGGCTTTTCGTCCGCAAAGGAGCGATTAAACATTCCAAGGCACATCGGCTATTTTGCATGGGATATATCGTGCCACTCAGCATTCATTTGCTATTGTTTAATTGGTTTAGGTGCTCCTCCTGTGGTACTCCAGTTCGTTTGAGAAAATAAGTCATGACTATTCCTAACAAATCATGGGTTGTCATCGTCACTTGTGTGGCGCTCGGGGCTTGTGCGGATAAATCAACTGCGCCCAGGCTTGAGCAAGCGGCGGGCCTCCAAGGATTACCTCAAACTCCGCAGGCTGGAGAAATAGGGACAGCTGTTACGCCAGGCAGCAACGTCGGCCCGAAGCAGCTTAACTACACTCCTGAAGAAGACCTCGCCTTCACTGATCCCGATAATCCAGACGCAGGGATTCCCGAGCTGGAAGCCTTGATGGCCGCACCCAAGCGCGGACCTTGGGAGGAAAGCGAAACCATCGCCCGCCAGACCGCTGCGCGCGAAGGCAAACCCATCCTGATCTGGTTCACGAACTCCGCCATGAGCCCCAATTGCAAAATTCTTTCCTCTGAGCTTTTTGCCACTCAGGAATTTGGAAAATGGGCGGAGAAAAATGTGGTGCGTTTGCGTATCGATGCAGCGGCAATCGCAGATGATCCAAAGTTGACTCTGGGTGAAAAAATTTCCCGTCAAGCAGAGCTTAGAAGCTACGTTCAGCGCCTCAAAAAGCGCTACAAAGTGTTAGGCCAACCCACGCTCTTGATGTTAAACCCAAGCGGCGAAGTGCTTTGGAAAGAATCCGGATACAAAAGCGGACAAGCAGACTTTGTTTGGGGTTTGATTAAACAAGCGGTGGTAGTCACGACAAGCCAATATCAAGAATGGAGGAAAAACCTCGAGGCTAAAGGTTACCGCGAATGGGAGGGGACTAATGGCCGCAAAGTTTTCGCAAAACTCGATTCTTATTCCGAAGGCAATCTCATCCTCATTGAGCCCGGTGGCGAGCGATACAAATCTCACGAGTCCCGACTATCTAGGAAAGACAATAAATGGATCGCGGAACAAAAAGCATTACGAGGGATTCAATGAGACGGTTAGATTTTTCTAAAGCATTCGTATTGCTTTTCTTGAGCTTCTTACTCATTTCCTGTGGAAATCGCATGCAAACTCCAGAACAGGCATTCCGCACCGCTCAGGCATATGCCGATCTAGAGTGGATGCCGGAGCAACGCCACATCCGGCACGGCAAAGACAAAAAAGGGGTTACGGTGCATACCCCAGACAAGACCTTGAAAGATCATGGCGACAATCGTGGCTGGTGGGAACCGGGAGTCACTGCCAAAGGTATGCCTTACAAATGGGGCGGCTTTGATACTCCAAAAACATTCATGGAAGGCCTAGAAAACGGCAAAAAAGCCGGTGATGTCGCTAGCCCATACAAAATACAAAACGATGACGCCGTCGTCAGTCAAGGCAGCGTAGGTGTTGATTGCTCTGGCTTCGTTTCTCGCTGTTGGGGGCTTTGCAAACCGGTTTCCACTAGAGAGCTGCCATCGATTTCCGATTCCGTTTCATGGGAAGAATTGCGCATGGGCGATATCCTCCTCAAACACGGTCACGTCGTCATGTTCGTGACAAGAAAAGAAAACGTCATCATCGGTTACGAGTCTGGCGCGTTTCCATCTTGGCGCGTGCGTCGCTTCGCGATGACCATCAACTACATGAAAAATGACGGTTATTCACCTTGGCGCTATCGCAATATGAAGGAGCCGAAAGAATCCATCCAAATGCCGCTGGACGACATCAGGTTATGTCGTCCCGATGATAGGCTGTGATTCCATTTTCACCACTAGCCGCTCGTATCCGATCTGGCGTTGGAAGTCTGCCGTGGTTTCGATGTTTGGCGTTTCAGAAAGAATGGTGATTTTGGAAACGGAGTTGGCAATTTGTTTGATTAGCTCGCGGATGATGAGTCGCGCATGAAAAGCACCGAGACAAAAATGATTACCTGCCCCGAAGGCGATGTGCGGGTTTGGCTTGCGGTCTAGCCGCACTTCGTCAGGCGCAGGAAATGCCTCGGGATCACGGTTCGCGGATGCCCAACCGAGCGAAACTCTTCCGTCCGCAGGAACGTTGATTCCATGCACCTCCGTAGCAACCGGGCACACACGCCCGATGTGTGTCAGCGGTGAAACCACACGGAAAAATTCTTCTGTCGCAAGCACTCCACGTTTCGGATCTGCGCGTAGAAATTCGATAGCCTCCGGATGACGTGCGAGATATGCGATGACCGAAGTAACGGTATGGATGACTGTATCACGACCTCCAGCAAATGTTAGATTGGCAAATCCAGCCATCTCATTACGGGTGAGTTTTCTGCCTTGGAATTCCGCTTGAGTGAGTGCAGAGAAAAAATCCGTACCGGGAGATATGGCGGCGCGATCCAGCTGTCGCGCAATGTAGGCATCAACCGCAGTTTCGCTGGAATTTCCATCGATCAGATTATGAAACACATGAGTTCCCCAAGCGATCCATTCATCGGCTTCTGACTCTGGTAAGTCTAACAAATGCGCCAATGCCTTCGATTGCAATGGCACAGCAAATTCACTGACCAACTCCAATGAATCGAGGTTGGTTGCGATATCTAACATTTTACCTATCAACACGCTAATCTCAGCAATGAATACGGGATCACGTGGCTTTTTGAAAAACGGCTCCACGATCTCGCGATAGTCCCCGTGCAACGGCGGATCGGTTTCGATCGGTAACTGGCGGACTTTACGCATCTTTTCCTCGGAAGGAATCGGCACTCGGAAAGGCGCATCCGAACTAAACGTTTCCCAATTTTTCGCTGCTTCCATGACGGCTGCGTGGCGTAGGATCATCGGGATGGACTCATTCTGGAAGCGATAAGCCGCTACCGGACAACGCTCGCGTGCTTCTTCAAATGTCCGATCGTTTTCTAAAGGCTCGCGCATGATGATTCAGCTAAGTTCTTTTTGAAGCTCGCTCAAAAGTGCGGCATCCATTTCTAACAGGTTTTTGTTCGCAGGAAACGCGCCGGTTTTGACATCCGCAGCGAATTCTTGAAACGCGGCAATGCGTTCTTGTTGGAGACGCCGATACTCGCCAGCGAAATCGCGGTAAGCTTTTGCATGTCGCGGAAGGCGCTCATCGTAATCTCCGAGGATATCATCCGAGAAAAGAAACTGAGTATCGCAACCCGCGCCAGAACCCAGCGACATCAAAAGTAAACTCGTTTGCTTGCAAAGCCATGAGGCGAGATTGTGTGGCACACACTCGATTTCCGCAGCATACGCCCCGGCGTTTTCCAGATCCTTCATCGCTTGAAAAAGCGCTTTTGCCTCGTCCACGGTTTTTCCGATGCCTCGATAATTGGTCCAAGTGACATGCCGAGGAATCATCCCGAGATGCCCAACCACTGGAATGCGCTCACGCGCCATACCCTCGATGATATACGGACTGGCCGAGCAATAGACTGAACTCGCACCAAGCTCGAGCGCCTGAAATCCGATCCGAATCGCTTCTTCCTGTGAGGCTAAACCATGCGGAGTGGAGCAGGAGAGGAAACTATTGGGTGCCGCTGCCACCAGATCCGGTAAGCGCGCTTGCGCGGCCGGATTGTCAAACGGGCAGCTCATCAGATCGATCCCCGCCGCTTCCGCCGCCGCTGCTTCCTCAGGTGTTTTCACGTGAACATGCGTCAGGCAGCGAGTGCCTTTTAGCTTTCTTAAATCATGGACGGAGTATTTTTTACGAGGTCTGAGCATGGGAATCTTGGTTTATGGGCGAAATGTGAGGCCGATACCTAGCGAATAAATTTCAAAACTCCAAGTTGAGAAGATTGAAAAACTCGATAACTTCCCCCTCATGAAATGGAACGCCATAACTGTCAGCGCGACTTGTATCATCATCGGCCTCGGCGGATTTATGCTCGGAAAACTCACCAGCGGAAAAGCCGAGCTATCTGAAGAGAGTCGCCTTCCGAATGGCTCAGAACGCTTAGTCCAGCAACGTTCTGTGAATGCTGGATCAGATACCAGAACGCGTGAAACCGCAAATCGTCCCAACCGCCCAACCCAGAATCGCGGCGATACCAGTTCCGACCAAAAACTCGTCAAGATGGAGGAAATCGTCCGAGGTGAGAATGCCCTCGATCGTGGCCGCGCCATGCTGGAGTGGATCGATTCGCTCGCTCCAGAGGAATTCGAAGCCGCCGTTGACCGCTTTCGCAGCCTCGGCCTCACGGAAGCGCGCATGGGTGAATATGCCATGTTGCTGACCGCATGGGCGGAGGTGGATCCTACCTCTGCACTTGCCTACACCACGAAAAATACCACCAGCGGAATGGCTACGGGAACGGTTCTTAGCGCATGGGTCAGCCGCGATCCCGAGGCTGCCATCGCATGGGCGAAATCCAACCACGAAGGCGATGAAGCAAATCCTTACATGGTCGGAATCATCCGTGGCTTAGCCGGATCCGATCCAGCCCGCGCCACCGCCCTGCTCCAGGAAATTCCTTTCAGTGAGGAACGAGGTGAAGCACTTCAGGCCATGATGCCGCATCTCCTGCAATTGGGTGCGGAGTCGGCCAAAAAATGGATTTCCGAACTCAGCGACGAACGCCTGCGCGATGGCGCGGTCGCTCGTTTCGCAGAAGAGTTGGCAAAACAAGACCCCGCCGGAACGGCATCTTGGTTGATGCAAAATCTCAGTGATACATCGGTTAGAAGCATGGATGAAGTCTTCCGTGAATGGGCAAAAGCAGATCCCGCCGCCGCCTTGGCTAATTTCGAAGGTCTCCCAGAAGGCGAAGCTCGCTCTCGCGCTCTGCGTGGCATCGTCATGTTCGATGCTCGCAACAATCCCCAAGCCGCTGCCGACCTGATGAACCGCTTTCCAGCAGATATCACGGATCGCACCGTGCAACATTTCATCTGGAACTCTTTTGAAAAAGCACCCGACGTCGCCGCCAACCAAATCGCTCTCATCCAAGACGAAAACAGCCGCAACCGCATGTACGAACGCGCCCTACCTAATTGGCTAGAACGCGATCAAGTTGCCGCACAAAAGTGGATCGACGCCGCGAACCTTCCAGCTTCGGTGATCGAGTCTTTGGGTAAGCGTTAGCTTCAGGTGAGTTATTAACCACAGAGAACTCGAGTTGTAATTGACCCTAGGCGGGTCAACTATTTTTAGATGAATTGATTTTACAAGGCGTGGGCATTTCTGATGGAGTTCTGAATTCTAAGGTCGTGAAATGCATTGCCGTCGATCCAGATCGATGTGGGTGGGTCGAATGACTTGGATATAGAAGCCTTCAAAAACCCAGATGAAGCGTAGGATTTCCCGTCATGCCGTTGCGTTCAGCCTGCTACTCTTGGCGCTGATCGTTCTTGTGTGCCTGTTTGCTTCACGTGGCAAGCAGTCCGGCAATGCGGAGTCGTCGCGTCAGCTTTCCAACGCGTCGGCTGAAGAAAAGCTTCCCGCTTTGGCAGTCGAGGATAGCAGCACAGAACTGCCGTCAGTGGTTCAGGAAAGACAACAGGAAGCAGAAGCAGCTGAGGCCAGGGTAGAATTTGACGCTTGGATGAACGCATACGCCGCCGCTTCAGCAGCGAAACGACCAGAACTCGAGGCTGAGGGAGTGAAGTTGGCGGTGGCTCGAAAGGCCGAGATGTTGCGTCTGATTGAAACCGATCCTGAGCAAGCGATCAAACGTGCGATCTCCGTTGTCCAAAGGCGAAATCTACCTCCATCGGTTCGCAAACACGTTGAGGAACATATCAGCAACGAAGGCCAATTGACCACGGTCATTGCTACGGAGTTTGACCCTCAGCCCAAAGCCACGGTGATGCGCCATGCAACCATTGGCCGCAACACATATCAGGCATTCACCTATGGCCAGCGCAATGATCATCGTTTTAATAACAAGACGATTCCGTTGAATGGTATTTCCATCGGTGAAAAATTTGCGGTCAACGAATCTCCGCTGCGGGTTGTGGAACCCGGTGAATTCGAGCCTGCCGTCATGAAGGCCGCTCGCAAGAAATCAAGCTGCCCGGTTTCCAGAGAATCCACGGAAGACAACGATAACGCCGCGGTGGTGTTGGAGGGCAGTCAGTTGGTTTACTTGTGCCAAAGCGGCCACATTGCTGCCTATGGCGATGAACTACTCGCCGCGGCCATGGCTGCGCCTCCCGATATCGCTTATGGCGCTTGGTCCGAGGGCGCCAAAACTCTGATTTATATCTCGATTATCTATAAAGATCAGACGGTGGCGCCAGTGAAGACGGATATGACTGCGGTTAATAACTATTTTCTAGCGAACTCCTACAACAAGACCAGCATCACGACGACATTCACCCCGACATATACGATGTCCAAAAATGCGGCGGAATATACTTCTTTAGCAGAGATCATTGACGAAGCCCGTGCTCTTGCTGCGGCCGGTGGATACGATTATAACAATTATACTCTTGATACCATTCGATACAATGGAGGCTTTGGTAGCTTTGGCGGCGTTGCCGGCGTGGGCGGCCGAAACAACATGTTGAAAACCGAGCAGCCGGGAGTTGCCGCACATGAAATCGGGCACAATTTAGGCCTTTGGCACGCAAACTACTGGGAAACTACGGACGGGACAACGATAGGCTCGGGGAGTAATGAGGAATACGGCAACAGTTTTGATGTAATGGGTAATTCAGGCGCCTTTCCACATGGGCATTTCAATGCGTGTGAAAAGAATATT
>JANOKJ010000085.1:0-1869 GCA_031419275.1 Akkermansiaceae bacterium | reverse complement strand
TCCTGACCTTACTCCCGTTAGACTAGACAAGCGTAAAGAGAAAGAGGATCAGGAGGCTGCAAAGCAGAAAAAGGCCGAAAAGGAAGAGCGTGCTAAGAAGCAAAAGGAGGAGGAGAAGGAAGGAAGAGCTGAGAGACGTGAGAAACGTAAGAGCTCAAATAAACCAGAAAAAGACGATGAATTTTCTGAATCCAAAGCGGTCACGATGGGCTCCGGATTCATCCTATTTACACTTATTGCTATCGCTGGTGCATTTTTCTATGGGGCGAGCACTCGTCATGAAAAAGATACGGGTGAGAAGTTGTTGAAAGGAATCGTCAACAAAGAGGACGTCAAAAAAGATGCGCCAACGGATGTCGAAGACAAGGCGGATGGCGACCCTAAGTGAATGGGCGCTCTGATTAAACGTTGAAGCGGAACTCGATCACATCGCCGTCTTTGACGACGTATTCTTTGCCTTCGATGCGGACTTTGCCGGCTATTTTCGCTGCGGCTTTGGAGCCGGCGGCGACGAGATCGTCATAGTGCACGATTTCTGCGGCGATGAATCCGCGTTCGAAATCGGTGTGAATGACTCCAGCGGCAGCTGGAGCTTTATCGCCTTGGATGATTGTCCATGCGCGGGTTTCCTGGACGCCGGTGGTAAGGTAAGTGCGCAGGCCGAGCAGATGGTAGACCCCGCGAATCAGGCTGGAGACACCGGAATCTTTCACTCCCATGTCGGCGAGGAATTCAGCGGCTTCTTCGTGGGATAAATCGGAGAGTTCTTCTTCGATGCGGGCGGAGATCACAACAGCCTCTGCTCCGGAATGCTCGGCGGCGAATTTACGCACTTTGGCGACTTCCGCATGGGAGTCAGGATTTTCAACAGCAGATGCCAGTTCGTCTTCGGCAACGTTGCAGGCGTAGATGGTGCGTTTGGAAGAAAGCAGGAAAAATCCTTTAACGATTTCAAGATCATCTTCCGAGAAATCGATGGTGAGAGCAGGTTTGCCCTGATCGAGGTGAGGCATGATGATGTCGATGAGTTCGACTTCTTTTTTCGATTCCTTATCACCGCCTTTGGCTTTTTTCTCACGGGTATGGCGGCGTTTCTCGAGGGCGGCCATATCGGCAAGGATGAGCTCGGCGTTGATGATCTCGATGTCACGGATCGGATCGACGGAGCCGAGCTCATGGATGATATCGTCATTTTGGAAACAACGGACGACCTGGACGATGGCGTCGGTCTCGCGGATATTGGCGAGGAACTTGTTTCCAAGGCCAGCGCCTTCGGAAGCCCCGGCGACCAAACCGGCAATATCGACGAATTCGATGGCAGTGGGGACGAGTTTCTGGGAGCCCGAGATTTTGGAAAGCACGGCGAGGCGTTCATCTGGGACCATTACAATCCCTACGTTGGGGTCGATCGTGCAAAACGGATAATTCGCCGCCTCGGCCTTACGAGTGCGTGTGACGGCGTTGAAAAGGGTGGATTTCCCGACGTTTGGTAGACCTACGATTCCGGCTTTGAGCATAGGGCGCGGAGATTGTGCGGGTTGGCGGGCGAGGGCGAGAGAAATTTTAGGAAACATTCATGGGATTCCGGGGGGAAGGAAAAGATTTGCAAAATTCTCAAGATTTCCCGATTGACAGGCCGCAACCGACTGCCTAGTTTTCGCGCCCCTGCAGTTGGGAGCGCTCAAAAGCTCTCATTAAGTCTCCTTATTACATTGAAATGAAAACATTTTCCGCCAAGCCACACGAAGTCGAACGCAAATGGTACGTGATCGACGCCAAAGGCAAAGTTCTCGGTCAAGTCGCCGTTGAAGCTGCACGTTTACTGCGTGGCAAGAACAAGCCAATTTTCACCACCCACGTTGACACAGG
>JANOKJ010000084.1:0-10493 GCA_031419275.1 Akkermansiaceae bacterium | reverse complement strand
GCACGATAAAACCCTGCCCGAACTACTCGCCAACCATCCCACGCGTATGCTTCGAGCATGGGTTGCCGGATGCTCAACCGGTTTGAGCGCCTCCACGACTTCTCTGAATACGATGGCAAGTGTGTAGGCTTCCTCTCCGGTTGAGCATCCGGCAACCCATGCTCGAAGCATACGCGTGGGATGGTTGGCGAGTAGTTCGGGCAGGGTTTTATCGTGCAGCAACTTCCATACCTCAGGATCGCGGAAAAACCCCGTCACGCCGATGAGGAGTTCTTTGAATAGCAAATCTAACTCTTCTGGATTCTCGCTGAGAAAACGCACGTAGGTTGAGATTTTATCGATCTGGTGAATACCCATGCGGCGTTCAATTCGCCGATACAAAGTATTTTTCTTATAGTAGGAAAAATCGTGAGTCGTGCGACTGCGCATCAGGATCAGAATTTTTTCAACCGCGCTGCGCATGCTGGCTTCGCTACCTGATGTGGTCGCTGCCGCATGGGGCGCATCTTTTATATAGGAGATGATTTGGCTGGGTAATTCTTCCGCCGTAGCCACGATGTCTGCTAATCCGGCATCGATCACGCTACGCGGCATGCTGTCGAATTTTGCGTTGGCAGGTTCTTGGGCGACGGCTAGACCGCCTTGTTGTTTGATGTCACTCAAGCCCTGAGTGCCATCGGAGCACATGCCTGATAGAATCACACCGATCGCTTTTTCCTGCTGATCTTGGGCGAGGGAACTGAGGAAAAAATCAATGGGCAGGCGCTGTCCGCGTTTTGCTGATGGCGTAAATAAGTGCAGTATGCCATGTAAGATGGACATGTTTTTGTTAGGTGGAATGATATAGACGTAGTTGGGTCTAACCACCGTTTGGTCTCTCACTTGCATCACTTTCATCTTGGTGGAGCGTTGGAGAAGTTCCGCCATGATTCCTTTGCGGGTGGGATCGAGATGTTGCACGATCACAAACGCCATTCCGCATTTTTCCGGAACGTTCGCCACGAATTGTTCCAACGCCTCAAAACCTCCAGCAGATGCGCCGATGCCGATGATGGGAAATGCCACCGAAGCTTCTGAATCGAGTGATTTCTCTTTAGGCGCCGCAACGGACTTCTTGGCCTGCTTGGCAGGTGATGGTTTCTTTTTCATGACTTACTTTCCAATCGGATCGACGAAGCAGTCACGGTGCGACCGCGCGAAATTTTCATCCATCACAACTCGGAGGGTAGGTGGGAGGGGGTGAGGTCACAACTGAATAATTGGAGGTAATTAGGTAGGTTATATACCTCCGTGCGCCCCGTTGGGGCGCTGATGTTTTCCGGGTTTGTTACCAGGGTGAAATTTCTAGCGAAATTTCACCCATCGCTTTCACCGTTCACGCCGTTGGCGTGCTTGTTGGTGATCCCAACGGGATCTACGGCGAAAGCGAAGGGTGCCGATAGGCACCCTAGAATCCGTGGTTACCGAATCATTCGCGCCCCAACGGGGCGCACGGAGGATTATAATGACATCAATCCCATACATATCTTTCGTCATGAACGATACCGTATTTTGTGAGCAATTTTCGGTATTCATCTTGGAAAGTTGTCTTGGTGTGGTGTTCACGTTGATTAGCGATGTAGCGGCATAAGTCATCTTTGTGAGCTGGGCTGATAGAGAAGGCACCATAGCCAGATTGCCAGTGGAAATCGGAAGCTCGCGAAGGGGAATCGTGAATCCAACGAGTGGATCCAGATTTAATTTCTTTCACTAATTCAGATACGGCAACGGTGCGTGGTAAGGGAAATAAAAGGTGAATGTGATCTTCAACCGAACCTGAAGCAAGTAAGTCGCTGCCGTGTCGCCGTATGATCCCGCCGATGTAACCATGGAGATCGTCACGCCACTCGTCTGCGATCCATGGGTTCCTTTCCTTGGTCGAAAAAACGAGATGGACGAGAATGTTCGCGAGGGATTGGGGCATGAGTGATGGGTATTGAAATCTATCTGAACGGGCAATCAGGAAACGGAATGATTTACGATGTTCCGTGCACCCCGTTGGGGCGCGATGTCTTCCGGATTCGTTACCAGGGTGAATTTTCTAACGAAATTTCACCCTTCGCTTTCACCTTTGGTCCCGTTGGGACCATGATATACCGACAATTTGTTCCGCGTGCACATGTAACTCGCACCGAAATGCCGTTGGACTTGGCTGTGTCACCAGGGTGAATTTTCTGACGAAATTTCACCCTTCGCTTTCACCGTTCACGCCGTTGGCGTGCTTGCTTGTGATCCCAACGGGATCTACGGTGATAGCGAAGGGTGCCGATAGGCACCCTGGAATCCGTGATCACCGAATCATCCTCGCCCCAACGGGGCGCACGGCGTTATGATAGATATGGCGCGAGAATAGGCGCCAGATTTTGGCAAGTTTCCTTGGGCCAATTGGCTTTGGGTGTGAGAACTGCCGAGGCGAGCGAGTGATGCTCTGGCCAGTTTGCTTCCGTGGGGATTTTGGGGACGATGCTGGCGATGATGGATTTCGCGAGGGCGGAATTCGCATGGAGGTTGGCGATGATAGATGCGACATCGACCGCAGCTTCGTCGGTTTTCCAACAATCATAATCCGTGACGAGGCACAGGGTCGCAAGGGCGATTTCCGCTTCGCGGCAGAGTCGGGCTTCTGGGGCATTGGTCATGCCGATGAGATCGAAACCCATCGCGCGGTGCATGTTGGATTCGGCGCGGGTGGAGAAAGCGGGGCCGTTCATGGAAACGTAGGTTCCGCTGTTGTGAAGTCGTGCGGTGTGATTAGAGGCGGCTTCGATGAGAAGTTTACGCATCGCATCACTGTAAGGATCGCCAAAGGAAACGTGGGCAGCGATGCCGTTTCCGAAAAATGAAAACTCATGTGAGCGCCCCGTGCGATCGACGAGTTGATCTGGGACGACGACGTCGCGTGGTTTTATGTATTCCTGAAGTGAACCCACTGCCGTGACGGAAACGATCCAGCGTACGTTCAGAGAACGCAGTGCCCAGATGTTCGCGCGGTGGTTGATTTCATGAGCCAGCAAGCGATGACCACGACCGTGGCGGGGGAGGAAGAACACGCTTCGACCAGAGAGTTTGCCTTCGACGATTTCATCCGAGGGCGAGCCGAAGGGAGTTTCAATGGCGTGGGTTCGGACGACTTCCAAAGAGTCGATCTCATAAAGGCCGGAGCCACCGATGATGGCGAGAGAGGGTGCTTGCATGGTGTGAAATGACGATGAGGTGATATTTCGTTATATTTCAATTGAAAATCGCCAAGCGAATTTTTCTGTCTTGGGTTCTTGATGAATTGAGAAAAACTCGGTTAGCTCGTTAGCCCGAGCGCATTTATGTCAGAGGATTTAAATATACAACAAGCAAGCTGCGATTATTGCGGACAAGCGCTCGACGCTCGCGTGTATTTTTGTCCTGGCTGTTCCAAGCCGCATCGTCCGGTGGAGCTTTTGCTCACGCCATCCGCGCCGGTTTTTGAGAATATTGAAACACAGCTTCGCACCAAGGCACCGGAGGTATGGACGGTGTTTTTCGGATTTTTATCAGCATTGGTTGTGAGTGCTTTCATAGGTATGGCGATTTGGGGGATTGAAGACCACGAGCCCGTAATGCTTTTAGTAAGCTTTGTTCTGTTTGTTGCCACGGCAGTATGCATGATGCGATATTGGCAGGATGTTAGACCGCTTTTTAAAGCTCCTGGCATATTTAAAATAGCGACATGGTTAGGGATTGCCGCGCTGGCTCCCATGCTTTTGCTCAATTACGGATACCACAGTCTGCTGACGGAAATGTTGGATATTGAGGGGGATGATTATAATGAGTTCTTCACCTCAACATATGGTGCGTTGATTTTCATCTGTATCCTACCAGCGATTGTGGAGGAGGTGGCTTTCAGAGGTGTCATCCAGCATCGGTTGGAAATGGTTGTCAGTCCATGGGTGGCCATGATTGCGGCCTCATGCTTGTTTTCGATCGCGCATTTAAATGTATTGTCCGCTCCTTACCTAGCGCTCATGGGGCTCTTGCTAGGTTGGATGAAGTGGAAAACCGGCAGTCTTTATCCGCCGATGATTGTTCATTTTCTCCATAATTATATTGTGATCACATATTTTCCACAATAGCTTCCGAGCATTATGGGTGGAGGTGAACAAATTGCGTTACAGCTTGTAGTGGGTCTCGTTTTCGGAGGGATTGTAGCAGCTATTGCTCATTCAAAAGGGCGAAATGCAGTTGGCTGGTTTTTCCTTGGATTCTTTTTCGGCTGCATTTCCCTTATTATTATTCTCTGTCTATCGAACGTGAAGGAAGAACAAGCCAAATGGAATAATAATGAGATTGAGCAACGCCGTTTGCGCGAACAACTTCGCCAAGAGCAACTCAAGAATGAAGCTCTGCGTCAACATACAGTTGCGCGGCTTGATATTCATGATCAAAAACTCGGCATTGATACTCGCGACGTGCCAACCTCATTGCCATTAGGTTCGCTGCCGCGTCCGAGTTTGATGACAGGAGCTGTATCTTCTTTGCCAGCAGGTTTCCCCGAGGCTGGCTGGTATGTTAACTCAAATGGCGCACAAGAAGGGCCTTATACGTATTCGAATATTAGCGCTCGTGCACGTCAAGGAACACTTTCGCCAGATACTCTTGTTTGGGTGCAAGGTATGGATGAGTGGCGGACAGCGGGATCAATTCCTAACCTTTTCCCAGCATGAGTGAATTACCCACAGCTGGCACGTTTCGCTTGGATGGAATGCTTCAAGGTTCATTTCCGCCCGATCCGGATACGGTAGCGGAGTTCGAATCATGGGCTAACTCTGCCAAAGCGAGTGGAGTCATTTTTCATCTTCGCGTTGAAGGCGGAAGTTACTCGTTAATGGCCGATGCATCCGTTAGAAAAATATCTGGGATCAAAGGAGATGATATAGAAAGTATCATCGTCCAGAAGCTTCAGGAACTTCTGGATATTCTGCCTCAGGAAATGCGGACGCGTTCATTTTCGACGATTCGTAGCGAGGAGTTCAGGCCTGGCACAGCGGTTCAGACGATATATACGGTGAGTCGTGACGGACAAGTGAAGTCAGAACAGCGAGCAGTGGATGTAGATACTGCGGATGCCTTGCCTGAAATTACATCGGCTTCAATTCGTCGTGCATTTTTGCCAGCATTCATTTTGATCTTCCTGACTCTATTTGCATCTAGTTTTTTTATTGATTACAGCAGGCTTTTTACCAATGCGAGGGATCGAATCGCACCACTCAAAAAGGAAGAGCTCTCTTTAAATCAGGAGCTCTCTGAGGATTTTATTAACTTCGAGCTAACTGATGTGATACGTAAAAAAAGCGCTTTAATTTTCACTCTCAAGCGTGGCACAAAGTGGGAGGCTGCGATGGCTCTCAAACCTGCGGCGGCGATGGAGTTGGAATGGCGGGAATTCAACACGTTGATGGCTATCCGGCAAGGACGTTGCCGGATCACGCTTTTTGATAAAACAGGGAAGCCGCTGCTTTCGCGTGAAGTCGATGTCAAAGGTCTTCAAGAAAAAGAGAGTATCGAAGTTGCTATGGTGTCTGACTCCGATATTCGCATCGCTTCTGCCGTTTTAGGTTGGTAGTCGCATATTCAGACTCTCATATCATATCCGATGAAGCTTTTCCTTTTTTTCCTCAAATCAGCTCCATTTTTGATCTGTTTCTGGTTCGCTATTCCCTACATCTTGGGCGAAGACAAAATAGAAGTGCCTCCTAAAAGCGGAGAGATCATTAGTGATGAAAAAGTAGAAGCGCCACCTGAAGAGCTCCCGAAAGTCGGCGATATCGTCACAAACTATCGTTCCATTCCCGTTTACTCAAATGGTGAAAAATACACCCTGAGTTACGGAAAGAACTACTCCGCCAATCAATACTATTACGGCCAAAAGTGGCAGTGTGTCGAGTTTGTGAAACGATTCTATCACGACGCCTTCAATCACCAAATGCCCAGCGTTTGGGGGCACGCCATAGGCTACTACGATCCGACCGTCCTTCACGGAAAGCTCAATAAAGATCGTGGCATGTATCAGTTCAAAAATGGCGGAGCCACTAGCCCGCAGCCCGATGATCTACTCGTCTTTGACTTCGCTCCCTATGGCCACGTCTCGGTGATTTCCGCAGTCCGGGAAAACGAAATCGAAGTCGTGCAACAGAACATCGCAGGTAAGCCTAGACAGATCTATTGTCTCGAAAAAATTGACGGCCTTTTTACCATTGTTGCAAAAAATAAGCCCATCGGCTGGCTCCGACTTCCTTCCGAAAAACTGAAAAATCCTGTTTTCCCTGTGGAGTCAGAGCCTACGCCAGAGGTAACTCCCGCGCCTTGATCACTGGGGGACGGATAATATAACCTAAAGGCGGAGTAACAAAATCATTTCGCAGCAAGCAGCGGACCGACGCGGGCGTGGCGGATGAGGAATTCGTCGGCGAGTTTGCCGTAGGAAATGGCTCCGACGCCTGATGGATCGTGTTCGAAAATGGTTTTTCCGTGTGAAGGAGCCTCGCCGATGCGGATCGTTCTCGGGATGACTTGTTGATAGATTTCTTCGGGGAAATATTTGGTTACTTCTTCGACGACCTGACGGCAAAGCAGAGTGCGGCTGTCATACATGGTCATGATGATGCCTTCGAGAGTTAGGCCGGGATTTGCGCCTGAGTTACGAATCTCATCGAGGATGCCGACAATTTTGGCCAAACCTTCGAGGCCGAACCATTCGCATTGGAGGGGGATGAGAACCTCGTCTGCTGCGGCGAGGGCGGCGGTCATGAGGACTCCTAAGGAAGGTGGAGTGTCGAGGATGCAGTATTCAAAAAGGTCGTTTGGCTTGAGGCCTTGAAGGATGCCACGCAGGCGGGTGAGATGGTCATCGGAGCGGGCGAGTTCGATTTCGATACCTGCGAGATCCATTTCAGAAGGGAGGAAGGTTAGGTTCTCGCGACCAGAATCGATAAATTTATCGCGGATATCCGCATTGCCGAGAAGGACGGGATAGATGGAAGAAAGCGGTGGTGCTTCGATTCCGAGGCCAGAAGTGCAGTTCGCCTGTGAGTCCAAATCCATGAGCAGAACTCGTTGTCCCCGCAGAGCAAGGGCGTGCGAGAGGTTCATAGCAGTGGTGGTTTTACCGACCCCTCCCTTTTGGTTTCCGATGGCGATGACTTTCACGAATCGGGAGGATGGCGGGAAACTTTAAGTTTTAAACCCTAAAATTCGATTTTCTGGGGGTGGGTAGAAGAAAGGTTTTAAGCGGGCGTTTGGTAATGCGGGCTCTTTAAGGGGTTTGGGCATTTTTAAAACAGGGATCCTCCTTCGCCACCTTCGTCGCCGAGGCTAGGAAGGTCGAGAAGGCTTCCACCTTCGTCAAGACTACGGTGGACAAGACGGCGGGCAAGGGGGATCTTGGAACCGTTGGGTTTAGAATTTAATACTTAGAATTTCGTGCTTCGCGATTGGAGATTGAAATTTGGAATTTGAAATTTGAGGATGGGTTCGTGAGGAAAGACCGACTGGATGCTTTGATGTTTAATCGTGGGATGTGTGATTCCCGTGAGCAGGCAAAGCGCTTGGTGTTGGCGGGTGAGGTTAAAGTGGATGGGCAGATGGTGGATAAGCCGGCGGAGAAGTTTGGCGAGGACGCGGTGGTGGAGATTAAGGAGAAGCCCAAGTTTGTAGGGCGGGGTGGGTTGAAATTGGAGGGTGCGCTGGAGGCGTTCGGGATCGATGTTACCGGCTGGGTTTGTATCGATGTGGGGGCGTCGACTGGTGGATTTACGGATTGTTTGTTGCAGCGCGGCGCGGCGCGGGTGCATGCGGTGGACGTGGGGACGAACCAATTGGTTTGGAAGCTTCGCAACGATCCGCGGGTGATTTCGAAGGAAAAATTCAATGCCCGGCACATGGAGCCCAAAGATATAGGGGAAAAAGTCCGGCTCGCGGTGATGGATTTATCGTTTATTTCCCTGACCAAAGTCCTGCCCGCGGTGTTTGGGGTTTTGGAGGAGGGTGGGGAGGTGGTTTGTTTGATCAAGCCGCAGTTTGAGTTGGATAGGGAAGACATCGGGAAGGGCGGAATCGTCAGGGATGAGGAGCTCCGGGAGCGGGCGGTGGAGAAAATCCGTAAATTTGTGACCGAAGAACACGGTAAGGACTGGAAGGGCGTGGTTGCGGCGAGTATCGCTGGCATGGACGGGAATCAGGAATTTCTCGCCTGGATTGGCTCGTGAAATTTATTTTGAATAAAATACTCTATAGTGTATCTAATTTTCATGTTCCCCTTCTGGGACTTTCATTAGACCAATAACCAAACTACAAAAAACGACCATGAAATTACTGTTAACCACGTTGTGTGCGGCTCTGTTCATTTCTCCTCTCGCGTTCGCTGAAGGCGAAGGTAAGAAGTGCGACAAGAAGTGCAAAGACAAAGAAGCTAAAGAAGAAACCATCACTCACTGCGGCAAATGCGAAAAATGCAAAGATGAAAAATGCGAAAAATGCAAAAAAGCAGGTGAAACTAAAAAAGAAGGAACTCTGATCGCCGAAGCCACTGAGAAAAAGTGCTGCAAGAGCTGCGATAAGGAGTGCTGCAAAAAAGCTAAAGAGGGAACTGTCCTCGCCGAAGCCGGTGAGAAAAAGTGCGACAAGGGCTGCGAAAAGGATTGCTGCAAAAAGGCTAAAGAAGGATCTCTCGCTCATTGCGGTAAGTGCGAAAAATGCAAAGACTGCAAAGATGGTGTAAAATGCGACAAATGCAAAAAGCACGCTGAAGAGAAAAAAGAAGGCACTCTGATGGCAGAAGCCGAAAAGAAAAAATGTGATAAGAAATGCGACAAAGAAAAAGAAGCTGAGAAAGAAGCAACTTTTGCTTAATCTTTGATTCTATAAAAGATTTAAAAAGCCACTGGAGTGATCCAGTGGCTTTTTTTGTTGGGGAGATATTCAGCCGAAGGCTTTGGACTGCTGCGGTGATCCGCAGCTTTTCGGGTGGGTTGAACAAAAAGGAATGTCCGGTAATGACTGAGTGCTTCGATGAATGATGTCTGACGTGAGAGCTGGGAAGAATCCCAGCAGTCCAAAGCCTGCGGCGATGATCAGAACCGCGGCGATTATTGCGAGGTATAGGGACCCCTAATTTTTAACATTTTTCCTGTCGCGTAGAAACACGATAGTTAAGCTGCTGATGAATCCAATACCAGCCCCGATTGATCCAGCTAATCGGGACTTACTTTCGCGCTCATGGGTGAGTCTAACCTGTTCAGCCAGTTCTTTGCTTGATTGCGCAAAAGCATCCATGGCGTTTTGGACAGAAGTTTCAGATTCTGCTGCCACCTCTTGCTTTAGATCCTTTTTCATATCGGCCTTTCTGAGAAAAGCTTCCGTGATGAACATGGATGCGATGCCAAATACAAGTGTCATACCGAGAATGATGAGGATGTTTTTCATGATAGGATGTGGAGTGGTTATCTTGTTTTCTAATGATTTATTTCGAGAGATCGATCTAAATAATTTATTCCAGTCCAAAGCCTGCGGCGCAGAATTCTAACAAATCAAAAATCAACAATAGTCAATCATTAATCGGAAATCAAATCGTGAAAGGCACGCTTTGGTATACCGGTCTGATCCGACTTCGCCTAGGCTACGAAGGACAAATTGACGATTGATGATTGATGAGGTTTGATTTTTGAATGAAGAGGAGAGAAGAAACCTCTTCTCCTTATTTCTTAATATCCCAACGTAGAATGCGGCCCCATTTGTTCCACTCGGTGGTGACGACGTTGCCGTCTTTGTCGAAGGTGACGCCGTGAGGGGAGGTGGTGATGCCTTCGCGCCATGCTTCAGGTTTGACGTTGTTGGTGTTGAATTCTTTCGGGTTGTCGTTAGGGCCGAGGACTTTGACGACTTTGCCTTCTTTATCGAGGATGCTGACGCCGCTGGCGAGTTGGGCGACGGCGACGAGATCGCCGTGGAAATCGACGGTGCAAGGTTTCGGGATTTTTTCCGCATATACGCCGATGAATGTGCCATCGAGGTTGAGATGGATGAGGCGGTCGTTAGAGCGGTCGCAGACCAACACGCGGACTGGGTCGAAGCGGTAGTCGAAGGCAAATTTGTGAGCGGTGCTGAATTTCCATGGCTCGGCTTTGCCGGCGGTGGTGGATTTGAATTTTCCTTCTTTATCGAAGATAAGGATGCGGTCGGAGGCGTAGCCATCGATGAGCCAGATATCGCCGTTCGGTGCACGATCGGCGTGAGTG
The DNA here is from genome assembly GCA_031419275.1 of Akkermansiaceae bacterium. Classification (GTDB taxonomy): domain Bacteria; phylum Verrucomicrobiota; class Verrucomicrobiia; order Verrucomicrobiales; family Akkermansiaceae; genus Luteolibacter. The sequence goes on along the minus strand of JANOKJ010000084.1, from coordinate 189 downwards.
AGAGCGAATTTTTTACCAACCTCTTCCGGAATCGCGGTCATGGGGATATCCAAGAGGATTTCGCCTTCGGTGGAGAGTTTGAGGAAGGCGGATTTTTCATCTTTCAAGCAAGCGGCGTAGATGATGTCTTTGCCGTCTTCTTGGACCATGGTGAAACCGTGGTGGTTGTTGCGGGCGTTGGGAAGGTTG
>JANOKJ010000083.1:0-6196 GCA_031419275.1 Akkermansiaceae bacterium | reverse complement strand
TAATATATTGAATGTGGATAGGTCGCACCGACCTCGTGCCGGTGCGATAGCCCACGACTTGAACCAGACACGACACCCTTTAATCAAACCTCAACTCGACCAAAGAATGCCTGGCAAGTGCCAGTCGCAGCCATAAGGTCTCGGCAAAATAATGCACGGCTTCCCCAAAAACTTGGATTTATCCTACCTCGTCGGTCGTGAGTTGACCTATATCGGCTTGGATCTCCATCAACTGTTTCTCAGGCTTAATGGCGAAGTCTTGAGTGCAGATAGGCGTGATTCTGGTGTGCTAGACAATGTCGTGATGGATGCAGACGTGAATATCGGAATCGAGGGCGATTGGATCCTAACCAATAGCTCGGGTTTAGTGATTGATGAATCCGTTGAGCACAGCGAAAGAAAATCATACCAAGTGCACGTTTTACTCGGACAGAGACTCACCGCGTATGCAGTAGTGTCAGAAACGACGCTGAATTTATTGTTTGGAAGCGGTCATTGTCTGTCGCTCATCGACAATTCCAAGATGTATGAGTCAGTCACGATAGCTTATGCCGATACCTACATTGTCGCCTAAGCAGCCGAACAAGGCGCAGATGGCGACGCCGAGGAAGCCGTCTGATCAAATTCGGAGCTTTACCCCGGCGCCGCCATTGCTCTAACGTTCGGTAAATATTAACGCATTATATGATGGAAGATGATGAGCCTTTGCTTGTTCAGCGGATACGGGATGCACTTAGACGGCTGAGAATGGTAGTTCCGATAGTCCGCGTTAGTGTTGCGCCTCGACCAAAGTGGATAGAAGTGCCTGATAAGGGAATGGTTCATACCCGTTTGATTTGTTGGAATATTCTGGATGCAGGTACTGAGATGACTCAGCCGGAGTTTGAGTTTCTCCACCCGAGTATTACCCAGCAGCAACTCGAATCCGAACTACCAGATTTTTTTCCTGGTGTTTCGGTATTTGTAGACGATGACATCTCCACTGGAGACGATTAGACATTTTGAGAGCTATCCCGTAATCACAGCTAAAATTGCGACCGAACAAGCCAGATTATCCAACGGCGGGTAACGTTCCAGTTTGAATTCGGGCTTCCTTCCCCGCCGTGGATGGCCTATATCGTTCGCTAAGAAATCTATGCGTATCTTCATCGCCATCACTTTGATCGTCGGAGCGCTGATATCGTTAGTTTTTTTACTCGATACGTCGCTCGGTAAGAAGCCAATCGCAACAGAGGCAACAATATCGAGTTCTCTGGTGGAACAAGGACAGAGCGTCACAGTCATAGTGGAAGCCAAGAACAGGAATTTTCAGAAGGATCTTGTTATTCCCGCTTATCACACGGTGCCGGGCAAATACACCTCGATGAACGGCGTAGGATTCTTTTATCAGCCGGAGGGAAGTGACTATCACCCCCCTAATATCAATTACATCGGACTGTTTCTTGAGCCGCATTGGGATAAGCTTAAAGCAAGAGACTCACGCCGTTACGAGTTTTATTGGAGCCCTGGTGATACGGCAGCTGGTGAAGGGACTCTGTATCTGACCTTGCCTGATGAATTTGAGCCAGTAGAGCCATTCAAGATAAGAATAACCAAAGCAGCGAACAACGCAGAGATGGCGACACCGAGGAAGCCGTCTGATTGATTTTGAGCTTCACCCCGGCGACGTCTTTCCTATATCGACGATCAAAAAAATGAATCCCACAGAAATACCTGAATTCGAGAGGTTCCATGCTAAAAGCATGGTTTACTGTATTGGTGTATTTATCCTGACCGGCATCGCATTGTTGGCATTTAGTAAATTTGTCCCAAACAACCTATGGATAGTTCCAGTTGGCTCGGGCGCCTTAATTCTTACGATTCTCTATAGGGCGCTGGTTGCATTACCCCGTTGTAAAGCTTGTCGGACGAAGATGAGATATAGCCAGACTATTCAGATAGACCAATCAAGCGGGAAAGTCATTGAGTGTCCACAGTGCAAATCGGTATTCAGGATACCCGGTCTTTCGCCTGAATGACGATGAAGATCCAAAGAAAAGACCGAACAAGATACATGTTAACCGCCCATAAGCATCTCAATTTCATTTTCACTGCAATGACGCGGTGACATAACATCTATCGTCGGCAAGAAAATGGGAATACCTACTATAACTTTCGAAGTATTGGAAGAGAAAGGCAGGTGCGATTTTATTCTGCACGTAACCGCGAACCGAATTTTTGACGAATCGCTTTCAGCCCGATGGAGTTTCCCATCAAGAGATGCTCTGGTAAGGCGATTTGAACGCATGGTGATTCGAGTGCGGAATCCGAGGCGCTCTCTAGCATCTGTTCCGTGGCCGCGGTGTTTCCCACCCTATTCGAGGGGACGGCGTAAGAACTCATTTCTCATCGGCTCATTTCGTGTCCATCGTAAGTCCGGAATAATGATTGCGCATACTCTCGCGATGTCTTCTTCATTCGGAGCGCATTCGATTATTTGCCAAGGACGAGGAGAGAATCTTGAATCCCAATTTATCCTACCTGCGGACTTTTTTGAGAATGCCTTAGCGATTCTAGCTAGATCACAAACAGCTGCAGTTGAAAAGTGAAGTGCAACAGAGTGAAGTTGGAGGCATGGCATTTCAGGAGTTCTGTATGGGTCTCTTGACACAATCAGACGCCTTTCGTGGGAGGGGAGTTGGTAAACGGTTTGTCAAATATTCAAATATGCATGATTGAAGGGGAGAATGCGCTCGGATAGCTTTTCTAATTGGCATCGCCATACAGGTAACTATTCTAAATCCAATATTCCCCTATGAACTCCACTTTTCGCTCTATCCTGCCACTTATGACCGGTGCCTTTGTTGGTGCTCTGGGGGCTATTTTAATACAACGCAGCCTGCCGCCGAAAGCTGGCTCGCCTGAAGAACAGATCGTTATTCTAGAGAATGATCTTAAAAAAGCGCAAATGGATCTGCGTGCTTGGGAAGATAGCAGTCCGCGCAAACGATTCGGTGCTACTACCCATGACAATGTGCGCAGCATTGCTCAAGCGATCAAAGAAGGCAGGCCAGTTAGTCCTGATGATATTTTTAATTCCTTCAAACCCTTAATGCGTGATCTTTCGCCTCTCACCGAACGGATACAAACGATCGAGATCAAACGCTCTGCAGAAGCTCGTGCCGGTGAGTATGCGCGGAAATACGGTCTTACCGAGAGTCAGCAAAAGCAACTGGTTGATAACCTCGTTTTGCAGAATACCGAGCAAATGAAACAGCATCAGAACATGTTGTTAAGTGATCATGTAAGCATGAGCGAATACATGAAGGCCGAGCGTGAGATGGATCGCGATCTCGGGCTTGATGAAACGATGGCAGCGATGTTGAAGGGCGAAAAACGTGAAGAGTTTCTCACCGAGCGATTGACTGAAAAAGCCGAGCGGGTGCAAAACGAGGCCGATGGCAAAGTCGAACGCATTGATAACATCGTTAAGCTAGATGAAAAGCAGCGCCATCAGATGTTCCTCAATATGGCGCAGACCTCGCGACACTATGATCCGCAAATGCAATTCGATGGGCTGCAAGAAGGACTTCAGCCTGCGGCCCAGGGAATGAGCAGCGAACAGGCGATGATGTCAGTCCTACGCCCGGAACAAAGACAAGCCTATGAAGCGCATCGCCAGCAACGTCTGCAAAAAGCCCAAGAAGAAGCAGCGGCCATCGGTCTAACGATTCCCAACGACTGGGATCCTGATGACGACATCGGATTTTAAACTGAAATTTTCAACTCATGGTGTCATCTTCACAAATACCCGCGATCGACATTCGTGATCTGCGGGTTGATTACGAGCACTTCACTGCTGTGCATGATCTTACCTTGAAGGTCCCAGCTGGCGAGGTGTTCGGCTTGGTAGGGCCGAACGGTGCTGGCAAGACCAGCACGTTCAAGGTGCTAGCTTCCTTGCTGCAACCAACCTATGGAGAGGTAATTCTCAGTGGGGTAGATGTGCTAGAGGATAAAGAAGCCGCGCGTCGTCTCATCGGCTACATGCCCGATCTCGCACCCGTTCCGCGGGATCTAAAGTGTGGCGAATTTCTACGTTTTTATGCACGGGCTCACGGTCTCGGTAATGCCAAACAATGCGCTGAACGCGCAGACGAATGCCTAGAAGAAGTCTCGCTAACGGACAACAAAAACCACTGGTGTCACAAACTCTCGCGCGGACAAACCCAGCGTCTTGTGCTCGCTAAAACCATGCTTCACTCGCCGAAAGTGCTGATCCTCGATGAGCCCGCCAGTGGTCTTGATCCTCTCGCCCGACGCGAACTGCGCAGCACCTTGCGCAAGCTAGCATCCCAAGGAGCGACGATTTTTATCAGCTCACATATTCTCACAGAACTCGCAGAAATGTGCACTTCGATTTGCGTTATGAGCCGTGGCAAGTTGCTTGCCTCTGGCACCGTTGATCAAGTGCGTGAGCAACTCGGTGATGACTCACGCAGTATCTCTGTAGTGCCTTTGCAGGCTCTCACGCAGGTGCCTGAGTGGATTCGAAGTATTGATGGTGTGACCGATGCGCGGATCGATGCGGATGCACTTGCTCTGGACTTCCTCGGAGATGATGAGGCGCAGGCAAATTTGTTAGAGGAGATTGTCCGCAGTGGAATGCGTATACGCAGCTTTACTGAGAAGCGTAGTTCTTATGAGGATATCCTGATCGGCGTAGCAGAAAGGAGTCGCTTATCATGAGCCATCCGCCGATTTGCCGCGCGTGGGAATTGTGGAAAAATCCGATTTTCCTTCGCTATTGCCGCGCACGACTCCGTCCAACTGCGCTATCAGTCGCTTGCCTTCTCACTGTCATGATCGCTGGATTTATGTTTCAGATGATCCGTACTCTGAGTGAGAATAACCGGCTTAATTTATCTGATTCTGATGTAGAACGCACTCCGCTTATTGCCTTGTTGATTTTACAGAGTGTCATTTTGTTTGTGCTAGGCACCGCACAGGCATCGGGCGGGATGACTGCTGAGCGAGATGAGGGTGTGATCGACTACCAACGATTACTACCGATGACACCTGCTGCAAAAGTGTTAGGATACCTGTTTGGATTGCCGATTCGTGAATATGTGATGTTTGCCTGCACTTTGCCATTTGTGATCTGGGGTATGTGGAAAGGCGAGGTCCCCTCACATACTTGGATTTCGCTTTATGGAGTGATGGCCAGCACGACGATTCTGTATCATCTCACAGGATTGCTCACCGGCACGATTGTCAAAAACCGGCGCTGGGCATTTCTAACTTCCATCGGCCTGATCTTCGCGCTTTATACGGTAATCCCACAGGCTGCGAAGTTTGGTTTGGTGTTTTTCAAGTATCTCACCGTTACGCCTACAGTTGAGGAATCCATGCGCTTTCTCACCCCAAGCACCATTGGAGATACTTTGGAAACCGCGCGGCGATTGCTCTCTCAAGCCAAGTTTTTCAATCTGGATTTCTCTGAGGCTGTCTTCACCTACTTCTCGCAATCCTGCTTAATCATTACGTTTTTTGTAATGCTGTGCCGTCGTTGGAAAGATTCCGAATCCCATCTATTAGGGAAAATCTGGGCAGTCGGATTTTACACATGGGTGCAGATCCTGTTATTAGGAAATGCGCTGCCTTTAATCGATTCCGGAAAACTTTTTCCTACCCAACAAATGTCGAGATTTTCCTATCTCATGCAAGGTAAGGCATGGGAGCCGGCATCATGGGAGGCGATGGCGATGATACTCGCCTATGGTTTGATCAGCCTGCTATTTCTGTGGGTGCTTAGTAGCATCATCACGCCCACTTTCGGCACTCAAATCAACGGTTGGCGACGTGCGAACAAGCTCGGACGCACGCGCTTGCCTAAGCTTGCAGATGAATCGAACTCCACGGGATTTGTGCTGATCATGGCAATCATCGGTGGAGCGGGGTGGTTTGCCTTCACCTACATGATTGTGGAATCTCGGTGGTTTCCGGGACATTTCGTTGCGCCTTCAATGATAGGTTATTTCATTCTTGCGATGGTTACTTGTGCATTAGTACATCATATTTTGTTAGAAGCAAAAGGTGGACGTGTGGTTTTCCTCGCACTCATTTTCATACTCGTGTTGCCGCTGATGGTGGCATCGATCCTCTTAGGAGCTTCGGATTCGAATCCCTCTAATCGACTACCGTCCATCGCCGTTTG
>JANOKJ010000082.1:0-5425 GCA_031419275.1 Akkermansiaceae bacterium | reverse complement strand
CGGCCACACCCACGGTGGACAATGCCGTGTACCCCTCATCGGTTACGCTCCTGTAAAAGTCCGCTATGGTGAAAAATACATCTACGGTATCTACGACAGTAAGCAAAGTGGCGACGCAAAAATACACGTCACACGCGGCATCGGTACGACGGGCATCCGAGTCCGCTTCGCCTGCCGCCCAGAAATCGCACTGCTGACTCTCCGCTCAATCGCGTAGTTAGAAATGTTTAGTATGCCAATATGCCAAAGGTCTGTTCCTTTGAATCACGCGGTTCCAGCGCCGCAGGCTCTGGACTGCTGCGGTGATCCGCAGCTTTCAGGGTGAGTTGTTCAAACGAAATATATCAGTAATACCCCAGCGCCACGATAAATATCAGCTGAAATGCGGCTCGTGAGGTTGCTGTATGCCTGGCTGTTTTTTAAAATAAGAGTCCATCCAATGACTAACTCTAATTAGAACCATTGAGGTTGATCACTAATAATGTTGAAGCGGAGAGCGAATAGCATGGATAACAAAAGTAAGCACCGACGCTTCCGCTTAACTATTTAATTTCAATCTAATTTTAAGAATCCCTGAACTTTTTAGTCAAGAACACATTAGTATTGTTAGATTTATTGGAATCTGGATGAAAAATCCATAAGCAGTAATGACTCCTGTGGAGAGAATTTTACGAATTCGGATACTTCTGCTTCAACCAAGCCAACGCCTCCAATTGATCTTCGCGTTTCGCACGACGAATTTGGATGAGAAGCTTGGAAATTGTCGGCCTGTCGAGAGTTAGGTTCGATGCACCTTCATTACACACGGAGCACAAAGCACGCAGGTTAGAAGCCTCATCTTTTCCTCCCTGAGATTTATCGAGTATGTGACCCAAATGAAGTCGAGTTTTACGAGTTGCATCGTAAGGATGAGGTTCACCAGCAACGGCTCCGCACATCTGGCAGGTGAAGCCGTTACGGTCTAACACGAATGCTCTCAGTTCCTTAGATATACTGCGTTCAAACGCTGGTTGTGGCTTTGGATTTTCCAGCAGGTATTCTCCGGGCTTTAAATCGTCACGGTCATTATGTGTGAGGATAAGATAACCTTCTTCATTACGAAGCTCGCGGACGCGTCTTGCCCACTCACTCTTGCCTGCAACCTCTCTCAATTCATCCGAAGACATCACCTTCCCCACGTTTTCTAGGAAATGAGCGCGAAGCTTGGCGCGCATACCGATCTTTTTCTGGGGTTCAGTGGACATGTTATGAAATTTTGATTCGTGCCGAGGATGATGCTCCTTGAATAGCCTGTTTAATCCTCAGAGCAACCGCATGTGCAACCGGTGGTGGAAACGCATTACCGATCTGACGATATGCCGCTGTCTTTCCTCCGGCGAATTGCCAGTCATCTGGGAAGCCTTGGATTCTGGCGGTCATGCGCAGTGTGAGTCTTGGGACTCCTTTGAAACCTTTGAAGGGTGCTTCGTTGGCGAGTGATTTTCCTTCGACACCCAGTGAAGCCCAGGCTTTGCGGGCGCGGGTTGGCCCGAGATCGGCTCCGCCGTGTTTTTTGGAGCCGCCTACGAGGGTTGGGGCAATCTCATTGGCGTTTGCGGCCCATTCAAAAGCTCCTTCCCATCCGTTTTCAGCCATGAGGTCGACCAATGTTTCACCGACGGTCTTGGTCTGGATTCCATCGCTAATTGGCATGGGTGGATAGAAATTGGCGGCGAGATCTTTGCGGATGGCAACAATGACCACTCGGGGACGTAACTGAGGAACTCCGTAGTCCGAAGCATTCAACAAATGCCAACTCGCTTCGTAGCCCAATGTTTTGAGTTCTTTCTTGAGGCTCATCCGGTAATCGGTGAAGACCGCATCCAAAAAGCCACGAACGTTTTCCAGCATGACCGCTTTCGGGCGACATTCATCGACTAAGCGCAAAGCTTCAGGGAAAAGATCGCGCTCATCATTTGAGCCAAGTTGTTTGCCTGCTTTGGAGAATGGAGGACATGGAACGCCACCGGCCAACAAATCCACTCCTTTGAATTCCTTGGCGGAAAATCCACGCACATCCCCTTCCACAATATTCCAATTCGGGCGATTCAGGCGAAGGGTTGCGCAGGCATGATGATCATACTCAACGTGGGCTAATGCATTAAACCCTGCTCGCTCCAAGCCAAGCGCTTGTCCGCCTGCGCCTGAGCATATTTCGATGCAGGTGAGATCGGAGTGGGATTTGTGAATAGGTGAGTTATTTTTCATGCGTTCATATGAACATATTCAAACTTAGCTGTCAATTTTGAAGATCAAAGATCTGATAGCAACAACTGGCCATTAATTTGAAAGTCACCATCGCTTAATTCGAGGGACTTTCTTCTCAGCAGGAGGAAGGGCTAGACAAAATACTGTCTTCTCCCCTTCAGTTTGATGCCAGAGTCGTCCATTGTGGGCGATTGCTATTTTACGGCTTGTATACAACCCAATTCCACTTCCATTGACATGGCGCTCTTTAGCAAATTTGCTCCTTACACCAAAATCAAACATCTTAACAGCCTCTCTTCCTTTTGGTAAACCTATACCTTCATTTGCAATAGAAATTACAATTTGATCCTCTTCATTTCTTACCGAAATTTCGATCTGCCTGTCTGAATAAGAATATTTTATAGCGTTACCCACGAGCTGCTGAAGAGCTAATTGAATTGCCGATTTGTCGCCCTGTACTTCTCCCGCGATAGTATCTTGAAGCATAATGCATACCTTGTGTTCTAATGCTTCTTGAGCGAGGTGATTTTTCACATCAAGTAGAATCTTTCCAATTTCAAAACGAACATTACTTCGAGCTGTGTAATTTTGCTCAATCGCCAGACCTAAACCATCGGCTATTCCGTATACCTGTTTTACCTCTCCGATTGCTTCTAATGCTTTACGTTTCATAGCAGCAGTAGATAGTTCAATATCGCTAATCGCTCTCACTTTTGCGAGAAGTGCTTGCGTTGCGTTTGCAAGGTCATGACCAACTTCTTTGGTATAAGTCTCAACAACCTCGAGACGTTCCTCAACACGCTTTCGTTTGACCTTAGCAACAAAGTAGTCAGCAAAAGCTGCAGTCAACCCTCTCAGTTTAGGAATAAGAGAATCATCCCGTTTATTACCTTCCGGCACAGAAATCAGACAAAATTTTAAATCTTCCACTTCAATTTCGCAAAACGCTATTACTGAACAACATCCTCCTTTTATTCCATGGCGTGGTAGTATATTAGACAGTGCTAAATTTTTAATTCCGTGAAAATGTGGTTTACCTACTTTTCTCGCATCACGGATAACATCATTAAGTGATTTGGATTCAACTCCATTTAACGGTTCGATCGAAACGTTAAAAGAGATCAGAACCTCATTGTGTTTCTGGTCTGCATCTTGATCTAGTAAACAAAATATTGCACCGCGAGAGTCCATTAAACTCTCAACCTCGCTCCATAGCCATTTTTCAGTTGGAAACACTTGCCTCCTCCTCTTCGATCAAATTGATTACCTCATCACGTAAATCTAATGCGTCAATTGGCTTTCTGAGAATTAAATCAAATACATCGTTTGATTCAGGTGGAATAGCATGCTTAATCCCACTCAATCCAACAACTAATGCAGAAGGATACTCTTCACGTATTCTTTTCGCAGCCAGCAATCCGGTAAATCTGTAGTCATTACTCTCGTGTGCATTCCAAATACCGTCACCAGGCATTTGCATATCTAAAATAACGACATTAACTTTTTTGGCAGCCAAATACTCAAACGCAGTTTTGATTCGAGGCACGCATTGCACGAAACACTTCTCCATTAGTGGCAAGAATAAATCCTCAATTCTTCGGATTTCATCATCCACTACTAAAATACTTATCCGCCCTTGTCCAAGTGCCTGGCTTTCAATATCTGCCCATTCCTCATCAAGTTCGAGAGAACTTGATAGTTCATCAGAACGATTAAATTCGATTCTTAAATTAAATTCCTTCTCAATGATTGACTGGCACTGTTCATCATCGAGAGCTTTCCTTATTGGTCGACCAACCTGGGTCAACCAATAGCTAATACTTGCCTCTTTCTGAGGATGCACGGCAGCTGTAAATACAATCTTGTTTCTTCCATTCTCTGTAAAAGCCGTAACATTATTACCATAAGACCATGCTTCCGTAATAATATGCTTATACCAATGCCATATCGACGTTGGATCCATTTCCCCTAATCTTTGCCTAAAAGCTGCAACTGGCGCTCGACGTGGACCTATGTCCAATTCGTCAATAATTCTCATCAACGCCCCTAGCCTTTTAACGTTATTTCTTTGATCCGAAAGTTTCACCTTACGATGAGCTCTGGCTATTTCAAGAATTACCGATAAATCTGATAAAGAAACACCTAATCCAGATAAAAATTTAAACTCTTCTTTAATATATTCTCCTATAACCTCATGATGAACATCTCGTATAAAATTTTCAATACTTCCACGATCTAAGACACCCGGTCGGCCTTCTATAACATCGGGAAACGAATAACTTTTCATCGGTAGAACCATACCAATGTCGTGTACAGCGACAGAAATCAGTAAGAGATAAAGTTCGTCGTCTTTGAGGACTAATCCCCCTTCAATCAGAACAGAAAGATTTCTCAATACACTTTCATGATGAAGACTTCCGTGCAATGTGTAGTACTGAAATCTCGGAGTATTGTCTAACATTCTCATTGTGTGAGCCCATACTGAACGCACAATAGCTGCTTTCTCGTCGTCAAGATTTTTTAGCAACTTCTCGATTTCAGACATACCTGAATGATTCTACGCGTTCAAAATGAAATCTCATCACTGACAAGCCTCGCACTCGCCGCCGTTCATCATCGCATCGATGGAGCACGCCATCTTCTGCTCAGCGGTGAACGTCTTAGCAGCAGCGGTTGCGGCTGTTGCAGCAGTAGTCGTCGCCATGTGACCGCGTTGTTCTTTCTGAACATTGAGGGTGGATTTCTCAACGCCGGAGGCTTGCATGGTGCGGAGGTAGTAGGTGGTTTTGAGGCCTTTGTCCCATGCACGACGATACATGTGTGAGAGGGTTTTGAGGTCCGGAGTCGCGAGGAAGAGGTTGACCGATTGGGATTGGTCGATCCATTTCTGGCGGCGAGCTGCGGCATCGATGATGTATTCGTAGCCAACGCCGAAGACCGTTTTGTGTTTCTGTTTAAGAGCTTCCGGGATGTCGTCGATGTTCTCGAGTTCACCATCGAAGTATTTCAATTGATCCACCATTTCTGGGCTCCAGAGATTGGCTTTCTTGAGGTCACGAACGAGTTCGGTGTTGAGGATGGTGAAGTCACCGGAGAGGTTGGATTTCACGTAGAGGTTTTTGTAGTTCGGCTCGATGCACGGAGTGGTTCCCATGATGTTCGAGATCGTCGCTGTCGG
>JANOKJ010000081.1:0-6188 GCA_031419275.1 Akkermansiaceae bacterium | reverse complement strand
GGGAACCGATGGTTTGGTTAAAGCCGTTGAGATCAAGGGTAGCACCAGCAACATTAGCCACGGTCACGGCGGATCCATTACCAAAGGCTTGCCCTCCCGCTGCAGCACCAGCTTGCAGTATGCCCGCGTTGACCGTGGTCGTCCCGGTGTAGGTATTGGTGCCAGAGAGAATCTGCGTGCCTGTGCCGGTCTTGGTCAGGGAGAGCGTGGCGGTGCCGTTGGCCAGGACGCCGCTGAAACTTCCGGTGCCGTTGTTGGCCCCGACGGTGAGTGTGTTGGAGGTCGTATCGGCCCAGACCTTGCCGTTGCCATTCAAACTCTTGATGGTGGCACCAGCCGAGTTGGCATCACCACCATTTGTTCCCACGCCGATATTCATCGTGGCGTTGGTCAGCGTTAAGTCGGTGTTGGCGAAGTTGCTGGCGCCAGCGGTGTTGAATTGCAGATTGGCACGACCGGTGTTCGAAGTGGTGCCGACGCCGCTGATGACCAGAGAACCGCTGGAGGATGCGTTGGCGCGCAACACGATGCCGTTGTTCACCGTGGAAGGATTATACGTCAGGGTCCTGGCACTGGCGATGTTGAGGCCACCGTCCAGAAACAATTGACTATTGAACCCAGTAGTCCCGGTGCCACTGGTCTGGAGAACGGAGTCGAGGGTCACGTTCACTACTCTAGAGGTGATGACATAGCCGCTATTCTCGTCGGTGAGCAGGGTGCCGCCGTTGAGGTTGACGACGGGTCTAAGACCCCAGTTTGTGCCGTTGAGAGCTAGCGTGCCGGTGGCATTCACGGTGATGTCGCCGGTATATGACGCCGAGTTGGTACTGGTCAGGCGCAACGTGCCCTGATTGACTGCAGTGGTGCCTGAGAAGGCAATGCTGCCACCACTGAGGGTCTGAGTGCCCGCGCCGGTCTTGGTAAGACTCATGGAGCCGTTGGCAGTATTTCCGCTGTAGGTGTTGGCAGCGCCAGACTGTGGATTGAGGATCAGGTTCGTGACAGTGCCAGTGAATCCAGCGGTGAAGGCGGAGGTCAAAGTCACACTGCCCGCAAGACCGCCGAGAGTAAGCGTGCCCGAGTTGAGGCCGCTGGTGACGTTCAGTCCAATGGTGGTGCCGTTGGAGCCGGTGGTGTTATAAGCACTGTTTTGCAGTGCCAAGGCGTTGGTGATGACAATTGTTCCCGCGCTGATGGTGGTCGTGCCGGTGTAGGTGTTGGCACCGGAGAGAGTGAGGGTGCCCGCGCCGGATTTGGTTAGTCCGCCGGTACCGCCGATCGCGCTGGAAACCGTCGTGTTGCCAGTGCCGCCGATGGTGAGCAGGTTGCCGCCGTTGGTCACGGCCCCACCGATGGTGAGCAGGCTGGAGGAGTTGTTGGTCCAACTTTGGGCCGCGCCGAGGGTGAGGTCAAGATTCGCGCTGCCCACGGTGGTGGCCTGTGCTCCGATGTTTACAGTAATGCCGCTGCCGCCGAGGGTGAGTAACTGCGAGGCGCTGCTGGCTGTGAGCGTGTAGCCATTGGTGGTGGTAGCGCCAAAGATGAGGCCATTAATGCTCTGCGTGCTGACGTTGACTGTGGCCACGCTGCCCAAGGTGCCGCCGTTGCCAAACTGGGCGATATCGGTGGTGGTGTTATTCGTGGTGGCAACGTTGGCAATGCCATCCCAAAATTTCAAATCACCCAGGGCCCAGCTGAATGTGCCGCCCCCCTCCTGTATGCCCGATGTGCCGGTGTCACTGTCCCAATACAGCGTAGCGGACGAAGCAGAGGAAATAGCGAACAGCCAACAACCTGCTAGAGAGAGGAAGAAGCGGAGGGAGGATGCTGATTTCATGTATCGCTTAATGACTTATTCAGACCGTCGATTAAGCAATTAATTTCAAGTTTATCAATGAAAATGAACACAATCTAATTGACCGCATACGGGTCAATTAATTCAAGCTAGAGCCGCAGTTTGGGCTGCGGGCTATCGGTTTACCCGATGAATCGAGAAATCGCTCCAAGCTGATCGAGTTTCAATCGGGACATATCTAGATCGAGGTCGCCGTAATGCTTGATAGGGTTTCCGTGGGCGTTAAGGAGCGTGGTGTACCAGTTGCCGATGGTTTTGTGTCCTTCGGTGGCGTGATAGGGCAAACGAATGTAGCGACCCGCCATGTCGAGTTTGCAGTTGTTGCCCGCCAAAATGATGAAGGGTGCTTCGAGCCCGAGACCGTGATGCCCCTCACCGCCTTCGGGGAAATGCATGATCATGGTGTTATCGAACATGGTGCCGTTTCCTTCGGGTTGCGCTTTGAGACTTTCCACGATGTGCGCGATCTGCTGCATGTGGCCGATGCGGACTTTCTCGCGGATCTTGTCGGAGGAAACTCCGCTGTAGCTGCCTTCGTGGCCGACGGTATGCAGGGAAATACGATCGGCCTCGTTTCCGGGCAGACCGGAAATTGGCGTGGAAAGCTCGTCGATCGTGTAGGTCACGACGTTTGTTAGACCGGTGATGAGGGCGGCGATAAGTATCTCGGTCATCGCTTTTTGTTTTTCGGGTGTGGTGGCGGTGGCTCCGCCGTTGGCGTGGACTTTATCAAGCTTTGGAATGTGTTTCGCCATGGAGCCAGCCATCTTCGATAGCTTCAAGTTGCGTGCTTGGATTTCTTCGATGGAGTTGATGTGATTGCTGAGCTTGAGTTTTTCATAGCCTTGCAGGATGCCTGCTTTGAACGATTCCTCGCCTTCGAGGAATTTCAGCATGGCATTATCGGAATCCACGGCCTCCGGATTGGTGACGGAGCGGAACAGTTCGTTGTGCGCGGTTTGGGGATCCGCGTAGCAGTAATTTCTCTGATGAGGACCGGATGCTGAGTATCCTGCAACGATGCCTGTCCTGAATTTCGTGTAGTCTCCCGTCAACGAAAGCTCGATATGGCCGAAGGGCGAGGGAAACAGTTTAGCTAATTCGAAATCGATGGTCGCGCGCTTGATGCCGCTCAGTGAATTTCTGTTCGATTTGTAAGCGCCCATCACCGAGGAATAGGAGAAATGTCCGTTCTCACTCATCTTGCAGGACAAGCCTTGGATGATGGAGAGGTTTTCCTTGTGCTTCGAGAGTGAATTCATCCACGCGGGCAGCTCATGCTTGTCGAGGTCCAGTTCGAGCGGTCCCTTTTTCTCGTCGAGTGCCTTGTCGGCGGCGGAAAAAGTAGGGAGAGCTAGATCGTGGGGACGTTCACCGTTAGATTTACGTATGAACACAAAACGCTTGGGAAAGCCGTTGGCTGGAGCCGTAGCACCAAATGCGTTGAGGTAAGGGGTGAGCGAAAGGGCACCTACGCCAAGAGCGGTTGATTTAAGGAAGTCTCTTCTGGATTTCATGTTCTTACTTGGTGATTGGTTTGCGATATATAAAGGAGTCAGATGTCAGAAGCGAGATAATAACCGCATCGAAGCTGCCGCCGCTTTGGACGTAGGCTTGATCCGCATCGATGAGAGTTTTGGAATCGGAAAGGGTTTCATTGCGGCCCATGAAATAGCGGAAAGCGTGACGAATGATGGACTGGCGCACCTTGCTGGATTTCGCAAGACGATCGATCATGTCCAGCGCGTCTCTAACATCTCCGTCCAATTTCGGATCGTCTGTGCCGACGAGTTTGCCTTTGGCTTCGACTGGCAGGGTTTTGTAGATGTCCCTCAAGTCGTCTTGTGGCGGGCCTTTGTCCGGCATTTTTTTGATTAGGTTATCAGGATGCTCCAGAGACTCTTGCTCCCGGAAGCGACCAAAATCATCATACATTTCAAATGGCAACCCAACAGGGTTCATCCGCTCATGGCAACCCCAGCAATATTCGGCTTCGGTTTTTTTCTCTAGGCGGGTGCGCAGGGTGTTGTGATGATCCTCCGGGATCACTGCATCGACGGTGATCGGCACGTCGGGAACGG
Organism: Akkermansiaceae bacterium; assembly: GCA_031419275.1. GTDB lineage: Bacteria > Verrucomicrobiota > Verrucomicrobiia > Verrucomicrobiales > Akkermansiaceae > Luteolibacter. Next base: position 2,252 of record JANOKJ010000081.1, on the reverse strand, counting down.
ATCCGGCTAACAGTTTTTCACGCACCCACTTACCACGCCGGATCGGGTCGGTCTCGGTATTGGCAGCGAAGGCGATGAGCCACGCGGGGTGCGTGAGGATGCCTTTGCGATTTTCCATTTTGGTGGGCTGGGCGGTCGGGTAACTCCAGTTTTTCAAATCGATATTAAATGCCTTAGCTATTTCTGGCCCGCGCATTTGTTTCCCTGTCCGCGTCATCGCTTCAGTTTTGCCGTGTCCCGGTGTTGCGGAAAAGGGAACAGCATTGGCCTGCCCTTTACCTAGGAGCTCCTCGTAGCTGCTCATCGTGGATATAAAGCCGCCTAGTGCTTCTTTACCACCCGTGCTCTTTGCGACGACATCGGTATTCACCCCTCTGACTTCGTTGGCCTTAAAAAAGTCGAGATGCTCCTTCATTTTCAAGCCATCGAAATTTTTCCAGTCCTTGTCCTTGAAATAATCGTAGATCTTACGGACCTGAGCCGATGACTTCGCCATTGATTCGTTATTGCCGGAGTGGAAAACGTAGAAGTCCTCGGTAGTGAGGAGATTTTCGAAAACATTCTTGTCTTGTTCGAGGATGTGTTCGACCAGCATATCCGCCTCGCTTACAGCTCGCCCGGACACCGAAATATAATCACCGCCAAAGCGCTTGTTATCCTTGAAAATAGGTAGCGCTCTCTGATAGCCGAAGAACTCACGGAAGAAGCGGAGTTTCCGAATCGGGATGTTCGTAAGACTGTCGGCGCTGAGCAATTCCACCGCCTCATCGATAACATAATACTGGCTGCGAATCTTTAGCATGCGTTCCACTTCGCGGCGATAATCTTCACGAGTGTTAAGCTTGCCGCTGCTGGCGGCTGCGGCGAGTTCCTTGTCTGGACTACTGTCGGTTAGAGCATAAGCAAGTGCATAACTGGCATCGCGGGGTGAAAGCATCTTGCGACCATGTTCGTCCGCATTTCCTTCTCCGAACTCGTTCCGATAGACGAAATCCGTTCGGAGCAGGAGGGTCTGAATCAGCTTGGCAATCGAATCCTCACCGCCGATTTTTTGAAAATAAGACTTTGTTAGTGCTACGTATTCCGATTTTTCCTGAGTAGATGGAGAGCGCTCGATGATTTTGGTAAAAAGCTGATCCACGAGTTGGCCAATGGTCTCGTCAGTTGTAATCGCCTTTTCACGCTCACTCAGAAATCCGTCAGTCCAGTCAGTCATGCACTTGGCGATGACAGCGCTGTAAGTATCCCCGGCCTTGCGGTGCTTCAGGAGAGCAGCACGCATGACAGCAAGCTCCGCCTCTGCGGGAGGCTTGGACACGTTGGGTTTTGTCTTCGGCATGCGCTTGAAAAATTCATCCATGTAAATGCGCATAAAATTCACGCGCACGATGAGCTCCCTCTCGCTGAGCCCAGCATTGAACCAATCTCTTTCCGATCTAACGATCATTGCCTCGTCCATTTTGCCGTCCTGCGAATAGCGCCGAATAGCCGCCCAAATTTCTTCCCTGTCTGCGACCGACATCCCTGCGTAGTCAAATCCCGGGAGGTGTATCGGCTTACCATCCGAGCCGACTGATATTGGCGGAGCAGGCTTGGTAGGAACGAACTTCGGCAGCAGCGATTCATGCTTATCCTTAAAAACTTCTACCAACAGTGGCTCGATGTTGGCATTCAGATAAGTGGCTCGATCTGTTAGAATTTTCTCATGCTCCCATCCCTGCCCCATGATCGTGTAGACTGCGGGAAGATAGGTTTTGTTTTTTGAGCGAGAGATCATATATGCCGATAACTCTTTTGCATTCGTCAGCATCGTGAGTAAATGACCACCATCAAGCGTCGACGTATCGTAGTAGCGGACACCGCTGTGCGTGGGCAATAGAAACGGATTGGTTAGATTCACCTTCGTGCCATTTCGGTTGTTGTCGCCGAGCACCGATAAGCGCTTGCCGTCAATGTCGCGCTGGGGTTTGTATTCCAGTAGTGAATTCATCTTCGCATCGAAAATAAAATCACTGATCAACCAGCGTCGGTCCATTGTGTAGCTGGGCAGATCCTTGTATTTTCCCGAAAACAGTTTGTCGTGATTCACCTTGTTGCCGTAATCGGGCATGCGGAGTTTGTCCTCGAGTTTTGACGCATTGTTCGCGTGGAGTATCCCTGAAAGCCAATCCACCAACTGTTTGCGCTCTTGCTCGCTGGGCTGATCTTTCTTTTTCGGGGGCATTTCCTCGAAATGCACCTCTTCTAACATG
>JANOKJ010000080.1:0-9417 GCA_031419275.1 Akkermansiaceae bacterium | reverse complement strand
ATCCTCAATGTAGAGCAGCAAGCGCGTGCGCGAACCGTCCGCGATGCGGGATACAGGCACCGAGGTGCTGACCGCTTTGATGTATTCTGCATGAGGGTTCGCATCGTGGATCAGCTCGATCCAGAACACGCTGCCCACGCCTTCGGTGCTTTCCGCGCCGATGACTCCATGCATCAGTTCCACCAAGCGCTTGCTGACGACTAGGCCGATGCCGGTGCCTTCCTCGCCGCTGGCCTCCTTGCCCAGGCGGTTGAAGGCCTGAAACAACTGCGCCAACATGGGTGGAGACATTCCCTCGCCCGTGTCGCGCACGGTGATGCGCATGCGACCATCGGTGCTCAAAGCGTATTCCACCACCACCTTGCCGCCGACCTCGTTGTATTTGATGGCGTTAGAAAGCAGGTTGATCAGCACCTGCTTCAAGCGCGTGCGGTCCGCCTTGATATAGCAAGGAGCGTCGAACTTCGGAAACGCCATGCTGATGCCGCGTTTCTGCGCCTGCGGTTCGATCATCGCTTGGCATTCGATCAGGACTTCCGGCAGCGAAACGGCTTCCAGCGAGAGCGTCAATCGTCCGGACTCGATCACAGCCAGATCGAGAATCTCATTGATCAACTCTAACAGAAACCATCCGGCGTGAAGGATCTGGTCGATGCCGGCCTTCTGCGCGGGCGTGGGCCCCGGCGTATCGGACTCGATGAGCTGGGCGAAGCCGAGGATGGCATTGAGCGGCGAGCGCAACTCATGGCTCATGCTGGAGAGGAAATCCGATTTCGCGAGGTTGGCCTTTTCCGCAATGGCCTTCGCGGTCTCGAGCTCCAGCGTTTTTTCCTGCAAGACCTTGTCCCAGCGCTTGCGCTCCGTGACATCCCGCGCTGCGGCGAAGACGCCCTGCAACACGCCATCGCGGTTATGAAACGTCGTCGCGTTGTAAGACACCACAGTTTCAGTGCCATCCTTGGAGCGTGCGGTGAGTTCGTAGTCCGTCACTTTTCCCTCACTGAGAACCCGCCGGATGCCCTCCTCGGCCCGCGCGGGATCGGTGAAGTAGTTTTTGAAAAGCGCCCCTATCAGTTCATCACGCGAGAGACCGGTGAGCGCCTCCATCTGATTGTTCACATCCGTGATGACACCGGAAGGGTCCGTGGTCATCAGCGCGTCAATGTTAGACTCGATCAAAGACCGAGTGTAAAACTGCTGATCGCGCAGACTTTGATCCAGCTTGCTACGCTCCTCCTCCACCTGCATCCGCGCCGTGTTGTCCGTGCCGATGAGCAGGTAGCCGATGATCCCGCCCGGATCATCCCGCAGTGCCGTCACCGAGACCACCGCCGGGAAACGACTGCCGTCCTTGCGGATATAGGTCAGTTCGTAAATATCCTCAATCCCGCGAGACGCTTTGAAAACCAAGGCCTCAAAGCCCGGCGTGATCTTCGTCCCCAGCTCGTTGCTGAGCGCCAAGGCTCGCGCGATGACTTCCTCTGGATCTGAGATGTCCGCCGGAGTAATCCGGTTTATCACCTCGGACGCCGAGTAGCCTAACATGCGCTCCGCACCCACATTGAAGAGCTGGATCACCCCCTTCGCATCCGTGGCGATGCTGGAAAAGTTCTCACTTTTCAAAATCGCGTTTTGCAAAGCGCCGGTGATGAGCTGAGCTTCGCTGCGGAGGAGATCACTTGTAACTTCGGGTGGTGTAGAAGTAGAATTCGTGGAATGGGGTGACATGATAGTGATCTTAAACGACTGCTTCGCTCTAAGGGTCTTAGGATTCCACTAATATCCGTATGGGGTGTTACCCTACCATGACGGATTCCTTCAGACACCGGCGCTCCATGCTGACAAAAATATACCCACCCCGCTGTGATTGCGGAGTGGGTGAAATCTTCCAGACAGAAAATACTTACTTGAGCGACATGTTATTTTCCACGCTCATCACGCCGTCGACATCCTTGATAAGCTTGGTCACCAAGCTCTTTTCTGCAGCATTGCTAGCCACACCACTCACGGTGACGACGCCTTCCAGCGTCTGGATGTAACCGTCATGATAGTAATAAGTTTTTCCTGAAAGGATCTCCCTACGATAGCCATATGGCAGAGTGCTGATTTGGCATCCATTCTGATAACCGCTGTGGCTGCCTGATTTCGAGGCGTGATTGTCATAAGGAATCATTCATGAATTAAGACAAAACGCGAGCGAGGCGGTGCACATCAGAATCGCGTATCTAACATATCTTTCCGCGACTAGGTCGGCAAGACTGATGGATCTTGCGTTGAAGATCGGATTGTAGTCATTCGGATTATAATGGTTAGATTCGCTGAGTAGCTGCTTTTTGATTTTTGTTTTCATAGGCGTTCATTCTTTTCGTGGTTTCGATCATCGTTTCCATGGGATAAAACCCTAGACACGATATTAATAGGAATCGTAGGGAATTTCTCGTTTTGCCTGCTCGTAATCACCTTGCCTGATCTGATGCGACGCTCTTCCCGCCAAAAGCGCCAGCTCCACCGTTCTAGCTTGAACACGCTTCATAATACCATCCCGTTCTGCAAGGTGCAGAATGAGTTTATCTTCGGGGTCCTTGTTGCTCTGTCTATTTAATGGCCGGATAATCGCTGAATGTTCCATATATCTACATTCTTCAACATCCGCTCGGAATATTCCATAGGGTGAAATCCTAATTCCACGCATCCGCGTATCTAGCGAAAAAGACGCCTGAGAAAACTACAGGCATCAGGTTATTACGATGTGGCAATTTTTGAAACTTCAGTTTTTCAATCCTGCGAATCCGTCAAGCGACTTGGGGACAAGCACCTCACCAAGTCCGTGCGTAATTCCATTGTTAGCAGGAACATTGATGCTGAAAACTTTTGAGCCATCATTCTCGATCTTGTTTTCCGGAACCAAAAGTTTGGCAAGCGTGCCTTCGGGAAGCTTGCCAAAAGCCTCATCGGTAGGAGCGAAAATGGTGAATTCTTTCTTACCACTTACTGTCACGTCAAGATCAGCCGCTGGCAGAGTCGAGAATGTCAGACTATCGGCGATGACAGTCGTCAAAGTATTGGGTTGAACCGCATATTTTTCCTCGATCGCAGCTTTCTCATTGGAATCAGGCTCAGCATACAAGCTTAGAATGAATGCTGCCATGGATATGACAATGGCGGTATTGATAAGATGATTTGTTTTCATAATTGTATTTTTTACTTTCGGTTCCAACAAACGGGTTATCACCGTCAGAAAGATGCAGATCATCACAAAGCTTCGCCATGGGGTGTTGAACCCATGACTCATAAAGCAACGGAAGTAGAGTTACACCCCATGGAGAGACTCTCAAAAATTGTTCACGTTGATAGCGCAACCCGATCCAATAAATAATATGAGCAATCCATTGAATACTGTAGAAACCGACATCAAGAAATCCTCACATATCGCAGGCGATTGGATTTCTTCCACCGCTGAAAATGCCTATCATGACGCCGAAGACGGCGTGATAGATCTGGTCGATCGCAGCAAGGAATTGTATCAGAACGCACGCAAACAAATATCTAGGCAAGCCTGCGAATTCGGAGTTCTCACTCACAATAACGCCTATTCCCCCATCTTGATTGGCATCGGTGTCGGTACATTGCTGGGATATCTACTTGTACGCCGCAACAAGGAATAAATCCACCGTCATTCATTATATGACCGTTAACGGCTTTATGCCGGCGCTAACGGCTTTTTTTTGAACGTAAAACCATATCCTTACGATTCCTTGAAAAATGATAGGAAGGGTTTCACCCCGTATCGGTGAATGGGACGGACGACTAATTTGGTGCATTCACAAATCGTGGATTCATCCAGCACCATGCGGGATGCAAACAATAACAACACATCATGAAAATCACCACATTCGCCATTATTGGGCTCGCCACCATTGTTTCCGTAAGCTGCAACAAGGAAAAATTAGCCATTGAGAAAGACAAAGACGCCACCACCGAAGTGATCGAGCAACGCAAGGATCAGGCAGATGCGGATGCGAAATACGCAACCGAACAAACCGATATTAATGCGAAAATCGATAAGGCGAACATTGAAGCGAACAAAGAATCCATCAAAGCCAATCTTGATGCGGATAAAAAGAAAGCGGAAGCGGAAGCCGCGGCAGCGAAAGCCAGAGTTGATGCCGAAAATCCTTAACACACGAGATGTGAAACCGGACCCTACGCTGATCTTCAAAAAAAATGAAAGCCGGCGGAAGCATCCTCTCCGGTTCAGTCATTTCAAAATCATTGCCGGTATATTATTTCTACAGAGCTCCTGTGCCAGCGTTTCCTCCATCGGCAGACAAGAGCAATCCATCGATGGACTCACCGGAGGAGGAAACCTCGCGATGGTCGCAGTACGTTCAACCGCCTTGGCCACGCTCAGCCGACCCATCAACACGGTGAAGCTCGGCTTCGCCGTGTTGTGGAATCGACCCCGTGAGATACTTATCGGAAACATACCGATCCGTATGAATCACTATGAAGCAATCCGTGAAAAACCCGGAACTTCAGGATTCGACCAAATGCTCGATTCTATGAATTTTCCTGCCACGGAGAGCGGCAAGCTCGGCTTCCTGGTTGATGGTCCACAATTTTTCAAGGAACTTGATCACCAAATTGCCAGCGCCAATAAATCGATTCATATCCAGCTGTTCATTTTTGATAATGATGATATTGCTGTTAGATATGCCGAAGCACTGAAGCAACGCTCGACTGAGGTTAAAGTTAAAGTCCTTTATGACGATCTTGGGAGCAATCTCGCCTACAACTCCGCACCCGAAACACTCGGCCCGAGTGCGTTCAATCCTCCCAGCAACATGAGCCGCTACTTGCGGAAAAACTCAGCAGTCCGCGCACGCAGGAGTCTCAATCCATGGTTGGTATGTGATCACACCAAACTGCTCGTATTCGATCAACAAACCGCTTTCATCGGCGGAATGAACATTGGTCGTGAATACTTTTCCGAATGGCATGACCTAATGATTCGTGTCGAAGGACCCATCGTCCAGACACTCACTCACGAATTCGACCTCGCATGGAAAACAGCCGGTCCTTTGGGAGACTTCGCATACTCACGTAAACCGAAAAAGCTCGAGGTTCTGGAGCCCGTTCCCGGAACAATCCCTCTGAGAATCCTCCGAACCGATCCAGCAGAGGGACGTTATGAAATTCTCGATGCGACATTGCTGGCCATACGTGGTGCGCGTCATCGCATCTGGATCGAAACGCCCTATTTTTCCCATGATGAAATCGCTCACGCCATTGAGGCCGCTGCACGCCGGGGCGTGGATGTGCGTGTGATCATTCCATCGGGCAAGAACCCAACCCTGATGGATACCGGCAATCTCTCAACCGCGCGCGCCCTAATCCAGGCGGGAGCCAAAATTTACCGTTATCCGAATATGACCCATCTGAAAGCCATAATTTGCGATGACTGGGCCTGTGTCGGTTCGGCCAATCTCGACATGCTCAGTATGCGCATCAATCGCGAACTCAATCTCTCCTTCACCGATCAAGAAACCATCAAGCGCCTTGAGCAATCCGTTTTCCGGACAGACTTCAAAAGATCCAGCCGAGTTTCTCTGGAACATACCGAAGGTATATTAAACCAGCTTTCCGAAACCATCGCCGACCAGCTTTAGACCGTTTCCTCAGCTCTCCGATTCGTTTCTGATCGTTATCTGCACACTGTTTTCAATGATTCCCGTCATCACCGCATAACGCGTCAATCCCGCGGTATCATGAATATCGAGCTTGTCCATCAAGTGTCCGCGATGCTTTTCAACCGTTTTGATGCTGATCCCCAGCTCAACCGCTGTTTCCTTGTTTGCCTTGCCCTCGGCGATGAGTTGCAATACTTCCATCTCACGCGAGGTGAGTTGGTTCGCTCTCCTTTCTTTTTTTCCCTGACGATCCAGCGACTGGGGATTGATCTGGACGAAACGTTTTGCGATGGATTTACTGAAATAGATCCCACCCCGCTGAACCTCACGTATCGCAAGGCAGACGTTGTAACTTGGATCCTGTTTAAGAAGAAAACCAACAGCCCCGGAATCCACCGCGCTTTTCACATAGGCATCATCACTGTGCGCGGTGATGATGATAATTCGTGTGTCCGGACGCGATTTCATCAGCTGGCGCGTTGCCTCCAAACCATTAAGACCCGGCATCGCGATATCCATCAATACAACGTCGGGCTGCAAATCCATCACGAGTTTGACCGCCTCCCTACCATTTCTTGCCTGCCCAACGACATCCATGTCAGGCTCAAGTTTTAGCATCATGTGAATTCCTTCACTCACAATCTGATGATCTTCCGCAATCAGGATCGAAATTCGTTTCATAGCCTCGTTATCATATTTGCTTCATTCATCGCTTCTTTACCGACAGGAATGCAGGCAATGATTTTTGTTAGATGCGTCGGTCCATACCATCTCGATATACTTTATATTCTCCACTCGACGCCAATAAGCAAAGGATATCGGCCAGCTGGCGAATCATAATATACGTCGACCTTGGATCAACCTGATCAGAATCATGATGACTGCCACAACCAGCAGGATATGAATGAACCCGTTCATGGCCGTGCTGGTGACCAAGCCTAAGACCCACAAAACAATCAATACAATGGCGAGTGTTATTAACATATATAGATACTTTTGCTGAATTTGATGATATCTAGCGGGCTTGTTCCTCGATATGTTCTCCTGCATGGCTAACATCCTTGCCGAAGCCTTGCATGGTCGCACAACTTGATGTGAATAGTGAGATCAGCACGGATGCAATGATCAGGAAGATGGAATGTTTGATAGTTGCTTTCATGTAGGTACAATCTGGCTGAAAGAATTGCCAGTAACCATGGGGTAAAACCCCACCCTCCGGATGAATATATAATTCCTCATTTCATCCTGCGCGGATAATAGACTGGAGGGACGTCCGCAGAAAGAGAAAGAGGCAGCGCGGAATAAATCCGAGCTGCCTTAACTATACTTACTAACTAGGAAAACTAGAAGTAGAACTTAAGACCTAAGTCGACCTGTTTAGCAATGCCATCGTTGCTGCCGTCGCCAGTCACATTCCAGTCGCCACCAATGGAGGCGTAGATAGCGAGGTTTGAGCGCATGAAGTATTTGATACCTGCATCCACTCCGAGTGTAACACCACTATCGCCAACATCTGGATGTGAATAACCCAGTCCACCGCGGACGAAAGGAACCCACTTGGTTCCTGTTAGGAAATTGTATTCCGCGAAGACTCCGACGCGATAATCTTTAGTGCTGTTGATTCCGGTTATGCCGGCATCAACACCGAGGAGCCAGTTTGGGGTGACAAATCGGCCGTAGCTAATGTCAAATGAGTAGTCGGTATTGTCTTCCCAGTTGAGGTGACCACCCAGGCTAAGTTCTTGGACACCAGTATCCAGCATCGGTAGACCGTTGCTGGCGTATTGAGTTTGTTGTTGGGAGCCGCTAGTGGTGTTCATTCCGTCTTTTCCTGACGTGGTCGCAGCGAAGGCCGCGCCAGTCGAGATGAGTCCAGCAAGTGAGATTGCTGCCAGCTTGTTGATTGTAGTTGTATTTTTCATGTCGTGTTGTTGTTCGTCTTGAAATACCCTCTTAAAGGTGGGCTATTTTCGTGACGGCGCTATTAAGCGACATGTGAACGGAGTTCGCTATGAGGTGTATACCCCATGCGATTTTGCATTCAGCGGAAGCAGAGATTTGATTGATGAATGACGAATGACTTCGCTACGCGCCGTCCAAGCGGTCAGGACTTAGTCTTATTATGAAGGTTCGATTGTGCTAATAAAGCGTTGTTTATTTTTTATTTGGAAGATAAAAGCGACTTCATGTGTATGTGTGTCTTCTCTTGCTATAGGACTACACAAAAAAAGGGCGCGGAGGTGAGTCCGCGCCCTTGATAATTATTTTTCTATCAGATGAATTCGTTGACCAAGTTTTCTAACATTTCTTGGCGACCGGAATCGAGGGTTGGCTCACCGTTGGAGAGAGCGTAGGCGCTGACTTCTTCCATGCTGATTTGCTTGTTAGAAATTTTTGCACCGATGCCTGAGGTCCAGGATTTGTAGCGGTTGTTGACGAACTCTTGGAGTCTGCCGTCTTCACGGATGGCTGCTGCGATTTTGAGACCGCGAGCGAAGGCGTCCATGCCGCCGATGTGGGCGTGGAAGAGATCGGAAGGCTCGTGGGATTCGCGACGACGTTTCGCATCGAAGTTCAAACCACCGGTGGTGAATCCGCCCATTTCCAAGACTTTCAACATGATCTCGGTGGTGAGGTAGATATCGGTCGGGAATTGGTCGGTGTCCCAGCCGATGAGTTCGTCACCTTGGTTCGCGTCCACGGAGCCGAGCGCGTTCGCATCGATGGCGACGGTCATTTCGTGAAGCATGGTGTGTCCAGCGAGGGTCGCGTGGTTGGTTTCCAGGTTCAGTTTGAAATGATCCATGAGACCATACTGACGAAGGAAATTGAGGCACGCTGCGGAGTCGGAATCGTATTGGTGAGTCGAGGGTTCGCGTGGTTTTGGCTCGATGTAAAACTGGCCTTTGAAGCCGATGGTTTTCGCGTAATCGACGGCGAGGTGGAGGAGGTTAGCGAGGTTATCGAGCTCGCGTTTCATGTCGGTATTGAGAAGGGTGGAATAACCTTCACGACCACCCCAGAAGGTGTAGCCTTCGCCACCGAGTTTCAAGGTGCCGTCCATAGCTGCTTTGACTTGAGCTGCGCCGTAAGCGAAAACATCTGCGTTCGGCGAAGTGCCGGCGCCTTGGGAGTAGCGTGGGTGTGAGAACAAGCAGGCGGTGCCCCAGAGGAGTTTTTTGCCGGTGGCCTTTTGGAGACCGAGCAAGTGGTCGGTGACTTTTTCCAAAGCGGCATTGGATTTTGCGAGATCGCCGAGTTCGGGAGCGATGTCGCGGTCGTGCCAGCAATAGTAATCGATGCCGATTTTATCGAGGAACTCGAAGAAGACATCGGCGCGCTTTAGGGCGTTGGAGACAGAATCGCTCTGATCATCCCAGGGCATCAGGGCAGTAGAGCTACCGAAGGGATCGGAAAGGCCGTTACGCATAACGTGCCAGTAAGCGGCAGCAAAACGGCAATGTTCTTTCATCGTTTTACCAGCGACAATTTCGTCGGGATTGTACTGCTTGAAAGCAAATGGGTTTTTTGACTTTGATCCTTCGTATTGGATTTTCGGAATATCTGGGAAGTATGACATGGTGTTTCGGTGTATGGGCAAAGCCGAAGCTCGGCAAGTTTGAAAAGATAAAAAATCAGCATCACGCTATTGATAGGCGGACAGCCAAGTTCTATGAATGGGGCGTGATGCGCCCTGTGGATGTTGTGATCGAATTTCTGAAGACCG
>JANOKJ010000079.1:0-28746 GCA_031419275.1 Akkermansiaceae bacterium | reverse complement strand
ACCCGATTCTCCGACGAGTTCAAATCCCATTCTCGAATCAGAACCTCGCTCCACCCATTTCTAACAGTAAAAAACCGTAAGGCAAATTTTATGGTAAAAACATTATTTTACCTCTTGACCAACAAGCAGCCATAGCAACGTATAGGCCATCCACGGCGGGAAGGGAAGTCCGAAATCAATCAGAAATCTTGCCCGCCGTTGGATGAGCCGACTTGTTGGGCTTCTTCATTCTCGGCTTGCGCATCCCTCCAACTCTTGGTCACACCCCGAATTCTCACTCTACGAAGTTCTGCTCCTGCAATCCTCCTTGTCCATCCGTCTCCCTCTTCAATTCTGGTATCGTCATGAAATGCTACCTGTATGTCACAAAGGCCATTCTTCTTCACTTCTTGCTCAACTCGGTCGATCATTCGTTGTTGAGTGCTCGTATCATGGATACCGCAAACTGTAATTAGTGCACCAGCATTCCAATCAAGGCCGCGCCAATAGAGCCAATTACTGCAAAAAATTCCTGGACGCTCCATCAATGGATCAATCGGAATATCAAATTCTCGTTCAATAGCTGCTACAACATCTCCGCCCTGTAAAGGACTCTTCAGAATTGGAGCGTTGATGTATCTATGGATGAAAACCGCCAACACGCCAATTGCGATGAGAAGCGCTACAGCAAATATTGATTGAGCTACCCTTCGTTTCATTATTTTGCCCAACAGTTTTGTTACACAACACGCAGTATTTGTCCTGCATATACAACACGCTGTATAATACCTGCAAATACAGCCCAGAAAGGCCTAGCTCTGGGTTGTCCGTTCATTGATGAATTTCTAGATCGTCAGGAATCAGAAGCCAAGGAAGAAAGCTAAGAGGATAGCTAGATCTTTCATCTTCATTCAAAAATCAAACATCAACAATCGTCAATCGTCATTCAAACCGAATGATCAAAGCGCGCCGATCAAAGAATTGATTGACGATTGTTGAGTGACGATTGTTGATTTTTGAATGAAGAGTAGAAGTCACCCATACATCACCTCATAATACTCCGTCACCATCCGATCAGAATCGAAAAACGGCACGATATCATTCAGGGATTTCATCACGATCTTATTCCATTTCGCGCGATGATTGTAATACAGTGGCAAAATTTCATCGTTCAGTTTAAAATAGAAACCATGCATATCGTGTTGATCGCGTTCTTCCCAAGTGAGGCTTGGATCGGCGGGCGGGATAATGAAGCTGTTTTTACCATCTTTGGCGAACTCGCAGACCCAGCCATCGAAGGTGGATAAATTCACAGCGCCGTTCATAGCAGCGGTCATGCCTGAGGTGCCTGATGCTTCGCGGGTCACGACGGGATTGTTCAACCAGACATCCGCTCCGTTTTTTAAAAACCTTGAAAGCTCCAATTCGTAGCCAGTCAGCACGGTTGCGTTCGGATAATCTTTGGTGAGATGGATCAAGTGATTGAACGTGTTGATCGCCGAGTAATCGAAGGGATAAGGTTTCCCCGCCCAGATCATTTGCACGGGATAATTGCTTGTGTTGAGCATTTCACGGAACAGCCGCATATCATGCGTGATGAGATCCGGACGCTTGTAACCCGCAAAACGGCGCGCCCAAACAATCGTGAGCACATTTGGATCAAACAATTTTCCAGTTTGATCCGCGACCACTCGAAACAAGCGCTCTTTCAATTCACGCTTCCGGTGAGTGAGCGCCTCTGTATCTTTCTCCAACCGCGCGTTTTCAATCCCGTGATCCGCCCAATACTTTTTATTTTGCGAATTGGTGATGTGCGTGATCTCGCAAATCCCCGGCGCGTTTTTCCACATCTGTCGTGAAACTTCGCCATGCAATTTCGAGACGCCGTTGGCTTTCTTCGCCATTCTTAGTGCTGCCAACGTATGATTAAAAACGTTGTTATCTACCCCAGAAATATGACGAACCTGCCCTTCATCTAAGCCGCTGAAAAATCCAAAGTTCTGAAGCAAGTGGAAATCGTGTTTCTCGTTTCCTGCTTCTTCCGGGGTGTGCGTGGTGAAAACCAAACGTTTCTTCACTTCATCCACGCCGCCGTATTTTTTCACCAACTGAAACGCACCGGAAAGCCCGTGAGCCTCATTGAGATGCCAGATATCGGGCGAGACACCGAGTTCTTCAAACAACTTCACGCTGCCAATCCCAAGAATCATGTATTGCGCGATGCGGCGAAGCTCATCGCTATCGTAAAGCCGATGCGTGATCGCGCGGGACAGCGTGTCGTTCTGTTCGATATCAGTTGTTAGAAAAAACATCGGCACCGTGCCGAACACATCTCCCGGCAGATAGTAAACTTTCACCCAAACTGGATGACCGTGAATATCCACCGTGAACAGAATCCCCGTATCCTGGAGAAACGAGTAGGTATTTTTTCTAAACTGCACCGCAAGCTCGCCCTCTTCCCCACGAACCTGATTGTAATAACCATACGTCCAAAGAATACCCACTCCAGCCAAATTCTGCTTCATCTGCGCCGCTGAGCGCATGTGCGAACCTGCTAAAAAGCCCAAGCCACCTGAATAAATCTTGAAGCTTTGATCGATCGCGAACTCACACGAAACATAAACCGCGCTCTTCGAAAATTTCGGCGCGATTTGGTAGTGGTGAGAATAAGGCTCAGGAAGAAAAGATTTATTAGGCATGATTTGAGTTTAGAAATTCAACCCAATAATCTCACGCAAGCGACGGAACGCAAACCGCGATATCACTTTCAGCCGTGTAGTCAACGCCATCCAAGCCGAAGCCGAACAAGCGAAGGAAACTGGATTGATAACCCTCGAAGTCAGCGAGTTCAGAAAGATTTTCCGTATTCACTTCATTCCAACGTTTCCCGACCAAGCTTTGGATTTCAGGAGTCATTTCCCAATCATCAACGCGAATCCGCCCCGCCTCATCGGGTTTTGGATGTCCGTTGTAAAGTCGCTCACGCAACAAGCGATCCATCTGCTCGATGGTGTCCTCGTGGTTGCCTGCAGCTTTCATCGCTTTGTAGAGAAGTGAGATGTATAGCGGCACAACTGGTATCGCCGAGCTCGCTTGGGTGACCAGCGCTTTGTTCACAGACACCCATGCTTTGCCGGAAATTTTCGCGAGCTTCGCATCCAAGGAACGCTGAACTGTTTCGAGATCTTCTTTCGCTTTGCCGATGGTGCCGTTTTTGTAAATCGGCCAGGTAACCTCGGGTCCGATGTAGGAATAGGAAACCGTCTGGACTTCTTCAGAGAGAACTCCTGCCTCCATCAGCGCATCCATCCACATTTCCCAATCCTCACCACCCATGACTTTCACGGTCTGCTCGATATCATCACCTTCTGCTGGCTGGATCGTCACTTCATCCACAGAACCGGTCGTGGTATTCAGGGTCTTGTTGGTGTAAACCTCACCAATCGGTTTCAACACGGATTTGTAAACCTCGCCAGTCTTCGGGTCGGTGCGGCGCGGCGATGCCAAACTGTAGATCACCAAATCGACCTGACCAAGATCTTCTTTGATCGCAGCGATCACCTCCTGTTTGACCTCATCGGAAAACGCATCGCCATTGAACGATCTCGCATACAAGCCTGCCTCTTGCGCCTGACGCTCAAATGCCACGGTGTTGTACCAACCCGCAGTAGCGCATTTATCCTCAGAAGCGGGTCTTTCGAAAAACACCCCGATGGTCGCCGCATTCGATCCAAAAGCCGCAGCGATCCGTGAGGACAAGCCGTAACCCGTCGATGAACCGATCACTAAAACTTTCTTCGGGCCCTGCGCTATCAACCCTCTCTTTTTCACGACCGCGATCTGCTCTTCTACATGTTTCGCACATCCTTCCGGATGCGCCGTGGTGCATATAAAGCCGCGAATTTTCGGTGAAACGATCATAGTCCCGCCAAATTAGCCATCCCACCATTTCACGCAACCCCAAAGTAGCTGCCGACTGGACCACGCGACTCCAGCATGCCCCGTGTAATCGGTGGTCGCGCAACATTCCCGTCTGCTTGATCTTTTTGATGACTTCAAATCGCTCATTAAAGTTGCAGCCAACAGGGCTATTGGATACTCATTCTTGGTCATGAAAATACTCCCCCTCCCCATTTACCTAATCGTCTCGAGCCTCCTATCGAGCTCCATCCCGTGTGTTGCCTCCGCTGTAGGAGTCTCAACGATTGAGCAACCAGTTAATCTCGTCACACACTCAGACCCCACGAGAATCCCTCTTGGCCGAGTCGGTGTGATCAGTAATTACAATTACGGAATTCATTACAAAATCGTCGAATCCCGACCATCTCCGCAGGGAGCGATGAAATGGAAAAACGGTTCTGAGCTGGATCAAAATTTAGCCACTGTCTTCGGCATATCTCTGGAAATACCCGACTCCACCCAAATCCTCGTCGAGCCAGCCATCCTGCACCTCAACACATGGAAACCACCCGCATACAGTCCCTACACCAAAGAGCAGGTTCTCGCTGCCACCATCTGGTGCTTGATTCGTAGTGTAGGCAGCAGCCCAGAGAGGCCATTTGAACTTCGGATCATTGCGGAAGCAGCGGAAGATAAATTGTTAGAAGCGAAATACTCGGGGAAATATTTCAGCCATCCCGATGAGGATAAAAAAATCGCCGCTACTTCAAATGTCGGCGGAGCAATCATCGAAGAAGATGCCCGTGGAATCGCTTGGGTAGTTTTGCCGGGAGTTACCCAAGACAAATCATTCAAACCATTATCTCCAGCGCTGATCATCTGCGAGAGATCCGGTGAATTCGATCCAGGTTGGCATGTGATGCCAATTTGGGGCAACGGCGAGAAGCCAGCTGATTTCCTCGAATTAAACCATTACTCAGCCAATATGCTATACTCGGCGTGGGATATAGAAGGCCTAAGAAATGCGAATTCATTCATTAATCAGCATGGAGTAGGCAACCTAAGTGTCACACACAACGAAACCTCAACCGAAGTAAGATTGGGCTATCAATACACGACTCAAGAATCTTTAGCAGCAAACATTTTCGCCCTCATCCTCGCGCAACAACCGACCGAAAAAAAACCACTGGTCGTTTCATTTGCGCTAGAAGAAAGCCAACTTGAAAAATATCCGGAATTCCGCAAAGCAGGTGGCTGGAAGGAAATCAAACCTGATCCAAAAAGCCACTTTTACTACGAACTCAAATGCGAATTCGTGTGGGACGCAAAAACCAGCAAGCTCATTAAAGGCTCCATCCCATGCGTCACCACGGATAAAAAAAATTGGATCGAGCTCCTCACGCCATCTGAGGGAGAGTGAAATCTGATCCCGGCGGGATCAAAGATATTAGCTCGGGGTTGAGCGGAGCTACACGCCGTAGACGTAGCATCCAAAAAATCAATCAACCCTGAAGGGGTTGCAGAGAGGCTCCAGATCATTACACCAGTGACATCTTGTCTGGCACACCCTTCGGGGTGCTATTTTCATTTCATCCTCAATCACGGGGTAGTCGTCGCTTCCGGTCCTCGACCCCGTGCTAATGTCTGAAATCCCTCCGGGATTCACTCACCCTTCAAACCGCCAACCCCGCCACCATCTGGTGAAACGCCGCAGAAACCTTGCTCTTCGCAGGATCGGTCAGGGCAATTGGCACCCCGTCATCTCCACCCCTACCAGTAGGGATATCAATCGGGATTTGCGCTAGCAGAGGAACGTTCATGTCCTTCGCCTCACGCACGCCGCCTTCTTTGCCGAAAAGGTAGTAACGCTTGCCGTCATCACCTTCAAACCACGACATGTTTTCGATCAAACCGAGAATCGGAATATTCACTTTCGCAAACATCGCGACCGCTTTACGCGCATCGATCAATGCAACCTCTTGTGGAGTCGTCACGATCACCGCGCCATCCACTGAAACCGTTTGCACAATCGTGAGTTGGATATCGCCGGTTCCTGGAGGTAAATCCAAAACCAACACATCCAACTCACCCCAGGCGACCTGACGCAAAAACTGCTGAGTGTAACGCGTCGCCATCGGCCCGCGGACGATGACAGGTGATTTATCTTCTAACAAAAATCCCATCGACATCAGTTTCAATCCGTGTGCCTCAATGGGAATGATCTCATCGTGTTCGTTCGCATCCGGACGCTCCGTAGTGCCGAACATCTGTGCAATCGATGGCCCGTAGAGGTCGCAATCGCACAGCCCTACTTTCAAACCACGTTTGGAAAGTGCCACCGCGATGTTCGCCGATACCGTGGATTTCCCCACCCCACCCTTGCCTGAAGCAATCGCGATAATCCGCTTCACGCCCGGGATCGAACTTTTCCCCACCGCACCCGACGCCGCCTCCGGCGCATCCTTGACATTCACATCCACTTTCACCGTGCCTATCCCAACAACCCCGCCCAAAACCGCATGCACGTCTTTGAAAATTTGTTCCGGCACTTTCGCATCTCGGGTCGCAATCTCGATCTTCACCGTCACATCCGCGCCCTCAACCTCGACCGCTTTCACCAACCCAAACGACAAAATATCTCTAGAAAATCCCGGATACTTCACCTGTTTCAAAACCTCTCTGATTTGCTCAACATTCATCATAGCGCGCGCCCACTTTCATCGATTTTCCCCCAAGCGCAACCCTCAAACCACTTACTTAATAGGTACTATAAGTCCTATATGACCTATACATCCACTAACTCTTCCTTGGCGTTTCGGAAATCGAGGCTAAAACTTCCCCGACTTGATCACTCCCACCACCATTCTCCTATCGGTTCTGCCGGTTTATTTGCTGATTATCGGTGGAGCTTTCCTGCGGAGGATAGGAATTCTCAAACAGAAGTATGACGCTAAGATCATGCAGATCATTTTTTGGGTCATGACACCCTGCTTTATCCTGGATCGGATGCTGGGGGCGGTCATTCTACGCGACTACTCCACTCTCGTCACAGGCATCGGCCTCGGTTTTTTTCTGATCATTGTTGGAATCGCGATCGGTTATCTCGTTGGAAAAGCCATCGGGCTAGAACCCGGTCATGGCAGGCGCACGTTTGCCCTAGCTTCTGGCTGTCAGAACTACGGCTACACCGCCGTCCCCGTTGTACAGATCCTCTGGGGAACCTCAGCGGTCGCTGTGCTTTTCGTTCACAACATCGGCGTCGAAATCGCGATCTGGTCATTCGGCGTCATGCTCTTGAGTGGAGAGAGTAAGTTCAATTGGAGACGCATGATCAACGGACCAATCATTGCCGTCGTCATTGGTTTATCACTCGTCCTACTGCACCTCGACGACAAGATCACCGGTCCGCCTCGCAGTTTAATTTATCTGGTAGGTATTGGTGCGTTTCCTATCGCACTCGTCATGACGGGTGCATCAATGCTGGATCTGGTCGGCACGGAAAAACCTTCATGGAAAATTATTTTCGGCTCCATCCTAGTGCGCATGTTTCTCGCCCCTATCGTCTTCATCCTCTGCGCTAAATTCATCCCCATGTCCGACGAACTTAAACAAGTGCTCCTTGTCCAAGCCGCTATGCCCGCGGCGATGGTTCCCATCCTGCTCGCAAAAATCTACGGTGGACGACCCGCCGTCGCGGTCCAAGTCATCATCGCCACCACGATTATCTCGATCTTTTCCCTGCCATACACCATCACCTACGGCATGCGTTTCCTAGACCTCACACCCATCAAACCATGAAAGCTTTCGGCGCACTCAATTCATCCATCGATTCCATCATCGAATTTGAAACGCCCATCCCAATACCTGCGGCAGATGAAATTCTGGTTCGAGTCCGTGCCGTTTCGCTGAATCCGGTCGATACCAAAATCCGCAAATCCCTTGGCACGGAAAATCTAACCACTCCACGCATCCTCGGATTCGATGCAGCGGGAGTCGTCGAAGCCGTGGGTTCTAATGTGAAATCATTTTCCATCGGCGATGAAGTCTATTATTCCGGCGATGTCTGCCGCGCGGGATCGAACGCCGAATTCCAAACGGTGCAAGCCGCGCTCGTCGCAAAGAAACCCGAAAGCTTTTCTTTCACGGAAGCCGCCGCACTCCCACTCGTTGCGCTCACCGCATGGGAGTTGCTTTTCGAACGCATGACCGATGGCAAAATCCCCTACGGCACAGAAATCCTCATCATCAATGGTGCAGGAGGTGTCGGTTCAGCACTCATTCCACTCGCGAAATCCGCCGGTCTCACTGTAATCGCCACGGCTTCCCGTCTGGAGACACGCGACTGGTGCCAACAACTCGGGGCGGATCACATCATCAACCATCGTGATCCACTTCGACCTCAGATCGAATCGCTCGGTTTCAAGCATTTCCCTCTCATCGCCAACCTCCACGACACGGAAAGCTATTGGGAGCAAACCGCCGACCTCATCGCGCCCCTCGGTGCCATCGGCTTGATCGTCGAAACCCAAAACCCCATCCACATCGGCAATCCATTACGCCTCAAATCCCCACGCATCGTTTGGGAATACATGCCCGCTCGCTCCCGTTTCCAAACTCCCGATATGTCACGCCAAAGCGAAATTCTCCAAGAAATTGCCAAACGCTGCGACGCCGGAACGTTTCCCAAACTCAATCTAGCCCCGGCAGAAGCCCTCACCGCCAAAACTCTCCAAGCCGCTCACCGACAACTTGAATCAGCTTCAAGCATCGGTAAGGTTTGCTTGGAAGTTCGCTAATCAGCCGATTCTTCATTCAAAAATCCAAAATCAACAATCGTCAATCGTCATTCAATCCTTTCTTTTACCCAATAGATTGACGATTGATGATTGAGGATTTTTGATTTCTGATTTGATTGACTCTTCCACTGATCACTAGCCACTTTCAACTTCTTCCAATGTCCGACGACACCTCATCCATTTTCCTCCAGCCCGCCATCGATGGCCAGCTATCCCCTTCTGAGCGGACTGCGCTCTACCAACGTTTCATGGAGATGGAGCAAATGAAAATTCTCGAACGCCACCGCGAAGGCGCAGGAGGGGTCGAGATTTGTGAAGCTCGCTCTAAACTCATCGATATCCTGCTCACCACCATCCTCCAAGCCACCATCAACTCCCAAGACACCAAAACCGCACCGCTCGCCCTCGTCGCAACTGGTGGCTATGGCCGTGGCACCTTGAATCCCGGTTCGGACATCGATCTCCTTTTCCTCGTTCCCCGCGCTTCCACGAAACTTCCAAAAAACGTCCAGGAAATCGTGCAGCAAATCCTCTACCCGCTATGGGACATGGGCTTCAAAATCGGCCACGCCTGCCGATCCATTGCCGAGTGCATCGAACAAGCACGTGCCGACCAACAGAATTTCACCTCCATGATGGATAGCCGCTTCATCGCAGGTAATGCGAATCTCTATCAACAATTTCTCGTCGCCTTCGACAAAAACTGCATCCATAAAAAACAAGACGCCTTTTTTGAGAACCGCAGCCAAGACCTTCGCTCACGCCATAAAAAAAGCTCCTACACCGTTTTCCTACAAGAACCCAACGTCAAAGAATCCTGCGGAGGTCTGCGCGATTTCCAAAACATCCTTTGGGTCGCCCGAATGAAAACCGGTAGCCGCGATCTCAAAAAACTCGCTGAAGATCGCATCATCACATCTAACACCCTCAAGGAAATCGAAGAAGCCTACGATTTCCTGATGCGCGTTCGTAACGAACTCCACTACCACACTGGCAAAGCCACCGACATACTCACTCTTCAACTCCAAGGCATCGTCGCCACTGCCTTCGATTACCCAGAACGCAGCATCCTACGTCGCACTGAATCATTCATGCGGGACTACTACCGCCACACCCGCCACCTCTACAACCACACCAACTCGATCATGGAAACCTTCCAGATCCAGAATGAAACCATCGCGGAAAGCGGCCTCGCATCATACTTAACCTTCCGTAGAAAAAAACGCGAGGAGTTCGACGGCTTCATCGCACGCGATGGCCGCATCTACCCGGAAAACCAAGATATCTTCAGAGACGATCCTCATCGCTTGATGCGACTCTTTCAACACACCCAACTCCGCAATCTCCGACTTTCCCCACAAATGCGCCGCCTCGTCGCGAGCCACTGGGAAGACATCGACAAACCATTCCGCTACCTCAAAGCTAACCGCGAAACCTTCCAAGCCATCCTCGAACGCAAAGGACAGGTCGCCCGTATCCTACGCCAAATGCATCGCATCGGCTTCCTTGGCCGATACCTCCCAGAGTTCGGCGCTCTCGACTGCCTCGTTCAACACGAATTCTTCCACCGCTACACCGCCGACGAACACACGCTTCGTTGCATCGATGAACTCGATAAACTTATCGATAACACCGACCCACGCCTAGCGATGTTCAGGAAATTTTTTCTCGAAATCGTCGATCCCTACGCTCTCTACATCGCTCTCATCTTACACGATACGGGACGTTCGGAAAATGTCCGCGAACACATCGATGGTTCCGCCATGCTCGCAATAAAGCTTTGCTCACGGATGCAAATCAAAGGGCCACGTCGCGCCCTGATCATGTTCTTGGTTGATAACCATCTCACCTTCTGGCGCTTTGCCACCACCAAGAATCTAGAAGATCCCGAAGTCATCGCAGAGTTCGCGGGGATCATGAAAAACCAGGAATACCTGGATGCGATGTTGCTCTTCACATACTGCGACACCAGCGGCACAGCACCCGATGCATGGAATGGTTGGAAATCCTCTCTCATGCTCCAGCTTCACACCGCCACTCACGCATTCCTAACAGAAGGACGCGAAAACTTCCAGCGCAAGCTCGATGCCAACCGCATCCAGCTCCGCGGCGAAGTCATTTCCTTGATGCGTGAGGATTACCACGATGACATCCGCCAACACTTCGACCGCACTCCCGCCGCCGCCTTTGCCTACCGCGACGCAGCAGAAATCAAAACCCAAGTGCGCACCGTCAGACACTTCCTATTCGCCGAGCAAGAAGGCAAATCCTCTCACCCATACTGCGTGAAATGGACCGACCACCCAGACAAAGGCTACTCCACCCTCATCCTAGCGTCCCGCGACCGTCCACTCCTCCTCGAAAAACTTTGCTGCGCCCTCGCCTCAGAACAAATCAACATCCTCTCCGCAGACCTCTTCACCCGCACCGACAACATCGTGCTCAACATGTTCCGCGTCTGCACCACCAACTTCGAGCCCATCTCCAGCACCTCGACCCGCAATCGCTTCATCCACACACTCACCACCATCTTCGAGGCCGAGAACTACCAGCCCGAAGACTACCTTAAACGGAAAATCAATTTCCTCAAACCTCGCTCCGAGACAGGCGTTTCCATCCCCGTCCGCGCTCGCGTTTCCAACGATCTCCACCCCACTTGCACCACCGTCGAGATCCAAGCCCTCGACCGCATAGGCCTACTCCACGATCTTTTCCACACGATCAACGAAGCCGGACTCGACACCGCCCACGCCCGCATCTGCACCGAAAAAGGCGTCGCTATGGACACCCTTTACATCACCACTCAAGACGATAAAAAAATCGAAAATCCAGAAACACTCCGAGCACTGGAAGAAACCTTCAGTAAGCTAGTAGATAGACCGGAAGTATAGGGATCGTTGGCAGGACCATGCACCAAGTCCGCCGCGCAACGAATAATTAAAATTCCCTTAAACAACTTCGCAAAGCGAGCCGATCACCCAATCAGCGCCAGCTTTTTCTAACTGCTCCGCCGTGAAATGCCCAGTGGCAACAGCTAGGCACTTCGCACCAATCGCGTGGGCGCAGGCAATGTCTTTTGGGGTATCACCGATGATAAGCGTGCGTTCGGGAGTGAAAACTTTTCCTGTTACTGCTAAGGCGCGTTCCAAGGCAATGTATCCGAGTAAATTTCGATCTGCTCGATCCGATCCGTAAGCTCCAAAGCAAAAATGATGATTCAATCCATAATGACGGAGTTTGATCTCAGCACCGAGTTTCGTGTTACCGGTGAGCAATCCGAGTTGTGCATTTTGACGAATTGCCAATTTTTCCAATAATTCAAAAACCCCATCTAGGACTTTCCCTTCAGATGGGTTCGACTCCAGACTATCATCCAAATGCTTGTGATAAATCTCGAAAAATCGATGCGTCCGTTCTTCGGTAGGCTCGACCTCAAAGTGAAGGTATAGATTAGCTAGAATTCCGAGATCGGTTGATCCAGCTAAATCTAGAGGAGGACCATCGCTACCGAAAACTTCAATCGCCGTTTTCTTGAGTGCGGACATGCCTTTACCGCCTGTGTCGACCAATGTTCCGTCGATATCAAACAAGAGCAACCAAGGCTCCGTGCCTGATTTCAAACTTGCAAATAACTCAGTAAAATTTCCCTGCATCGGACTTTTGATTTCGTCACATCAAATCATAGGTCTTATATGTCCTATAAGACCTATACTTTCAGGACTCTTTCGTCTCAGATTCAACCTCAGCCTTGGTTTCAGAAGCATCATCGTGATCGACGTACTCTTCTTCTTCCTCTTCATCGTGGTCGTCTTCTTCAATCAGCTCACCATGGAACAGATGGAAATGACGTTTCCGTTGATGTGCTGGAAGTGGTGATAAAATCATCGCCACGGCTCTTCCTCCCAAACGCGGAGCTTGGTCTACTGCGGCCATGGTTTTCAAATCTTCAATGATGCGTTTGAAAACCACAAATCCGAGTTCCTTGTGGGCGTTCTCACGTCCTTTGAATTGAAGCACGAAACGCACTTTATGATTTGTATCAAGGAACGTTTCTGCGCGACCCAGCTTGATGTTGTAATCGTGATCTCCAGTTCCAACGCGGAATTTCACTTCCTTCATTTTGGTCGCAGACTTCGACTTGCCCTTCTTGAGCTTGGCCTGGGTGTATTTGTATTTCCCGTAGTCGATGATCTTACACACCGGCGGATCTGCCTGCCCTGCGATTTCTACCAAGTCCAAACCAACGGCCTGAGCTTTTGCTAATGCTTCGCGTGACGACATCACCCCGAGTTGCTCGCCGTTTGCATTTACGACTCTCACTTTGGGTGCGCGGATCCGATCGTTAATCCGTGTCATATCACGGAAACGACCCCTGTTGTTGTTGTTTGGTGGCTTAGATATAGCTTTATCCTCCGGATGTGTTGATACGACGCTCCGACAAACAACTGTGCATAGGCACCGCGGCTAACCGGGACGAAGAAAGATTACGTGAATGACTGAAACCGCAAATCATGAAAAATTGACAAGAACACCGCACCGAAAGGAAGCAGCGTTAGTTGGGGCAAGGTGGCGTTTCGAAAATGTCATCACTGAAAATTTAGCTGCGTATCAAAGCTCGCAGCAATGGGCTTACCTGGGGAACTTACCCGCTCCCCCAACCCCTGTGCAAGAAGGAATTTAGGGCGATTTGATTGCCTATGACATCGAAAACAACAAGGAGAGGCTGCATTCTGCTGCCTAATCTACATAGATAAACAGGCAGCAGAATGCAGCCCCTCCTTGTAATCCACCTACTTTTCTCAATATTTAAAATCCCCCGAAACCAATAGCTATTGACCAAAAACGACTCCTCCCGCATCTTCCGGCCATGTCATCCCTGCGTAAAATCGCACTTTTCCTTTTCCTTAGCGCATCGATTTCCCTAGTGCTCTCCTCATGTGGCGGCAATTCACCACCGCCCCCGCCGCGTGGACAAGTCGTCCAACCTGCTGATCCCGTCCTGATCGCCAGTGTCCCACGCACTCCGCCGCCAGACGTCTTTGCTGAAAGCGTGCTTGTGGTCGATATGGCGACCAACCGCAACCTCTACGCAAAAAATGCCGATGAGAAACGCGCCGTCGCATCAACCCAAAAAATCATCACTGCATTATGCATACTGGATGCTGGGAATCTTGATAAAGCCGTCACGATCACCGCCTATGATGCAAACTGTGAGCCTACCAAGCTCTATCTCAAACCCGGTGAGAAATACACCCGCCGCGAATTACTCAAAGTGCTGATGGTGAAAAGTGCGAACGATGTGAGCCGTGCACTAGCTCGCGATGTAGCTGGTAGTATTGAAAATTTCGCCGTCCTGATGAATCGCAAATGCCAACAACTCGGCATGAGAAATTCCCATTTTAAAAACCCCCACGGCCTAACTGAGCCAGGTCAATACTCCACCGCGCGCGATATGTCGATCGCGGCACGCGTGGCCTACAGAAGCTCTCTGCTCCGTTCTTACAGCAATACCGAGTCCTACTTCTTCAGATACAACGATGGCCGCACCATCGAACTCGAAAACACCAACAAGCTCCTGAAAAAAGTCAGCTTCATTAACGGCCTGAAAACAGGAACTACCAATGCCTCGGGACGCTGCTTGATTTCCACTGGCGAAATCAACGGACGTTCGGTCGTTTGTGTGGTGCTGAAATCCAACACCGCAAACATCTGGAGCGATTCCGAAAAACTCATGCGCTGGGCTCTCGATCAACCCACAGCAGAGTAAGTTTCATTCTCATTTCCTTACAACCCAATGGAACCGCGCCAACAGTTACAACAATTGGCGGACGATCGGTCACTTCGCGAGCTACATCCCATCGCCCACACCACGAAAGATCTCCGCATCGTTCGGGATGGCCGTGAAATGTGGAACTTCGCTTCGAATGATTATCTCGGGCTCTCAACGCATCCCAAAATCGCTTCCGCTTTCATTGAAGGAATTCATATTTACGGAACAGGCTCCGCAGCATCCCGACTCGTCACCGGATCGTTCAACGCACATACGGACTTAGAAAGCATTCTAGCCGAAGCCAAACACACCGAGGCCGCACTGACATTCAACTCAGGTTTCGCAACCGCGCTATCAACCATCCCAGTCATCGTTGGAAAAGGCGACTTCGTCGTTCTCGATCGTCTCGCCCACGCATCCTTGATCGATGCCGCCCGTCAGTCTCAAGCCACTCTTCGAGTTTTTCCGCATAACGATCTAACTCATCTCAGCGCATTGCTATCAAAACTCCGCAAAAAGCATCCTGAAGCACGGATCTTAGTTGTCACAGAATCCATTTTCTCCATGGACGGAGATCGCTGCCCGCTACGTGAAATCATCGAGCTATGCGATACGCACCGTGCCCAACTTCTGTTAGACGAAGCTCACGCTATTGGTATCATCGGACCGACCGGCATGGGACTCGCCGAAGAACTCGGACTGCAAGATCGTATCGATTTCCAAATGGGAACACTGAGCAAAGCGATCGGCTTATCAGGTGGTTATCTTGCAGCATCAAAGGATTGGATCGATCTCATCATCAATCGCGCCAGACCCTTCATCTACACCACAGCGCCACCTCCAGCCATCGCTCACGCAGCAATTTCAGCGATCCAACTAATTCGCTCAGAAGAAGGTGCGGAATTAAGAAAAAAACTGTTTCAAAACATTTCCATCCTTCAGTCAAACCACCCGAGCGCGATTCTACCCATCATTCTCGGAGAAAACGAAACGGCCTTGGATGCCTCGGAAAGACTTAAACAAAACGGTTACCTCATCCCAGCAATCCGTTTCCCCACCGTTCCGAAACATACTGCACGGTTGAGAATCACACTTTCAGCCAAACACCCGACTGAAGCCGTCAAAGATTTGTCGAAAATTTTACTTCAGATGAAGTAAGTCACTCACTTTTGCCCAGATCTCTCGTAGCGTGGAGCGCCATACCATATGGAATTCGCTATAGCTAGACTGCTATTTACCCTTCTTCATCTCTGCTTGCATGCGAGTGAGCTCCTCTTTGCCTTTCGTGAGCTCTTCTTTGGTCATGCCTTTCTCGATATCCTTAATGACATCGTCCGCGGCCTTTTCACCAGCTTCAGAGGCTAATTTTGCAAGCGCCCAGCCGAGTGGTTTATTCATAGGCATTGCTGCACCAGCTGCGTTGAACCGAGAGAGTGCGAGCATTGCACTTGGGTTACCTTGTTGAGCAGCAAGCGTGTAAAGTTTCGCGGCATTTTCAAGACTCTGTGGCACTCCAGCACCTCTTTCATGCAACGCTCCAAGATTGTTCTGCGAAGCGGCTAAACCTGCCTGTGCTGCACGGCCAAACCAAGAAACCGCTGCGGAAATATCTGCCACACCCATTTTTCCAGAAAGATATAGAAGTCCGAGTTCATTCTGAGCGAGCGGTAGCCCTGCGTTCGCAGCGGTGAGAAGATGGCCGTAGGCTTTGCCCACATCTGGCTTTTCTTCAGCCATGATCGCAGATGCCAAAAACATGTGCGCTTGGGCATTTCCTGCTGTAGCTGATTTTTCTAACCACTCCATAGCGCGCTCCTGATTCTTGGTCGTGCCCTTACCCTCCATAAAGAGAGCCGCCGCCTTGAGCATGCATTCCGCATGGCCCGCCTCGGCACCTTTGATGTAATATTCCAATGCTGATTTAGGATTTTCTTTAATGTTCGCTTGATAATCACCTAAAGAAAGCCATCCAGCAAGATTCCCAGCTTTGATCGCTTCAACCAGCCACTCAGTGCCTTTTTTCTCATCTGCGGCAACAGCATCACTTTTCAAAAGCCGGATACCCACCGCAACCATCGCGCCTGCATCGCCCTTCTCAGCTGCTTTGAGGAAATATTCATAAGCCGTCTTAGCATTGATGAGTGGGGTCTGACCGAATTGACCGTCATACAAACGCCCCAACATGACCATAGACAAAACGTCTCCAGCATTCGCAGCTTTTAACCACCATTTCACAGCCGTTTCCGGCGCAGGCTCTGGCGTTAAACGTCCAAGCAGAAAAGCTTCACCAAGAATACGCCCAGAAACTGTTGGATCGGTGACCGCCTGTTTTTCAAGGATCTCTCTACCCTCTTGCGCCTGATCGCCCTGACCTGAAGTCAATAAGATTGCAGCCAAACGATACATTGAGTCGGCATGATTTTTTGCCTGTCCCTTGCGATAATACTCGATCGCTTTTTCGCGGGAGGCCTCAACCCCTTGACCATTTTCATGGGCGAATCCCATGAGATAGATCGCGTCTTTATCTCCCTTTTCTGCAAGTGGCTTGGCGAGTTCGACCGCTTTCGCATGTTCACCCTTATCATAGGCTTCGTAGGCTGCTGCTGCTGGACTGGATGCAGGCAATTTGGATGCAGGCGTTACATTAGCGGCAGTCGTTTTACTTTCTGTCGCATCGAGCGTGATCGCGGAATACGCGGTTAATGATCCGAATAAGAAGGTGGCTGCAGCGATATGGGTTTTCATGTAGGCTTTAAATAAACGTATAAATCCACACATGGCAAGTGCCTAGGTGAAATATCATCATTTGATTAATCCCCCAACATCGAAATCAGATAGATCGCGAGGTCGTGTTTAGGGGCTTTTTTGAAAACTTCGGTGCGATCTTTAAATACCAGCAGCGCTTCATTTTCATGGGAATCAAAGCCAATATCACTGCGCGATACATCATTCGCCACAATGAGATCACAGCCTTTGGCTTCAAGTTTCGCTCGGGCATTCACCTCAAGATTTTCCGTTTCTGCCGCGAATCCCACCAAAAAACCCGTGAAACTGATGGTCTCACGTGCAGAAGCCAGGATGTCCCGAGTTTTCACCAATTCCAAAATCATCTTCTCACCGCTCTTCTTAATCTTCTGAGAGGAAATTTCCGCAGGCGTGAAATCCGCAACTGCCGCAGCAAAAAACGCCGCACCCATTCCCGGCAAATACCTAGCTACGACATTATACATCTCCTCCGCGCTCTCTACGGGAATGAAATCCACCCCAGCCGGAACATCGAGATTCGTCGGCCCGGAAACCAATAATACCTGATGCCCGGCGTGCACCGCCGCATCCGCAATAGCGTATCCCATTTTCCCCGAGGATCGGTTCGTCAGAAAACGAACCGGATCGATCGCTTCACGGGTTGGGCCTGCGGTGATGAGAATTTTCATAGTGAAAGAAAATGATTACCCACTCATCCAATCAGGCGCAGCAATCTTTGAAAGGCAGAAACATGCGCCGCCACGCGTTTGGTCAGATCCGCTTGGCTCGGAGTCTCGAAAGTGAACGACAGCGCGCAGCCTAGCTTTGCCAAAAAAATCGCCTCCGGCCACTCGTTTGGAAGATCTGCCTCCGCTCCATGATAAATCCAACCCGCCGCACGAGGCTCATGCCCGTCGATTTCCGCGCCCGACTCCGCAGGAAAATGTTCGCTCACCGCCTCTAACAATTCCGCCGCGCGGTGCGGCTGATCTTCCAGCAAATTGATCTCGTAAAAATAAAATCCCTCAGGCTCCCAATCCTCATGCAGCGAGACAAACACATCCGGCACCCTATCCCGCTGCAACCACCTCGCATGCGCAGCGATCTCCGGCGTCGATTGCTGCAGGTAATCGCGATTCAAATCCACTCCCTCCCGGTTTTCACGCCGACCCATCGCAAGCCCGCCCGGATTCAACGCCGGACAAATCAACCAATGATGACGATCCGAAAAACTCCCCGCACGCATCATTTCCAACAATGCCAGCGGACCCGCCGGCTCATCGCCGTGAATTCCAGCGGAAGCATAAACCAACGAACCCTCGCCTTCCTTTTCCCATGCCATCACCGGCCCGTCCTGAGTATCTAACAGAACTTCAGCACGAAATCCCTGACGCAACGCAACCTCTGCAAACTCATCGAGAAAATCCGGCCATTTAAAAAGTTCATCCATGCAGATCGCGATCTAAGATTTCGGGAAGATTTCAGCAAAGAACCGTTTCATATCTTCCCACGAACGTTGATCCGCTTCTTCATGGTAGGCAGCACCTTTTGATGGATCATCACCCGCCATTTTCTGAGTGAACGCATGCACCGCACCGTTATAGGAAACCATCTTCATATTAGCACCCGCTGCTTCCATTTCTTTTTTGAAAGCATCGACCTCAGCCGCCGGCACAAAAGGATCCGCCGCACCATGCAAGACCAACACCTTGGCAGGAATCGATCCTTTTTTCGCCGCTAAATCCGGCGCCGCAGCCAAGCCACCGTGAAAAGAAATGACGCCGTTCAACTCCACACCTGCGCGGGCAAGCTCGATCACTCCGGTTCCGCCGAAACAATATCCAATCGCCGCCAGCTTGCTTGGGTCAGTGCGCTCATCGGTTTTCAAAACTTCCAAACCTGCAATCATCCGCGCCCGAAAAAGTTCACGATCTCCTTTATATTTTCCAGCAACCGTTCCCGCCTCAGGTGGCTGCGGACGAATCCCGATTCCATACACATCCGCCGCAAAGACATTGTAACCCAACTCCGCAAGCATCCGCGCCCGCATCTTTTCGTAATCCGTAAGCCCCGTCCATTGATGAATGATCAAAACTCCAGGACGCTTGCCTGCGACTTTGTCATCATAAGCATGAAATCCCTCCAACTCCACCTCACCGAGTTTGTATTTCACACTCCGCTCAACCACCGCCGCACTCAACGGCATCAACCCACAAATACTCACAACTAAGGAAATGATTTTTTTCATACCCACAAGAAAAGCCCTTAACTCACCTCCCGTCAAACGGGGATATAGTAGATTTCATAATCCTTTATTCTAATTTTTTCTTTTTAGAATTAACAAACTTGGCTTTGCGTTCCCTCTGTGACCTCTGCGTCTTTGACTCCATTACATTCCGTCCAAGCCAAATGACTGCATATAAATAAAATCGCTATCGCTCAACCTGCTTTGCGGTGAAATATTCAAATTCCAGCAGCACTATTCATATCTACCAAGGGTCAACTCAACGCTTCAAACGAATCGCCGTCGATTTCCCGTGCGCATCCAATCCTTCAAGCCGCGCGAATTCCTCAATCACCGACAACGATTTCTCTACCGCTCGCTTGTCCATTTTCACAATACTAGTGCGGCGTTGGAACTGATCTGCGCGAAGTCCGGAAAACGACCGCCCCGCCCCGCCGGTTGGCAAGGTGTGACTGGGCCCTGCGAGAAAATCGCCAACCGCCACCGGAGAATCAGCACCGAGATAGATCGCACCCGCCGTGCGGATTTGCGCAAGCACTTCGTCTTCGTCTTTCACGATCAGGGAAAGGTGCTCCGGAGCAAACGCATTCACAATAGCCACGCCTTCAGCCATCGATTTCACGTGCAACAAAAACGTGCTAGTTTTCAAAACTTCCTTGATGATTTTCGAGCGGCTCAACTTTAGTGTCTGCTTTTCGATCTCCACGCGAACTTTTTCTAACAACGCAGATGAAGTCGTCAGAAAACCCACCGCGCTGTCGCCGCCGTGCTCCGCTTGAGCGAGCATATCTGCAGCGATGTAAGCTGCTTTAGCTGAAGCATCTGCCAAAATCAAAATCTCACTCGGCCCAGGCAGCAGATCGATCGATACCGCACCGACCAATTGGCGTTTCGCTTCAACCACAAAACGATTTCCCGGACCGAAAATCCGATCCACTGGAGCAATCGTTTTCGTTCCAAGCGCCATCGCTGCAATCGCTTGCGCGCCGCCGACTTTAATCGCTTGATGCACACCTGCTTGTTTCAATGCAAACAACAACGCGGGATTCACTGTGCCATCCGGACCACACGGCGTTGCCGCAAAAATTTCCGGGACACCTGCCGCTTGTGCGAATCCTGCCGTCATCAAAGCCGTCGAAACCAATGGTGCTTTCCCACCAGGCACATAAACTCCAACGCGATCAAACGGCGTGAATCGTTCGCCGATCACTGCACCTTCCGCATTTTTCGCGGACCAATCTTTGCGCATGCTTTTCTGCGCGAATGCATGAATGTTTTTCAAACTCCGACGAACCGCTTCACGCGTCGCAGCGGTAACCGATGCTTCCGCTTGCGCGAATTCTTTCTCGCTCACAAACAACTGCTTCTTCGCCAGCTTCGCACCATCGAAACGATGCGTTAGCTCCACCAAGGCATCATCGCCTTCCATGCCGACTTTCGCGATAATATCCGAAACCAAATCACGGACCGAATCCTCGGGAATCGCTCGGCGATGCAGTCGCTTGACGAACGAGGGATAGG
Organism: Akkermansiaceae bacterium; assembly: GCA_031419275.1. GTDB lineage: Bacteria > Verrucomicrobiota > Verrucomicrobiia > Verrucomicrobiales > Akkermansiaceae > Luteolibacter. Next base: position 7,790 of record JANOKJ010000079.1, on the reverse strand, counting down.
AGGCATCTTTGTGGGACAGAATCTTCATACAGTTGGCTGTGCGGGGAACATGCACACTCTAGCCCACAACGCCAACCTTCAATGAAGATTTTCACACTCTTTTATTGTAAGAAAATTCCCCAAACCAACGTTACTCTTCCACTGTTTTGACAAGCACCTTCAAGATATCCTGCCTGCTCTTGGGCTTGAACTCACTTGGCCTCGATCTGATGGCCGACGAGATCAGCTTTAATCGCGACATCCGCCCGATTTTTCTAAAAAACTGCACCGCTTGCCACGGTGGGGTGAAAGAAGCAGGCGGAATTTCCTTCATTTATCGCAATCGCGCTCTCATCGAGGGTGAATCCGGAAAAATAGCCATCGTGCCCGGAAAACCCGAATCCTCGGAAATCATGCGCCGCGTCCGCAGCAAAGATCCCGAGGAAATGATGCCAAAACCCAAACACGGCTCACCTCTTAAAGAAAAAGAAATCGCCCTTCTCGAAACATGGATTTCCGAAGGCGCAAAATGGGAAGAACACTGGGCTTTCATGCCTCCAGTGGAAAAAAGCATCCCGACCCTTAAAAACGAAGCATGGCCAACCCAACCGCTCGATCGCTTCATTTTAGCGAATCTTGAGAAAAACAATCTAGCCCCATCGCCCCAAGCCAGCGCCGCCGAATGGTTACGCCGGGTTAGCTTCGATCTCACCGGACTTCCTCCAAGCATCGAAGACCTCAAACAACTCGAAGCTGGATGGAACACGGATGGTAAAGCCGCTCGTGAAAAGGTCGTGGATCAATTACTCGCCTCCCCCGCCTACGGCGAACGCTGGGCCACCGTCTGGCTGGATCTCGCTCGCTACGCCGATACTTTTGGATTTGAAAAAGATCCTCACCGTGACATCTGGCCATGGAAGGATTGGGTGATCCGCTCTCTCAACGCAGACATGCCTTACGATCAATTCACGATCGAACAATTGGCTGGCGATCTTTTACCCAACGCCACCTCTGACCAAATCCTTGCCACAGCTTTCCACCGCAATACCCAAACCAATACCGAAGGCGGAACCGATGACGAAGAATACCGCGTCGCTGCCGTGATTGATCGTGTCTCCACGGTCTGGACCACATGGCAGGCCACCACCTTTGGTTGCGTCCAATGCCACTCGCATCCTTACGATCCAATCGCTCACGAAGAATTTTATGAGTTCATGGATTTCTTCAACCAATCCGAAGACTCCGACCTCAAAAACGAATATCCGAAAATCAAACTCGCTGGCGACGAATGGGTGAAGCTCGATCGTGAAACTCGCGCACTACGTGAAGCACTCGATGCCGAAGGTCGGAAAATTTCCGATACCCCATGGAAGATCTTAGAAAACATATCTTTCAACCCTCAGCACGGCACGATGCGTATCGATAAAGATGGCATGATCTTGAGCGAGGGGAATCTTCGCTCAGGCACGACCCATAAAATTTCCGGTTATCTTCCGAAAATCGATGCGCTGAAACTCTCGATTTATCCACAAAGTGATAATCCAAAAAATTGGCCAGAGATTGGCGCTTTCGTAACCTTATTTAACATCGATAAAATTTCAGCCGATGGCAAACGCACCCAAGTTCCGATGGGTGAAGTCATTGCAGATCAACTCTCCGGTTCGACAGATCCCATGAGTGCGTTCGCACAGAAAGGCATCGGCGAACGTTTCGAACGCTTCAAAGACCCAACCGGTAGAGACGGTGCAACCTCTGGTATGGGTGAATTTCCACGCATCGCCGGTCCGCGCAGATTTGTGATCCTTCCCGAAAATCAAATCACCCTTGAACCTGGAGAAACCATTGAAATATCTCTTAAACAAGGTGCCAACGCTAACGAAAGCCAAACCGCTTATGTCAGAAGATTTAAAATAGAGGTCGCCGAAGACGTGCGCTACACCGCCCTCAGAACAGATCCAAAACGAATCGAAACGTGGCAAAAAGTTTTCGGAAATTTAGATCGCATGTTAGCGATGAAAGGCACGGAGGTTCCTATCATGATGGATCGTCCTGCAGCAGGTAAACGTGAAACCCGCTTGTTTGCTCGTGGCAATCGTTTAACCAAAGAACAAATCGTCAAAGCCGATGTCCCCGATCTTCTACGAGGAAATTTCCCTAAAAAAGATGAGATCAATCGTCTCGATATGGCACGCTGGATGGCGAGCACCGAAAACCCTCTCACCGCCCGCGTCATGGTGAATCGCTTGTGGGGTGAAATGTTGGGAATCGGTATCGTCGAAACAGTGGAGGACTTCGGCACCTCCGGAACTCTACCATCCAATCTCGCCCTGCTTGATCACCTCGCTCTGCGCTTCCAAGGTGAACATAAGTGGTCAATCAAAAAAGCCCTTCGCGAAATAACACTCTCTTCTACTTATCTTCAAACCTCTAAAGCCACGCCTGAGTTACTTGAGCGAGATCCAAAAAATCAACTCGTCGCGCGCGGCCCAAGAAATCGCCTGAGCGCCGAGATGATTCGCGATCAAGCTCTTGCGACTTCAAGTTTACTCTCCAAGAAAATGTATGGTCATCCGGTCTATCCACCACAACCTGCAGGCGTCTGGAGTTCCGTATATAGCGGTGCGAATTGGAATGAGTCCAAAGGTGAGGACAAATACCGCCGCGGCATTTACACCTACACCAAACGCACCAGCGGATTCCCTGGATTTCTAACATTCGATGCGCCAAGCCGGGATGTTTGCTCCGCACGGCGCATCGTTTCCAACACACCTCTGCAAGCGCTTGTTACGATGAACGACCCCGCCCACATAGAAGCCGCTGCCGCTCTGGCTGAAAAAATGCGCCAGCATTCAGGTGAGATCGATGCACAAATCAGCTTTGCCTATCTTGCCGTCACTCAGCACCAAGCTGGTCCTGAAATCATCAAAGAGTTAGTCGCTCTTTATCAAGACTTGAAAAAGGAAACACCCGGTGCGAAAGGTCTGATGGGATCTGATCCCGCACTCACCCTTACCGCCAACACAATCCTTAACCTCGACGCCGCACTCACCAAATGAACCGACTCGAACAAGAAATCCGCCTAACCGAACTTTCCCACCTCACCCGTCGGCATTTCCTCTCGAAATGCTCCACTGGCTTGGGCGCAATGTGGGCTTCTACGATGTTGGGAAACCAACTTTATGGTGCATCTGAGAAACTCGTTAAAGATCCATCCAATCCTCTCGCTCCTTCGATGCCGTTGCTACCTGGAAAAGCGAAACGCGTCATCTACCTCCACATGGCGGGCGCACCATCCCAGCACGAACTTTTCGACTACAAACCCGAGCTCGAAAAGCTCAACGGTAAAGATTGCCCGAAAGAATTCCTCGAAGGCAAACAGTTCGCCTTCATCCAAGGCGTGCCAAAAATGTTAGGCCCACAATTCCCATTCAAGCAGCATGGTCAAAGCGGCGCTTGGATCTCCGATCGGCTTCCTCATCTCGCCACGATGGCGGATGATATATGCTTCATCAAATCCATGCACACGGATCAGTTTAACCACGGTCCCGCACAGCTTCTCGTCCACACTGGCACCCAAAACCTCGGCGCTCCTTCCATTGGTGCATGGGCAACTTACGGCCTCGGCTCGGAAAACCAAAACCTACCAGGTTTCATCGTTCTAACATCCGGCGGAAAAAATCCCGATGCCGGAAAATCCGTTTGGGGCTCAGGTTACCTTCCCTCAGTTTACCAAGGCGTCCAATGCCGCTCCGAGGGCGAGCCAGTCCTTTATCTCAAAAACCCAGATGGTGTCAGCCGAGACATGCGTCGCCGCTCAATTGATGCGCTTGATCGTATCAATCAAAAAATCGCCGAGCAAACCGGCGATCCTGAAACCGTCACTCGCATTGCCCAATACGAAATGGCCTACCGCATGCAAATGCACGCGACCGATGCCTTCGATTTAAAACAGGAAAACGAAGCCACACACGCGATGTATGGCACCCAGCCCGGAAAAGAATCGTTTGCTAACAACTGCCTACTTGCACGCCGTCTCGCAGAACGCGGTGTCCGCTACATCCAGCTTTTCGACTGGGGTTGGGATTCTCACGGAACCGGTAAGGACACCGATCTAAAAGGAGGCTTCACCGATCTCTGCAATCGCATCGATAAACCTATCACTGCTCTCCTTCAGGATCTCAAACGCCGTGGAATGTTAGAAGACACCCTCGTCGTATGGGGCGGAGAATTCGGCCGCACTCCTATGCGCGAAAACCGTGGTGGTGGTGAAATGTCTTTTGTTGGTCGCGACCACAACCCCGGCGGCTTTACCATCTGGATGGCTGGCGGCGGCGTGAAAGCAGGAACCTCCTACGGCGAAACCGATCCCATCGGCTACGAGGCGATCAAAGACAAAGTTTCCGTCCACGAACTCCACGCCACCATGCTCCACCTCCTGGGCTTCGATCACGAGAAACTCACCTTCCCCTTCCAAGGTGTCGGCCAACGTCTGACCAACATCACCAAACCCGGCACGAAAGTGGTGAAGGGTGTGGTTGGGTAGAGTTCCTAGTTCCTAGTTCCTAGTTCTTAGTTCTTAGTTCTCCGCTCTTTGCTCTCAGCTCTGCGCGAATTGCTCGCAGAGCAATTCCAAGCCCACCGATGACAAACAACATCGGAAACCAAATCGAGTAGCCCGCTGCTTTTGAATCCGGCTTCAGCATCGTGAAATTCACATCTTTTGGATTCACATAAACCATGATCTTTTTCCCAACCGGATAGGTCTCCACCAAGCCTGCAATTTTATTCTGCTTATTGTATTTGGGATTTCCCCGGAAACCATAGCGCTCGCCTGTCTTGCGCTCACCCTTCCACTCATATCCGTAGAGAATGTTCATCCGGTATTCCATCGGCGAAAAATCATCGTGCTTATATTTCTCAATTTTAGAGGAAAGCACCACGCCCTGAACCTGAGGCCATGTGCGTTGTTCCACCGCCCGCATGTAACTCATCCCCATTAACCAGGTAAATAAGCCCCCCACGCCAGCAATCACCAGCCCAAGCATCACCAAAAATACAGTAGAGCCCTTCATAAGTCGCACCGCAAAGAACATCCTAAGGTAGGGAAACGCAACACCTTTCAAAAACGGTAGGGTCAACTGGCTCAGTTGACCGTAATTTTCTGCCCCAAAAATTTTTCTGTCGAAAACCATCTACTTTCGATCAGAATTTCTTTATCTCTTTTTAACGATGAAGCTCATTTTCAAGATACTCATTCGGGTGCTTGCCGCGTTTATCGGCACTGGCCTGTTGGTCTGTGGAAGTTTGCTATTCCGGTCCTGCGAGTTCCTTTACACCGACAACTATCACACGCAGCAGCAGATGTATGCCCCTTACGCTGAGCGCACATGGCGAGACTCTCTCGATTATGGATGGGGCTTATTTATCTGGTCGCTGCCAGCTCTTGTGTTGGTTATTCTCGGACTGGCTCTAATAGTCATTTCGATTCGCTGCCTCTTCAAACGCAGATTGCCTCTGTAAACTATTCCCAATCTCCCTCTGCACACTGATCACTCGGCACTTTCCCCTCTTATGTCTCAAAGTCTAGCGTCTTTCACTTGATCTCCCCGCCGGTTCGGATTACCCCATCCCCGTGCTAACGATCAAAAGACTGACCAAGACCCTCGGCGGAAGAACGCTTTTACGCGAAGCCGAAATGTCCATCAACTGGGGAGAGCGAGTCGCTCTCGTCGGCCCGAACGGTGCTGGTAAGTCCACTTTGTTCCGGATGATCCTTGATGAGGACCAACCAGACGAAGGCACGATCGATCGCGATGAATACGCCATCGTCGGCTATCTCCCCCAAGAAGCCGGTGCTCCGACCGATGAAACCATTTTGGAAATAGCAATGGGCATCACCCCGGAAATGATCGGCCTACTGCGCACAATCCGTGTGGGTGAAAAATCCGGCGACCTCTCATCTCCAGAATTCGCCAAAGCCCAAGACAGTTCACCGCCCTCAACGGCTACCAACTCGAACCCAAAGCGAAAAAAATCCTGGCTGGCCTCGGCTTCAAACAAGAAGATTTTAATAAACCTGCACATGAATACTCCGGGGGTTGGGTGATGCGCGCGCACCTCGCACAACTCCTCGTCATGGAGCCAGACTTGCTCATGATGGACGAGCCAACCAACCACCTCGACCTCATCTCTCTCCTCTGGCTTCAGCGCTATTTGCTCAACTACTCAGGCGCCATCCTCATGATCTCCCACGATCGCGATTTTATGGACACCATGATCGAGACCGTCATCGAGATCGATCCCGATGCGATGCAGCTCATTTCCTATACCGGAAATTACACCGCTTTCCTCGATCAACGCGAAAAACGCTACGACCTCCAAGTCCAAGCCTACCGCAACCAGAATAAGGAAATCGAAGCCCACATGGAGTTCATCGAGCGCTTCCGTCAGGTCGGCTCCAAGGCAGCGCAAGTCCAATCGCGCATCAAATTTGTCGATAAAATCGAACGCATCGAAAAACCCCGCGCCCCGCGCAAACCTTTCAAATTCGCTTTCCCGCAACCTCCACGCTCCAACCAAAAAGTCATCGAGTTCCAAAAGATCGGCCAATCCTATCCCGGAAAACGCATCTACAAAGACCTCGATCTCACCATCGAGCGCGGCGATAAAATCGTCCTCGTCGGCCCGAACGGCGCAGGTAAAACCACCCTACTCAAACTCCTTGCCGGCGAACTCGATATCGATTTAGGAAACAAGGAGGTCGGTTATCTAACAAAAATCGGCTACTACTCCCAACACCGTGGCGAGTCACTCAACGAGTTCAACTCCGTCCTAGACGAAGTCATGGGCTCCTGCCCGACCCTGCGTGAAGAAGACGCCCGCGCCATCCTTGGAACCTTCCTTTTCCGCCGCGCGGATGTGGAGAAAAAATGCGGAGTGCTCTCTGGTGGTGAGAAATCCCGACTCAACCTCGTCAAATTCCTCGTCGATCCACCAAACCTCCTCCTCATGGACGAGCCGACCACCCACCTTGATATCCTTTCCATCGATTCTTTGGTAAACGCTCTCAAAGCCTACGAAGGCACCCTCGTTTTCATCTCTCACGACGTGCACTTCATCCGCAACCTCGCAGAAACCACCCTGCACGTGACCCGTAACGAAAAAGATCCCGAAGGCGGAGCCATCGTCACCCGCTACACCGGCGGCTACGATTACTTCCTCGAAAAATCCGGCCTTAGCGACGACCGCGGCGCGGTGACAGCTTAATGTTGGCCAGGAGTGCGGAGGCTTGCCTCCGCCACAAAGAGCGGAGCTTGCTCCGCGTGAAAATATCTAGCAACAGTCAGAAAAAATCCCACACGCGACGGAGCAAGCTCCCGCACTCCTGTCTTATTCGTGCCCATTCGTGAAATTCGTGGTTCAAAATTCTTCACTAGCACAATGACAACGAACCCTTCACGCTCTCCCTCGTGAAATCGAATCGTTTCCTCCTCGCCGCGCTATTGACCGTAGCAGTGGTCATCTTCTGGTATCTGGGAAAACCCGATAACACTGACAAACTCGGTAACGACGCCCACACGCTCACCAACGAAATCCTCTCCTACGGCCCGCGTCCTCCCGGCAGCGAAGCGCTCGATAAAGTCCGATCCCACCTAAGCAAGGAACTCGAAGCCTCTGGTTGGGTCACGGAGCTTCAAGAATTCGAACGCGACACCGCTGTTGGAAAAATCAAATTTGCCAACCTCCGCGCCCGCTTCAAATCAACCGATGCAAACCCATGGCAACGCAAGATCGATGGCCTTCTCTGCGCC
>JANOKJ010000078.1:0-4174 GCA_031419275.1 Akkermansiaceae bacterium | reverse complement strand
ACCCGATTCTCCGACGAGTTCAAATCCCATTCTCGAATCAGAACCTCGCTCCACCCATTTCTAACAGTAAAAAACCGTAAGGCAAATTTTATGGTAAAAACATTATTTTACCTCTTGACCAACAAGCAGCCATAGCAACGTCGAGGTGTGGCACCGGCTACTGGCAGCGCCACTCCACAACAGGGTTAATGGTTGTAATCAAGAGGGTCATTTCGACTCGGGGCGGGTAGCCGGTTGTCCACCACCGTCTTGTTCGGCCTCGGGTTTATTCGTGGCTGGTCGAATCTCGATCTCTTTGAACTGCTGACAATTCCCTTTTTCGTAATCTTCAATCAGCAGACGCTCCGCCTCTTTGGCATCATTAACCCACTCCATCCGCGGAATGAGAAAAAATCCGTTCGCACGAGCAGGCCCTTCCGTATAAATCTCGCCATTCAGCCCCCTCTTACCCCCACATGTGGAAATTGTGAGCGCGCCCTTTGAAGTGTGGATCGTATGCGTTTTTGATTCGTCGGGCTTCCTGGGCAGGGGAGCTTTACTGATCTCTGTAACCGCTTCGCGGATCGCCACCCTGTCTTTTCTTTCTTGTGAGTTGCAGCCGATCACTGTCAGAGCAAGGCACGCAATTAGTGTGTAGTATAGAGTCGTCTTCATTTGATGTAGGACATAAGGCGCGTGCACCCCTATCAGCGAGAGCGCATGTCGATCACGGGGTTCGAGTTGTAGTTATCAATAGTCATCCAAGGAAAGCAACCTGGGCTGGCCTCAGCCTGGGATAAAGAGCCTGAAAATACGCGAGACTCCCCAGAATCCACGGATTAAAGCATAACTGCCGACCGCTAGGAACAGATAGCCGACTAATTTGGCGGTTAAAGCGACTTGGACAACTACGAGGCTTTCCTTAGACGATGAGAGGTAGCTGTTGATTTTAGCAGCGTTTTGCTTCTGGACACTAATTTCCCTAGTCCAGTTAGTCGAGGCATTAGAAAAAGGAATGCTACCCTCGTCGGTTTTCAGAACGATCTGGCGGGTGGCCTTGGTTGGCCATCTGTTGCCGTTATTCACTCCATAGCTCACGACTTCTGCGGATTTCACCTGACTCAACGGAAGGCTTGCCACCACTTCTTTCCGGCCGAATACGCTCGTTTTTTCGAGTACGCAGGTATTCGTCGAGCGTTTGCAGGTGAGAGTGACATCGGAGCCCAGAAATAAGATCGAACATGCCCCTACGACTACGAGTATGAACCCCGCGATCAGCGATGAGCAGCCTCCAGCTTTTCGAGGACGGATCATTTGCATAGAATTTTTTTGCCGAACAGTATTTATTAGTAGGATCTCTGGACCGTATATCCATCGAGCATCATTTCTGAATCTGATAGAAAAGTCCTTGATTTGAAAAGGATTATTTCACTCCGCGTATGTATATCAGGTTCTCTTTTTTCGACTTTGGCGGCAGCGTTTGGATTTCTGATATACATACCTTTTGGATGCTTTAGCAGTTCGATCCCATCTTTGGGTTACCTCATTTAAAAATCCGCAGAATGCCACCTTTCTTTGAATTCATGGCTAGCCTGATGGATTTTCATTCGGGTTGTGTTCTCGGGTCTTGATTCGGGACGAAGGACGGGTGAGGCTGGGAAATGGTTGAGCGACTTAGAAATGCGATTCGGGATGTCGAGGGATTTCCCAAGGAAGGGATTGTGTTCAAGGATATCACGCCGATCTTGGGCGATGCTGAGTTGTTTCGGGCAGCGATTGATTTGCTGTGCGAGACGGCGGGTGGGGTTAAAGTGGATAAAATTGTGGGGATTGATGCGCGGGGATTTATATTCGCTGCGGCGGTGGCGGACCGTTTGGGTGCGGGATTTGTGCCGGTAAGGAAAAAAGGCAAGTTGCCATGGAAATGCCAAGAAGCAGCCTACGCCTTGGAATACGGTGAGGCGGTGGTCGAAATTCACGAGGACGCGGTCAAGTCCGGCGAGAAGGTGCTGCTAGTAGACGATTTACTGGCGACAGGCGGAACAGCCGCCGCTGCCGTGAAGTTACTTTCCGGGCTCGGCGCGGAAATTGTGGCGATTTCTTTTTTAATCGAGCTTTCATTTCTCAGCGGACGCGAAAAACTCGGGGCGCACCCCGTGAAGTCGATTTTGAATTTCTGATTTAATTACATACGAACGAACAATATGAGCTGGAAAGAATACAACGAAAGTTTGGTGAGATATGAAGACCTCATGTTCACCTTGGATCTGTCTTTGATGGATGTGAAGCAGAGCGAGAGAGACGCGCTGAAAGACAAGATCGCCAAGGCGTTCGGCGATATGGTTGCATTGGAAAGCGGCGCAATTGCGAATCCCGATGAAGGTCGCATGGTCGGGCATTACTGGCTGCGCAAACCAGAGATCGCGCCAAGTGCCGAGATCAAAGCTCAAATCACCGAGCCTATCAAAGCTCTGAAAAAATTTGCAGAGCAAGTTCACACCGGCCAAGTACGCACCGCAGCAGGTGGAGTTTTCAAGCAAGTGCTTCTCATTGGCATCGGTGGTTCGGCGCTGGGGCCGCAGTTGGTCACCCAAGCGATTGGCCAGAAAGCGAAGCTCCCTATCGCCTTCCTCGACAACACCGATCCACAAGGCATCGATGAAACTCTCGCAACTCTGAAACTCTCGGAGACTTTAGTATTGGTCATTTCCAAATCCGGCGGCACTCCCGAAACTCGTAACGGCATGCTCGAAGCGAAAGCCGCGTTCGATAAAGCTGGAATCGATTTCGGAAAACACGCGATCGCTGTCACCGGCGTGGGTTCGAAGCTGGATCGTTACGCGACGGAACAAGGTTTCATCGCCCGTTTCCCCATGGAAGACTGGGTCGGCGGACGGACTTCGGTGCTCTCAACCGTTGGTCTCGTGCCAGCCGCCCTGCAAGGCCTCGATATCGATGGCATGCTGAAAGGCGCAGCAGCGATGGATGAAAAAACCCGAGTGCACGATGCCTCGAAAAACGCCGCGATGCAGCTTGCGATCGCATGGCACAGCGCGACCAACGGCCGTGGCGAAAAAGACATGGTGGTGCTTCCTTACAAGGATTCGCTGGTGCTGTTTTCCAAATACCTCCAGCAGCTGGTGATGGAATCTTTGGGCAAAGAAAAAGATCTCGATGGCAACACAGTGAACCAAGGCATCGCAGTATACGGCAACAAAGGCTCGACCGACCAACACGCCTACGTCCAACAACTCCGCGAGGGCGTGAATAATTTCTTCGCGAACTTCATCGAAGTCCGTCATGGCCGTCAGGGGAAATCGATTGAGGTCGACCCCGGAAACACCAGCCAGGATTACTTGCAAGGTTTCATGCGCGGCAGCCGCAACGCACTTTACGAAAACGGCCGCAAGTCACTGACGATTTCGATTTTCGAAGTCACTCCGTTCACACTCGGAATGTTGATCGCCTTGTTCGAGCGCGCGGTTTCTTTCTACGCCTCTTTGGTCAATATCAACGCCTATCACCAACCCGGCGTCGAAGCCGGAAAAGCCGCTGCTGTTGTTTTCCTCGATCTGCTCAGCCGCGTGCGCGGTCGCTTGGTTTCAGAGGCAAAGAATGCCGAACAGGTCGCCTTCGAGGTCGATGGCGATCCGGAAGCGGTCTATCACTGCCTCGTCCACCTCGCGAACAACGGCGAAGCCCAGATGTCCATGGGCAAAACCCCTGCGGATGATTTGTTCCAGCTTTGATATAAAGATTTTCAACGCAAAGCCGCAAAGATCGCTAAGGTTCGCAAAGAAGAATGAAAGATAGTGGATATAGCTGGAGATAAATGGACGTTAATGAATACAGATGAGGTAGGATTTTTTAAAAAAACTCACCTCATTCACCTCAAATTTCATCAACCCGAGCTTTGACTCCACTTCGCTCCGTCCAAGCAAAAAGGCTGTGCTATAACCGAGTTCGCTACCGCTCAAAGGACTTTGCGAACCTTAGCGTTCTTTGCGTCTTTGCGTTGAAATATTACCCAACTGCGATGCCCGAGATAAATTTGGGGGCTGTACTAGCTAAGGACTAGTGGTGTGACTGTTTATACCAATGTTTAAGCTGGTTTAGTAGCTTTTTGTGATCTCCTCCGTTGAAGCGCCATTCACACTCCTTCAAAAACCAATAAAAGTTCTCCTTTTTAATCCCG
>JANOKJ010000077.1:0-8042 GCA_031419275.1 Akkermansiaceae bacterium | reverse complement strand
AACACTTTCACCTGATTCAAAACTCCGCGTCACTTTGAAAAACGGCGGACTTTACTCGGCAAGTTTTCCTATGTGTGTGAAGCGCGGACGCCTTTCCCTAACGGATGAACCCGCATGGATCAATCATCGCCAGGACAGTAGTGTGATTTCCCACAAGCAGGCGATCACCGACGCGCAGCAGAAGCTCAAAGCTATTCCATCCACCACTACACCTGTCATGGTTGAGCGCGAATCAGAACATTATCGCGACACCCACATGTTCATACGTGGAAACTGGTTGGATAAAGGTCATCTTGTGAAAGAGGGGAATACCCCAAAACTTTTCCCATCACTCAAGAAATCCGGTGAACGCGCCACGCGCCTCGACCTCGCGCGTTGGGTGGCTTCGCCGGAAAATCCGCTCACAGCCCGTGTTGCAGTGAATCGTTTCTGGTTGGAGCTTTTTGGAAAAGGCATCGTCCCCACTCCGGAAGATTTCGGCTCCGCCGGCGAGCCTCCGTCACATCCGGAGTTGTTAGATCATCTCGCGGTAACGTTTGCGACCGATAAGAAGTGGAGCGTGAAATCCATGTTGCGTGAAATCGTCACCAGCGCCACCTACCGTCAGGATTCATCGATCACCGATGAACTCGAAGAAAAGGATGCCGATAACCGTCTTCTCGCCCGTGGCCCACGCCAGCGCTTGACGGCTGAAATGATGCGCGATCACTCGCTCAGTGTTTCAGGTTTGATCAGTCACAACATCGGTGGAATGCCTATCCATCCTCCACTCCCACCCGGAGTGTGGAATCCTTTTGTCGCTGATGCCTGGAAAACCCCGGAAGTCGGAAACCCCGAACGTTATCGCCGCTCGGTTTATATTTATTTCAAACGCAGTATTTTGTATCCGCTCTTCAGCTCCTTCGATGTCCCACCGCGCGATCTTTCCTCGAAACGCCGACTCGTTTCCAATACGCCTCTGCAAGCACTGACAACACTGAACGATGCTGCTTTCCATGAGGCCGCGGTCGCTTTTTCACGTCGCATGCAAGCGGCGAGTCCTTCTGATATCGATCAACAAATCGCCGTGGGCTATCGCTTAGCTTCCTCACGCGATATCACCCCGGATCGCACGCAGGAACTGCGCAATCTTTACCAAGCACTTGTAACGGAATACAAAAACTCCCCCGATACCATGAAGGCAATCGCCAAAACACCGGAAGAAGCCGCACTCGTCGTGATCGCTTCCGTTTTAATGAATCTCGATGAATCGGTCACCCGATAATACCGCCATGAACCTTCTCCAACACCTCCAACAAGAAGAACTCAATCACGCCACGCGTCGGCATTTCCTAAAAGAAGCCGCCTTCGGCTTAGGTGGTCTTTGTCTCGCGGGACAAAATCTTTTCGGCGCAAATGCAGGAGCTAGTATCAAACGCGATGTGGAGAATCCACTCAACACCATGGCTCCATCCTTCGCTCCTAAAGCGAAGCGGATCATCTTTCTCCACATGGCCGGAGCGCCAAGCCAGATGGAGCTCTTTGATTACAAACCCGTGCTGCAAAAATACGACGGTAAAGATTGCCCGCAGGAATATCTCGAAGGTCAGCGCTTCGCTTTCATTAAAGGTGTGCCTCGTCTGTTAGGTCCGCAGTTCCAATTCAAACAACACGGAAAATCCGGCGCATGGATTTCCGATCGTTTGCCATCCCTCTATCAACACGCGGACAAACTCTGTTTCATCAAATCGATGGTGACGGATCAGTTCAACCACGCTCCTGCAAAACTTCTCATGCATACGGGCCACCAGAATCTCGGTTATCCATCCATGGGCTCATGGGTCACATGGGGTCTGGGTAGTGAAAACCAAAACCTTCCGGGATTCATGGTGCTACTTTCTGGTGGACGCGCACCACGTGCTGGCGCGGCGCTCTGGAACAACGGATTTTTGCCTTCCGTTTATCAAGGAGTGCAGTGTCGTTCGGGTGGCGATCCAGTTCTCAATGCCGCGAACCCTCCGGGCATCAATCGCAACATCCGCCGCACCGCTCTGGATTCTCTGAACCGACTCAATACCAAAACCCACGAGGAAATCGGCGATCCTGAAACGGTCACTCGCATTTCCCAATACGAAATGGCGTATCGCATGCAGGTTTCTGTGCCAGAGGTCATGACGATCAACGACGAGCCCAAGCCGGTTTTGGAAATGTATGGTGCGGTGCCTGGGAAAAACTCTTTCGCAAACAACTGCCTGCTCGCACGCAAACTCGCGGAAAACGGAGTGCGTTGCATTCAACTTTTCGACTGGGGTTGGGATACTCATGGATCTAACGCAAAGGAATCGCTCAAAGATGGTTTCGTCCAAAAATGCAAAGACATCGACAAAGCCGTTGGAGCCCTTCTAACCGATCTCGAAATGCGAGGTATGTTGGAAGATACGTTAGTGGTTTGGGGCGGTGAGTTCGGTCGCACGCCCATGCAGGAAAACCGCGGCGGCGGCGCGGCGAATGCCTTCGTCGGACGTGATCACAATCCCAATGCCTTCACCATCTGGATGGCTGGCGGGGGCGTCAAACCCGGTATCTCCTACGGCGAAACCGACGAACTCGGCTATCGCGTCGGCTCCAACCCCGTCCACGTTCGCGACTTCCACGCCACCATCCTGCATCTCTTCGGCTTCGATCACCACAAACTCTCATTCCCATTCCAAGGCCTAAACCAAAAACTCACCGGAGTGAAACCAGCGAAAGTCGTGAAAGATATTATCGCATAGTTTGATACCGTTCGCCAGCCCCGCTTCCCGGCGCGCGCGTCTCCCCAAGGTGACTTTATCGTTGAGGAATTTGATCGTAGGCTTGCTGCGATGCTGGTGGTGAGGTCCAAGTGATCACCAAGAATTCGGTTTATCCAGCAGAATAAACCGCGAACTTCAGCCTGTAACTTTTCTTCAAACCACCGCACCCAACGCGGTGGATACGAGTGTTAAGAAGGAACAGTCCTTAAATATGAAATGGACACATTACATCCAATTCCTTGGTTAGGGCTGGACAAAAAAATCCCAATTTGATTCAACATATCATTATGAAATATACCACCTCACTTGCGCTCGTTACCGCAGTTGTGTTTGCCTCTTCATTTACTGCTTCCGCCGAGGACAGCTACTTGATTCCTATCGACCGTGCAGCAATCGTCGGGACCTCCACCAATCTGATCATCGAAGGCGAAGAAACCATGCAGATGTCCATCATTGCCGGCGGCAAAGCTCTTAAAGAACAAGAGGATGCATGGAAGTCCACGCTGGAGGTTAACTGCACCGTCGACAAGGTGGATGCCAAAGGAAACTCTACAAATCTCACGCTATTGATCAAAAAATTCACCATCGAGGAGAAAGGGAAAACCATCGAGGCGCTCGAAAAAGGAACGGTGGTCAAGGCTAGCAGAGTGGGAGATAAGGATGTATTTACCGTCAATGACAAAGCTGTGAGTGAGGATGTTTACAAGATACTCAAACCAATGATCGATCTCGGAGATACTGAGAATGGCGACGAAAACAAAGCATTCGGCATGGATAAGCCGCACAAAGCCGGGGAGAAATGGGACATCAATGTGGATGAGCTAATTGCCACGCTGTCTAAAGGCATGCCATTTGACTTCAACAAGGATAATACCAAGGGGAAAATGCACTTCGTGCAACTCAGCGGAAGCGGTGCCAATAAACTGGCAACTCTCCAAGGCAATATCGAAATGGAGATTAAAGGGATGAAGGACATGCCTCCCGGCACGGAGACCGGCGCATCCAGCATCCAAATCTCCCTTAATGGCGATTTTCCGGTCGACGCCACCAAACCGGTAGTGAATGAAAATCTTTCCATGAAGGTTAATTTCAACGGCAAGATTCCGATGCCGGATGGCCAGAAGGCGGATATGAAAATGTCAGTGCTCATGGCCCGGAAAAGCAAGCAAGTTCCCTGAAAGCTCCAGCGCCCAAGATGCGGTCTTACCGTGGAAAACCTACGGAATCCGAATACGGCATCAGTCGAATGATTCCGGAGTCGTGGGACTAACGAGTGATGCAGAATGAACCATGCTCTTGCTTGCTCAGTATTAAATGAACGCTCACAATCACATCACTAGTAACTCGATATCATGCAGCTCAAACATCTCATTTCCGCAGTAACTCTCACGTTATGTTTCCATGCTCATGCACAGGAAGCGCCTCGCATGAACATCGTTTTGCTTTATGCGGATGATCTCGGTTACGGCGATCTCGGTTGCTTCAATCCGAAATTGTTAAAAAGGGACAGTCCTTTTATAGGGATCCCAACGCCTTCATCATCTGGATGGCTGGCGGGGGAGTGAAACCCGGCATCTCCTACGGCGAAACCGACGAACTCGGCTACCGCGTAGGCTCCAACCCCGTCCACGTTCGCGACTTCCACGCCACCATCCTGCATCTCTTCGGCTTCGATCACCACAAACTCTCCTTCCCATTTCAGGGCCTAAACCAAAAACTCACCGGAGTGAAACCCTCGAAGGTGGTAAAGGCGATTTTGGCATGAATAATTGGATGGGTAGATGGGGATATGCCATGTCCACTTCGCTCCCATTGCGGTTCAATTTTACAATTTGTGCGTTTTTTCCCTAGCTTGGTCGCCGTGCCATTCGACTCCGGTTTTAAGAGTTGCTTCAGCCTAAAATCACGCCTAAATCCCAATCAACCTAGTTTACTCACCGTACTCCCATATCCATATGATCAAGCCCATACTCGGACTCCTATCGGTTCTCACTTTGACCGCCGCCGGCAACCCTACCGACCTAACTTTCACCAAGTATGCCGGCAGCGACATTGCTCCGTCTCCAGCTTGCCTCGCTGCTGCCGCCACCGGCGAAGTATATGTCGGCGTTGATCTTCTTGGTTCGCTAGGCAAAGGTCCCGGAAAAGGTCGTATCGTCCGCCTCGTTGACGCTGATCACGACGGCATTGCCGAAAAGCACACCATCTATGCGGAAATCGACAACCCGCGTGGCATCATTTCTTTTGGCGATAAACTCTACGTTCTTCACACCATCATCCCTAAGGACACCGGTATCCTCTCCGGAATGAATCTCTCCGTGTTAGAAGATAAAAATCAGGACGGCATCGCCGACGGCCCGCCGAAAACTCTCATCCGCGACATCTCCGTTGCTAAACACAACCAGGACCGTGGCGCCGACCACACCACTAACGGTATCCGCATGGGTATCGACGGCTGGATCTACATCGCCGTTGGCGATTTCGGATTCGTCAATGCCCAAGGCACAGACGGCACCACCCTCACTATGCTCGGTGGCGGTATTGTCCGCGTTCGCCCCGATGGCTCCGAACTGGAAGTCTATACCCACGGCCACCGCAACGTTTATGATGTCGCCATCGATCCCTTCCTAAACGTCTTCAGCCGTGAGAACACCAATGATGGCGGCGGCTGGAACGTTCGTTTCGCTCACCACATTCAGAGCGGTGAATACGGTTACCCCATTCTCTTCAAAAATTTCACTGAAGAGATCATCCCCGCACTCGCAGATCTCGGTGGCGGTTCCGGCACTGGCTCCCTCTTTCTCGACGAACCGACATGGCCAGAGAAATACAACAAGACTCCAATGATGGCCGACTGGGGTCGCAACATGATCTATATCCATCGTGTCACCGCTGACGGCCCTTCCTTCACTCAGAATCCGGAAGACTTCATCGGTCTCTCACAACCTGCCGATCTCGATGTCGACGGCTCCGGCCAGCTCTACATTGCTGCCTGGGAAGGCGCCGGCTACAAAGGCAACCCCAGCCGTGGATTTGTTCAGCGCGTCGTCCCGAACGGTTGGACTTACAAACCTTTCCCTGAACTCGCCAAGCTCGCTCCCGACGCCCTTGTGAAAGGCTTGGCTTCCGACAGCGCAACCACCCGCCTCGCCACCCAGCAGGAAATTCTCACTCGCAGTGACAAGGCCCTCGCTCCCGCCATCTTGGTCATCGCCAAGGACGCGAAGATCTCCCTCGCCGCTCGTGTCGCTGCTACCTTCACCTACAAGCAACTCCTAGGCACCGCTGCTAATACGGCTCTGCTGGAACTCGCGAACGACTCCTCCATCACCGAGTTTGCGCTCCGTGCTGCGGCCGATCGCCTAAAACAAAACTCCGCCCTGCCGCTCGCTCCTTTCGAGAAAGCGCTCGCCAGCACCAACCCGCGCGTCCAGGCCGCCGCCGCTGTCGCGCTTGGCCGCATCGGCAAGAAGGAAGCTGCTACAGCCCTGCTCTCCGTCGCTAAGCCGCCGACCGCTGCTGCTACGCCCGTTGCTGCTCCTAAGCCGCCGCTTTTTGAAAGCGCCAAAATCAGTGGAAAGCAGACCGCCGAGATTGAAGTTAGCCTCGTTGGTATCAACAACCTTTTCCTCGTCGTCGAAGATGGTGGCAACGGTACCGGCGGCGACCATGCCGGTTGGTTCGATCCCGTCCTCACCAATCGTGATGGGAAAGAAGTTCCACTCTCAAAACTTAAGTGGAACTCCGCCACCCAAGGTTGGGGTAAGACAGAGGTTAACAAAGCTCCGAATGGCGAACCTCTCGTACGAGCCGACGGGACTCCTGTCACCCAGGGCATCGGCACCCATGCTCATTCTGTCATCCACTACATCGTCCCCGGTGCAATGCAGAAGCTCAAGGTGACCGCCGCGCTCTGCAACACCAGTAATCCCGACTCCGTCGTTAATTTCAAACTGCTCTCCGAACCACCAGCCGGTACCGTAATTACAAAAGAAGGCCCTCACGCCACCCCGAACCCCGGCGTCATCGTCCCACACCTCGCCGTTCACTCGTTGGTCACTCTTAAGGCTGTCGAAAAAAGCCTCGCCGCTGTAGGCAATGAGAACAGCGACGGCGCCCTCAGCGCGCTAAAGCTCATGCACGACCCCGCGGTCGTCGACGGTCTACTTGCCAAGCACACCGCCGCCACCGATCCGGCGCTGAAGAACAAAATCCTCACCACGCTCGCACGCCTTTATACCAAGGAAGCTCCCTACGACGGCAGCTGGTGGTGGAATACCAAACCCGACACCCGTGGCCCCTACTACAAGCCAATCGCGTGGACCAAGTCCGCCGACATCGAAAAGCGCTTCCGTGACATCTGGGCGACCGCTGACACCGACCAGAAGGATTTTCTAACCAAACTTGCTAACAAATATCGCATGAACCTAGAAGGTATTGGTGAAGTCGAAAAAACAGGTGGTAAGAAGGAGAAAACCATCGGAGAGATTTCTATCGAGAACGTCATGCTCGCCCTAGACGACCTCAAAGGTGACTCTGCTAAAGGTGCCCAGCTCATGAAGACCCAGGCTTGCGCCGCCTGCCACAGCGTCGCCGCAGCCGATCCAAAACGCGGCCCCGACCTCAATCAGATCGGTGCGACTTTAAACCGTGAAGCCATCGCCGAAGCCATCCTCAAGCCCGACGCTGTCATCGCGAAAAGTTGGGTCGATGTCATCGCTAAAGACGGCACCACCTATCAAGGTACACTGGTTGAAAAGACCGACGCCCAAGTCATAATCCGCAACATCGCCGGCATCCCCACCACTCTCAAGGCCGCTGACATCAAAGAGATCAAAACATCAGCCTCCACCCTCATGGGTCCACATCTGTTAGATGCCTTGACGATGGAGCAGTTCGCCGACGTCATCGCCTACTTGCACTCACTGAAGTAAGTCGGCTCCACACGCCGGATATTAGTCTGTCTTGCTTCCTTCTTCATCTTAATTTTAGCGACTCGCTATCATGTCCCTCAAATATTTCATTTCCGCCGCTATCCTCGCGTTATGTTCCTTTGCTCCTGCACAGGAGGCTCCGCGGATGAACATTGTAATACTATATGCGGATGATCTCGGCTACGGCGATTTGGGTTGCTTCAATCCGAAATCGAAGATTCCGACTCCCAATCTCGATCGGCTTGCGAGTGAGGGCTTGCGATTTACCGATGCGCACAGTTCATCGGGTATCTGCACACCTTCGCGTTACGCAATGCTGACGGGTCGGCATCAT
>JANOKJ010000076.1:0-15633 GCA_031419275.1 Akkermansiaceae bacterium | reverse complement strand
GTGAATCTTTCATGTGACGGAGAAAGCAAAGCCCGAGTGTAGGCTTGCTGCAAGCACGGATGCTAATATTCTAGGTGCTTAGAAATATTTGAAATCAACTTGAATAGATTCTTCTAATCCGTTGTCTATTGATCACTATGAAAGTAAATCGTGTGTTTTTGATTGCAACAGCTGCTGTGATTTCTGCTGTAGCGATCCCGTCATGTACGTATCAACCGCACTACTCTAACCCATCATACGCTTCGGGGTATGGTTATGGATATGGTAGCCGAAATTTCACGACCACGTATTTCGTGAGAACTAGTAACTCACGTTGGGGATATGATCCTTATGCACGTTGCTACTATGATTATTCAAGACGCTCCTATTATGATCCCTATTTAAATGGATATTATCCAGTGGGTTACCGTCCTGCATACGTGTATGGTACGCCACATCCTCATGGCTGGAGCACGGGACGCAGCTACATTAGCCCGCCGAGCCATTTCCATGATCACAGGCTTGATAACTATCAGAACCGAAGCGAGCGGTATCGTAGTTTAAATAACGCTTGGTCTCGAAATATCCAGACCACTAGTTCATCCAGAAGCTATGACTCAAATCGTGACCGATACTCATCTCATGATCAGAATCGTGACCCTAGAAGTGGATCATTTTTTGGATCGAGCCAAGGAAATCAGGCCATTCGTAACGGCAATGTAAACCAAAACACACATGTAAATCATCCTCAACAACCTAGGCGTCCAGAGCCAAGAATGATTGAGCCAAGAATGAGTGAGCCAAGAATGAGTGAGCCGAGAATGAGTGAGCCGAAAAGGGAATCGTCGAAACCTTCAAGGGAAGAAAAAGTGCAAAAAGAAGACAAGCATCCCCGTCCTGAACGTGAAGCAAATCCCAACAAAGAGCGAGGAGGACGTAAGAGTGAATCATCAACCCCAGAGGCGATGCGTCAGCCGGAAATTCGAAATAGATCCCAAGAGAATCGCCGCAGTAAAGCTCCGTCTAAAGAGAGTTTGGAAATGGTAAATTCGTTCGAATGATTCTCCAAACAGGGTAGAAATATTCAATGAGCTTAACGAGCGAGTCTCGTTAAGCTCAATTTTTTTTAGAGGGATTTACTGGATTCTTTGGGAATGATTAACAGCCAGTAGAATGCCAAAGTAAGGAGGATGGCGGCGAGGCCTACGTGTAGGAGTTGGACCCATGAGTAGATATGAATTTGCGCCATGATCAGGCCGAGAAACATTTGAGAGAATACGATGGCTAAGGCCGCCCATTGGATCTTTGTGGCTCCGCCCTTTTGATTTTTTCTAGCGATCCAAAACGAGCCAATGATTAAAATCAGGATCAACCACGAGAAGCTGCGGTGAAAGAGGTAGAGCCAAGATGCTTCGAGTTCACCAATCCAGGTTTCACGTGGAGAGTTAAGATGGGATTTCGCCATTTCATCGGTCATTTCGCGGATTTGTGCGCCTGAGATTCCCTCAACAACAATGGCAATGAAGAGAGCTAAAGTAAGCAGGTAAGCAGGTTTGGCTTTGGAAATAAATGAAACGCGCGATGGTTGATCACTGCCTGCCCATACACAATAGGTTAGCGTGCAGATCAAGATCATAGCCAAAGCGAGGTGAGTGGTGATGATGCCTGGTGCCAAGCCGCTGTATACGACTCTTGCTCCCATAATAGCGTTGGCTAAAACCAAAAGCAAAGATGCAAACGATATCCAGAAAATCAGAGGACGATTTTTTCTAAATGAAAACGCGGCAATGAAGGAGGCAAGTGAGAAAAATCCAACAGGCATGCTGCAGAGCCGGTTGATGAACTCGGTCCAAACATGTCTTGGGTTGAATTCGCTTCTCAAGCTTTCTTCGGTGATGGACTTCGGATCACGGCCCATTCGCTCGGCTTTCTTTTGGAATTTCTCAATCGGAAGTTTGCTGAAATCGACTTGATCGACGTGTGTCGGTGGAATCAGCAATCCCCAGCAAGTCGGCCAATCAGGACAACCCATGCCCGCGCCAGTGACGCGCACGGTGGCACCCATGAAGATGAGCAAAAGAAGGGAGATCAGTGCTGCGAGCGTGAGCTTCTGGAAAAGATTGTATTTCATGTTAACGCAGTGTTCGGCGTCACAAATTAAGATCTGGAATAATTGTTAGCGCTTGATGGTTTCCGAGGAAGTTTCTGAGTCAGTCAAATGTGGAGTCACTTCGAGTAGTTTTTTCTCTGCTGCGCCAGGTGCTTGCTCTGCAGAAATAGCGACTCCGATCCAGCGGAATTCATCGCTATTTTCCAAGATGACTTTCAGCACCATGGTCAAAGGTACTGCGAGCAACATGCCGATAGGACCCCATAGCCAACCCCAGAACACCACGGAAATGACAACCACAAGTGTGGATATGCCGAAACGGCGTCCGACGAGCATGGGTTCTAGGAAATTTCCGAGGAAATTGTTGATGAGGAGGTATCCGCCGGCGACGAGCAGAGCATCTGAAAAACCAGAAATAAGAAGTGCGAGAATGGTTGGTGGGACTCCTGCAACAATGGATCCGATGACAGGGATGAAATTCAGAAAGAAAGCCAGTAATCCCCATAGGATGTAGAAATCTAAGCCTACGGACCAACAAAGCAGACCTGCTAGCAGACCGGTGGCTAAGCTCACGGCAGTTTTAATGGCTAGGAAGCGCTGGATGTCTTTGGTGGCGTTGAGTATTTTCGCTAAGTTAGGTCCTCGAGCAAGGCTAATGGCTTCTAGGCGCCTACCGAACATGCGTGCTTCACTCAACATAAAGACCAGCAGAATCAAAATGAGGATAAAGGCACCGAAAAATCCGACAATATGTTCCAGGATGTTTGTTCCGAAATCCCAGATTTTTTCGAAACGAATATTCTGAAGGTTTGCTAGATTATTATTTACGGCCTCATCAATTTTTTTCTGAGCATCTGCAACTCCGTAATCTTTGAGTGTGGAAGCTAATGATGTGGATACATCGCGAATTTGTGAGGAAAATTCAGAGGAGTATTTGCTGTTCCATTTTTCTTGCAGATCTCCAATCAGTGTGATGGCAAGAACTGCTAGGGCGGCAAGAAATATAAAGTCAACTGCCACCGTGAGAATTACGGCTAGGGGAGATGGAACTCTTTTATTTTGGAGAAAATTAAGCAGAGGGTAACTAATCGTAGCGACGAATGCCGCGATCAATATAGGAAGAAAAAATGTTTGAGCCGTTTTAAGGCCAGCGATCACAATGATCAGTGCCGCTAACATGAAGAGAGCTTTACCAGCTTTAATTTTTCCTGACTCTATAGGGGTTGGCATGGATAATTAGATTAATAGAGCAGTTAGCTTTAGCCGCAACTTAAAACATAGATTCAATGACGAACCATAAAAAAAACGCCTACCTCTTGTGAGGTAGGCGTTTTCGGTAAGATATATAAAGGCTGATTACTTCGTGCGTTCAACTTGAACCGGATCACCGACAGGAGCGGCCTCAATTTCTAGAAATTTCGGATAAGGGGGGAGTTTGGCGGGCTTTGAATCGCTCGTGCAGCAACCACATGAGGAGATGAGAATAGTGGCGAGACTTGCAAATGTTAAAACGAACAGGCGGATCATAACGGATTTAGGTTTGCGTTAGCGCTGATTTATAAAAATAGGTGGTCAGTTGGAATTAAGCCCCGCCTGCAAGAAATATTGTGGGCGGGGCTTAGAATTACTTATTTAGCAGGTGCTTGATAGGTCGTTTTTGGAGCTGCAGTTTGGCAGCATGAAGCTGCGAAGAATGCTGCAACTGTTGCAATAATAGCGATTTTGATGATGTTCATAGTTATTAGTATGTTGTTTTTATTATCAAAAAGTTCAGTAAACGATTTGATGGTTGTGAGACTAACTCTCGATCTCTTTGCGGCAAGGCAAAACGACGGACTGATGGATTTTTATTTTTGCTAGGTAATGCGAGTTGACCCAGAGATTGAAAGATCTAGGCTTTTCTCAATGGGGAATGAACGGTTAACAAAGCCATTTTTAGAGGCTTGGTTGCGGCGGACACGGAAGCAATTGTCCGGAAGTGGTAGGATTACTGAGTTGGCGTTGATATTAGCCAGGGATGGGGCGTCGTTGACTCAGGGGGATTGGATTTTGAAGCTTCAGGCCATTTTTCATGGGAATGAAGAGCCTAGCATGGAGTTGCTCACTCAGATTGATTCCTTATTAGCCAAGCCTGCTAGAAAGGTAGTAACAGTAAATTCCGAGGCTTTGCTGTTTTAGTGAATTATTCCACGGGTTGTGCGCGAGGAGGTGTCTCTTCAACGGGAGTGGCACGAGGTGGATCTTCGTTAACGGGTTGAGCCCGCAAAGGTTCTTTGGATGGTGCTGAGGATGATGGATCGTAGGGTAAGGCACGTGGTGGTTGAGTTTGATTTGGGGCAAGACTATCTTCATCGACGGCTTGAGCCCTAGCAGGGTGGATCGGGCAAAAATCGCCAAGACCCGGAGCGATGTCTGCTGGCATTTGATCGACGTAATTTGTGTTATCGGAGTGACATCCAGCGGTGGCGCGTTTGCCGGAAAGCCGGCATAAATCGACAGCCACGAGGTGGATATTGGTATGGAGATCACCAGCTTTATAGCCAAGTCGATCCGCAGTTTTCATAATATCAACCCATACAGGAAGGGAAAGAATGGAACCGTAGCCGCCTTGGATGGTTTTTTTGGGAGTATCGAAGCCGACCCAAACTGCGCAGGTCAGGGAAGATGTATAGCCGGCAAACCATGCGTCTTTGAAGTCGTTGGTGGTTCCGGTTTTGCCAGCGGTTGGTTTGTCGAAACCGAGGCGTTTGATCGAGGCTGCGGTGCCGGTGGTTGCGACTTCTTTGAGGATTTTTGAAACAGACCACGCGGAGCCTGTGCTAGCAGCTTGGTAAGGAAGAGGTGGGGTGGAGTAGAGTACATTGTTTGCTTTGTCTCTGATTTCAGAAATGACAAAAGGGCGATAGCGAACTCCATCGTTAGGGAAAATGGTATAGGCGGTGGCGACTTCCCATGGGCTGGCTTCCCATGAGCCTAGGAATGAGGAGGGTGTCTCAGGCATGGCGGTGCCGAAACCTGCATGTTTTGAGACTTCTTTGACTCTTGAAACACCCGCGTAGTTTCCAACTCTAACGGACATGGTATTCCGAGAGCGAATGAGACCGTAGGAAACGGGGTGCATGTCTCCAAATTTCCCGTCGGAATTGCCAGGTTTCCAACTTGCAGCACCTTTGATTTCTCCGTAGCGAATCGGTCCATCAGAAATTAGGGTATTGGGTCGCATACCTTTATCGAACGCGGCGAGGTAGACAAAGGGTTTAAAGATAGAGCCGACTTGGCGGCGGGCTTGGATGGCGCGGTTGAATTTGGATTCATTCGCATCGCGACCGCCGACGAGTGCGAGTACGGAGCCGGTGCGGTTTTCGATGAGAACGGCTGCTCCTTGGATGTATTCTGGGTCTTTGCGTTGTTGTTCGGGGATGTTCTGCCAGGCGGCACGTGTTTGGTGTCGGTAGCCTGATAGTCTTTCGGTTTCCCTCAGTTTTTTATCAAGGGCTTCTTGGGCGATGTCTTGGAGACGTTGATCGATGGTGGAGACGATGGTGAGACCTCCAAGTTCGATGTTTTCTTGTTCTAGGATGATTTCTAAGTCGCGGCTGATCGCATCCATGGCGTAGGATTCCTCTGCATTGCGGCGCCAGGTTGGGCGGACCTTGATGGGTTCTTTCTTCGCGGCGTCGGCTTCTTTTTGGGTGATTTTCTCGGCGGTCACCATTCGTGCGAGAGTGGTGTTCCGCTCGCGTTCGGCGGCTTCCATGGAACTGAAGGGATTGAAGGCATCTGGTCCACGGACGATACCAGCGAGGAGAGCGGACTCTGACAGGGTGAGTTGTGAGGGGTGTTTTTCAAAATAGATACGTGAGGCCTCGCCTACGCCTTTGATCTGTCTGCCCCAGTTGATTTGGTTGATGTAAGCCTCGAGGATGCGGTCTTTCGAGAAGGCTGAATTAATGCGGAACGCGATGGCGATTTCCAAACATTTCCGATCGAGTTGGCGTGGCAAGTCACCGCGCTTTTCACCGCTTTTCAGTTTAAAGACATCTGAAGTAAGCTGTTGAGTGATGGTGGATGCACCTTCGCGCTTGCCTTGGAAGTTTTTGATAATGGCGCGGCCGATGCCGATGAGGTCGATTGCGCCATGAGAGTAGAAGCGTTCGTCTTCGCGGGCTAGGATGGCTTTGCGGAAGTTATCTGAAACTTCCTTGAGTGGTATAATTGTGCGTTTTTCACCATGAATGCGTCCAATCACAGTTCCGTTGCGATCGAGGATGATGGTTCGCTCGGGCATCTTGTTGATGAGGTTGAGATCGTATTTGGTGGCGCGCCAGCCGTAAAAGATTGAGAGGATGATTAACGCACATAGGCCGGCGACAACGGGGGTTCCAATGGTAAGGACGACGATGCGCTTGAATCCGGTGAAACCTCGCGTGAGGTAAAAAAATAGGTGAAATGGCCAGAACAGGAGAATGGATATCAGGCTGGGACGGCTATGGTTTGCCGAGGATTTTGCACGCGGTCGGTTAGTGTTTTGCTTGCGTGATGCCATGGGAATGCAGGCAAGTTACGTGATTTCCAATATATATGAAACCTTAACTTTTCATGTTTCCAAAGTTTTTTTTTTGGAAGTGGGCAAATGGCTTCTGTTGCAGAAGAAAAAATGAAATTCACCTAGACGAATTATCAGTATAGTGTCGATTGTAGTGTAATGAGAATTTTTTACACCATCCTAGCAAGCGGAATGGTTTGCCTTGGGTTGCAGGCGGAGGAGTCAGTGAATAGTGTTAAGGATTTGCTGAAACTGGAAAAACAGGTTCAGGAGGTGGTAAAAAAGGTGCTGCCGTCGACGGTTGCTTTGGTGTCCAACGGCGCGGGTTCCTCTGGCTCGGGTGTGATCGTAAGCAAGACTGGTTTAATTTTAACAGCGGCGCACGTCATTCAGGGAATGAAAGAGGTGGATGTGTTTTTTCCAGATGGAAAAAAATGGCAGGGAAAAGTTTTAGGAGCGAATTATTCAAAAGACATTGGGATGGTGCAAATGGTCGACGCAGGGCCGTGGCCGTTTGTGGAGTTAGGTCAATCTAAGCCGTTGGAGGCGGGTGATTGGCTCGTGGCTATGGGGCATTCGGCGGGATTTGATCCAGCGCGCACACCTCCGGTGCGTTTTGGTCGTGTGATGTCGGATGGTCCGGGAAATTATTTCACATCTGATTGCACACTCATCGGTGGCGATTCGGGTGGACCATTATTTGATCTCGATGGGAAATTAGTTGGAATCAATTCTTCGATTGGATGGTCTTGGAAAAATAACAACCATGCAGGTATAGATGGTTTCCGAGAAGATTGGGAGCGATTGCTAGCTGGGGAAACATGGGGTGCATTGCAAATGAATCCGTTAGCAAATCAGGAGACACCTGTGCTTGGGATCGTAATGGGGATGCGCGATGATGGCCAAGGAGTTAAGGTGCAAAAAGTGGAGCCAAATTCTCCTGCCGCTGCAGCAGGTGTGCGGGTAGGCGATATGATTATTACAGTGGATAAAGAATCAGTCCTGGGCGGAGCGGAGCTGCAGCAAGTTTTACTCAAAAAGGAAGCGGGCGATGTGGTTTCGCTTGGTTTGAAGCGTGGTGAAGAAAAGTTAAAGATCGATGTGGAGCTAGTGAAACGGGAGGAACTTTTTAAAATACGATGAAACGATTATGGTTAGGCATGTCGGTGCTCGGTTTATTATCGAGTGCATTTGCGCAAGAACAGGATGTGCCATTGATGCGTCCGGATGAAGAGAAGGTGATTAAATCGCAAGACTTGGCCTTTAATAAAGTGCTCAGCGAAACTCTAGCCGAGGCTTCGAAATCGACCGTTCGGATATGGGGTAAGCCAAGTAGATCCAGAGTGACAGCCGTGTTAGCTTATGGAACGGTCGTGGGTGATGGGACTCAGGTTCTAACTAAGTGGAGTGAAATCGAGCGCGCGGAAAATTCGTTGTTTGTGCAAGCGGGTGGGGATGAATCCTTCCAAGCTGTTGTGGCAGGAGTTTTCAGCGATGAAGATCTCGTTTTGTTGGATGTTAAGGTGCCTGTTAACGCGAAACGTGCGGCCAACAATATTTTAGTGCCTGCAAAATTTTCTGAAATGGAATGGAATTTTGGACGATTTGTTTCCGCATCACAACCAGATGGTAATTTAGCGGGTTTTGGAGTTGTGAGTGTGAAAGAAAGGAATTTACGTGAGACAGATCGCGCTCATTTGGGAATTCTTGTAGATCAAGAATTCCGTGGTAAAGGAGTGAAGATCGCGAATGTCCAGCCAGAACATGGTGCGGCAGAAGCTGGTATCCAATCCGGTGATGTAATCACAAATATCGATGGCAGAGAAATTTCTGGTCTGCAGGAACTAAAAAATGCGCTCACCAATAAACAACCAGGTGACTCAGTGAAGATTAAAGTTGAAACGGCTGGGAAAGAACGTGACTTGGAAGTTTTATTAACCAATCGCCCATTTTCTGGTCAGTTTTCCCCAGAGCGACTCAATCAAATGGAACGTATGGGCGGAGAACCAAATCGCGTGCGTAGTGGATTTTCACAAGTGGTTCAGAGCGATATGAAAATCCAAAGTAATCAGGTCGGCGGCCCAGTGGTGGATCTTGAAGGCAACATTGTTGGGATCACCATAGCACGTGCGGATCGGACACGGACATATCTGATGAGCGGATCTGCGGTTAACGAAATTTTAAAGGGAAAAGCGGAGACGGTTGCTGAAGCACGGCTAAAAATGGAGACGCGTCTTCAGGAGTTGGCGGACCAGAGGCGTGAATTAATGCCTAGGATGCGCATGCTTCAAAAGCCTATGGCTCCTGAGCGCGCGCAACGGCACATGAGTGATTTGGAGCGTTTGCTTGGCCGGCTCAATCGCGAGTTTGAATCGCTCGAAGGACAGCAATCCCGCTAAGTTGATTTTCATCTATCGCTAGGTTGCCTTTCGCCCAGTAACGCGGTTATCTTTAGCCGCGATGAGCGAGAAAGCATTTTTTTACCAAGATCCGTTTCCCTTGGGTGCGGATGAAACCGAATACGAGTGCATTCATGAAGGGTATGTTGAAACTCTGGATTTTAATGGAGAGAAAATCCTGAAAATCGATCCTGAGGCGTTGACCTTGCTTTCTGCGGAAGCAATGAAAGCGATCAATTTCAAGTTCCGTAGCAGTCACCTCGCTCAGGTTGCTGCGATCCTTGATGATCCTGAAGCGTCGGATAACGACCGAATGGTGGCGCTCATGTTGTTGAAAAATGCTGAGATTGCCGTGCGCGGAATTCTCCCTGGTTGCCAAGACACAGGCACCGCGACGGTGATAGGTAAAAAAGGGCAGGGAGCTTGGACGGGAGTCGATGATGCGGAATTTCTATCAAAAGGTATTCACAAGACCTATACGGAGGAGAATCTACGCTATTCGCAAACTGCTCCGCTCAACATGTATGACGAGGTCAATACCAAGACCAACCTTCCTGCTCAAATCGATCTCTATACGACCACAGGTTCCGAATATAAATTTCTCTTCGTCAGCAAAGGTGGCGGCTCCGCTAACAAAACGTTTCTCTATCAGGAAACCAAAGCTTTGTTGAATCCGAAGCGACTCAAGGAATTCTGCGTCGAGAAAATGAAATCACTCGGAACAGCGGCCTGCCCTCCATATCACTTGGCTTTTGTGATCGGTGGGACATCGGCGGAAAATAATCTCAAAACCGTCAAGATGACGACGACCCGCTATTACGACAGCCTTCCGACAACAGGTAATGAATACGGTCGTGCTTTCCGGGATATTGAGTTGGAGAAAGAACTTTTGGCGGCGGCTCGTGAAATTGGAATCGGCGCACAGTTCGGCGGGAAATACTTCGCGTTGGATGTGAGAGTTGTCAGATTGCCGAGACACGGTGCTTC
The DNA here is from genome assembly GCA_031419275.1 of Akkermansiaceae bacterium. Lineage (GTDB taxonomy): Bacteria > Verrucomicrobiota > Verrucomicrobiia > Verrucomicrobiales > Akkermansiaceae > Luteolibacter. The sequence goes on along the minus strand of JANOKJ010000076.1, from coordinate 5,612 downwards.
TTGCCCGGTGGGAATCGGGGTTTCATGTTCCGCGGATCGTCAAGCGAAGGCGAAGATCACCAGCAAAGGTATTTTCCTGGAGAAGCTCGAAACGAATCCGGGTCGATTCATCCCTGATAAATATCGCGATTGGAAATTCAAAGGAGTGGAGATTGACCTCGATCAAGGCATGGAAAAAACCTTGGCCACACTTTCCAAATATCCCGTTACTACCGCGCTATCGCTTACTGGAACGATCATCGTAGCTCGCGATTCGGCGCATGCGAAAATGAAAGAGATTTTGGACGAAACCGGTGATCTGCCGGAATACTTTAAAAAATATCCGATCTATTACGCTGGTCCGGCGAAGACTCCAGCGGGCTTGCCATCGGGCAGCTTCGGGCCAACCACAGCTGGGCGGATGGATGGCTATGTCGATCTCTTCCAGTCCAAAGGTGGATCCATGGTCATGCTGGCGAAGGGAAATCGCTCCCAACAGGTGACCGATGCCTGCAAGAAACACGGCGGATTTTATCTGGGTTCCGCGGGAGGTCCGGCTGCGTTATTAGCAACCGATCACATCCGTTCTCAGGAGGTGGTTGCGTTTCCAGAATTAGGAATGGAAGCGGTGTGGAAAATCACTGTGGAAAATTTCCCCGCCTTCATCCTCGTCGATAACAAAGGCAACGATTTCTTCCAGTCGATCAATCACTGTCCGATTTGTTAGGTGATTTCATGAAGATCACTACGACACTCGCGACTTGCAGCACGCCGGATGGTACGCAGCTCATGCTTCTGGAGCACGATGGCCAGCACTATTTGAAAGTGGATGGAGTGCCGTTAATGAGCACCAATGCTTCGTCTTCCGAGCAGCAGATGGCGGAGTTGGCATGCAATCACTTGCCAACGAAACCGCGTATTTTGATTGGGGGGCTTGGTTTTGGTTTTACCTTGCGTCGGGTTTTGGAGCTTTGTCCGCCGGATGCGATTGTAGATGTCGCGGAACTTTTGCAGGAAGTGATCGATTGGAATCGCGAATTTCTTAAAGAGGTGAACGGTTTATTGTTAGATGATCCAAGGGTGCGCATTCACAAGCGAGATGTTGCGGAGTTGATCAATGGCGTGGGTAAAGATCGCTACGACGCGATCCTTCTTGATGTGGATAACAGCCCGGATCCATTGGTTCAGAAAGGTAACGCCGGGCTTTATGATCGAAATGGTATCGGTCGAGCCAAAGCCGCGTTGAAGCCCGGCGGACGTGTGGTGTATTGGTCTGCGAATCAAGACAAAGCCTTCGCCAAATCACTAAGCAACATTTTCAAATCTGTCGATTGCATCAGTGCAAAAGCTTATCCGAAGGCGAAACGGTTTACTCATACGTTGTTTGTTGCGGATCGGGATTGAATCACCAGAATATTACGAAAGAGGAGTTGAAGGCGAAACTGGAAGCGCTGGGGTAGTAAAAAATTAGCGGCTATTTTTGGTCGCCGACTTATTTTACTAACGGCCACCTAATATCGCCGCTACGTTGCGTTACCACTGCACTGGCAGCTCGATGATATTGCCGGCGTCTTCGTATTTGATGTGGCCGTGTTTCATGCCGTATTCGTGGACGAAGCGGGTGACTTTGACATCGTAGGCGCAGTATTCGGCGATTTTACGGAGCGGTTCGAATTCGCCGGTTCTTTTGTGTTCCTGCCACCAACGGATGGCGTCGAGGCCGTCGGCGGATTTTCCGGTGCCGAGGCAGGAGGAAGCGACGTTGTCGAGTTTGAGGAAACGTCCCATACGCTCTTTGACGTCGAGCATCATGTCGAGGTTGAGGGTTTGTTCTTCGAGATTTGGCAGGACGTAGGCTTGGAGCACGGGGTAGTCGAAACCGATGTGATTCCAGCCGACGACGAGGTCGGCTTTGAGCAGGACATCGGTGAGAGCATCGAGTTCTTTTTCGCTGTAGATCACGTATTCATCCGTGGCGGTGGAATAGGTAACGGCAACGGAGATGCAGAGCTTGGCTTTATTCGCGAAGCCGCCGACATCGCTGATGCTGCGCTGGGTCTCGAGGTCGAAATAGACGATATTTTTTTTAGCCACGTTGGGTAAAAGTTATTGGAAATTTGAAATTGGGATATTGGTTTTTTGCTCTTATCTTCGGTCTTCTGTCTCAGCGTCTTCGGTCTCTCTAGCGAGTTTGGCCGTTGCCGCGGATGCGGTATTGGTAACTGGTGAGTTCGCGCAGACCCATCGGGCCGCGGGCGTGGAGTTTGTCGGTGGAAATTCCGATTTCCGCACCAAAGCCGAATTCTCCGCCATCGGCGAAGCGGGTGGAGGCATTGTGCATGACACAGGCAGAATCGATGGAACGCAGGAATTTCTCAGCTTCCAAAACATCGGTGGTGACGATGCTGTCGGTGTGGTGCGAGCCGTAGGTATTGATATGGGTGATCGCTTCATCGAGCGTATCGACGATTTTGATCGAAAGAATTTTTTCCAAATACTCGGTCGACCAATCTTCCTCGGTGGCGGGGATGAGATCGGTTAGAATTTCCAAACAGTTTTCGCAGCCACGAAGTTCGACGCCTTTTTCGCGAAGTGCGGCGGCGACTTTCGGGAGGAAATCTTTGGCGATGGATTTCTGGATGAGCAAGGTTTCGAGGGCGTTGCAGACTCCGGGTTTCTGGATTTTGGAATTGAGGGTGAGCTGGATCGCCATTTCGGGATCGGCTTTCTCGGAAACGAAGATGTGGCAGATGCCGTCGTAGTGTTTGATGACTGGCATGCGGGCGAGCGAGACGACCGTTTCGATCAAGCCTTTGCCGCCACGTGGGATGATGAGGTCGAGCCATTGATCCATGCCCGCCATGGCTGCGACGCTTTGGCGGTCGGTGAAGGGGATAAGTTGGATCGCGTTTTCGGGAAGACCAGATTTCGCTCCGCCTGAGTTGAGGGCGGAGGCGATGGCGCGGTTCGAATGGATAGCCTCACTACCACCGCGTAGGATGGTGGCGTTTCCAGTTTTGAAACAGAGAGCTGCGGCATCGGCAGTGACGTTGGGTCGGCTCTCGTAAATGATGCCGATGGTGCCGATCGGGACACGGATTTGTTCGATGCGCAGGCCGTTGGGTTGGGTCCAGTCTTCAAGAACTTGGCCAACAGGATCGGGGAGGGTGGCGACGTGCTCGATGGCGCTGGCGACGGCTTCAAGTCTTGTAGTATCGAGTTTTAAACGATCGATTAGGGCGCTAGATAGGCCTTTTTCTTGGCCCGCGGTGAGGTCCTTTTGGTTTTCGGAAAGGATATCGGCGGCGTTGTCACGGAGGCCCTGCGCCATCGCGAGAAGGATGGCGTTCTTTTGATCGGATGAGAGCACAGCAAGCTGGTAGGCAGCGGCGCGTGCCTGCTTGCCCATGGCATGGATTTGCTCGGTGATGGGATCGGACATGAAAACTACTTTTTGGCGATGAAGTGGGTGGAAATGCCCTTTCCTGCGAGGATATCCGAAAGGCGCTCAGGGCAGCGACCGTTCGCAATGTGGACTTCAATACCTGCGTTGGTGGCAAATTTCACGGCTTCGAGCTTCGAACTCATGCCGCCCATGGAAAATTTTCCTTTGTCATCACGCACGTGTCCGAAGGCGGTATCGATATCTCTGACTTCGGGAATGAGCTGGTTGTTCGATGGATCGAGCAGGCCATCGACGCTGGTGAGCAGGATCACGCGGTTGGCACCGACGAGTTTCGCGACGTGGACCGAGAGCATGTCATTATCACCGAAACTGAGTTCGCGGATCGCGACCGAGTCGTTTTCGTTGATGATGGGAAGAATGCGGGGTTCTTGGAGGAGGCGGTTGAAGGTGTTGAGCAGATTGGTTGCGCGGGTTTCGGATTGAATGTCCTCGGTGGTGAGAAGGATTTGGGAGACGAGGACGTCGAAGTTAGAAAACAGGGAGCTGTAGGTGCTCATGAGGCGGGCTTGGCCGACAGCGGCGCAGGCTTGGCGGGTGGCGATATCGCTGGGATATTCCGTGAGACCCATGGCGGAAACCCCGGAGCCCACAGCTCCCGATGAAACGAACAGGCAGCGATGTCCTTCGTTGATGAGTTTGGAAATGGAAGCGACCAAATGCACCAAGGCCGCGCGGTCGATGGTGCCATCGGCGGTTTTGGTCAGGACGCCGGTTCCGGCTTTGATGATGGTGAGATCGCTGGTCATGGATGCAAGAGTTGCGGGAAAAGAGGCATAAACCGTAGCGTTCACCTTGCCAATCCAAACCTTGGGAAACCTTCGGACGGTTTTTTCGAGTTCCGCTTGCGGATGATCATCGGCAGTTCTATAAGCCGGCCGCGCAAGCGCCAATAAAGATGAAAGCTATAACCCTACTTGTCCTTTCTGTTTTGATTTTTAGTTTTTCACCGGCGCAGGCCAGCGGAGGGCAGGGTGTTGAGCCGGCTTACCCGGATCTTGCGGATGGTTCCACTCAGTATGCGGCATTTCCTAAACCTACGCAGACATACAAGGAAGTAAGAGGTGAAAGCGCGATGGATATCATCAAAGCAAGAGCAGCAGAAGATCCTTTTAACGTTGCAGCCACGGTCATTTTCTTATTGGCAATTTGTCATACCTTTGTCGCCATTCCACTGGGTAAATTGGCTCATCACTACGAGCATATTCATGAGGAAAAGCTTAGAATACGCGGACCTCGTAATCATGATCATCAAGATGGAGAGCCTGAGGTTTCCTTCAAAGCTACTTTCTTTCACTTTCTCAGTGAGGTAGAGGCGATCTTTGGACTATGGGTGATCGTTCTAGCTGGTGCCGCGACCTATTATTACAGCTGGGGGGATTTCAAAATGTACCTCTCAGAGGATAAGAACTTTACGGAACCTTTGTTTGTGGTGGTGATCATGGCGATTGCAGCAAGTCGTCCTGTATTGCGTATTGCAGAAAAGTTAATGTCCGTGGCCGCGTCCTTGGGCAAAGGCACTCCATCGGCATGGTGGTTGAGTGTCTTGATCATTGGCCCGATTCTCGGCTCGTTTATCACTGAGCCGGCCGCGATGACGATTGCCGCAATGTTACTTGCTAAAAAATTCTATGAGTTCAAGCCGTCACCTGCTTTGGCATACGGGACCATAGGACTACTGTTTGTGAATATTTCGGTAGGTGGTACGCTCACTCATTTCGCAGCGCCCCCCGTCTTGATGGTGGCCGGGACATGGGGATGGGATACACTTTTCATGTTAGAACATTTTGGATGGAAGGCAGCGACAGGAGTGGTTCTTTCAAGCTTGTTGTATTTCCTGATTTTCAGAAAATCATTGCATCGTTTGTCTGATATGGCTGATGGGGTTCAGGATAATAAGTTTAATCCACAAGCGTGGAGTGAGCGTGAGACGCCGATTCCTGCTTGGGTCACTTTTGCTCACCTCTTGTTCCTCGGGTGGACGGTTTATACCGCTCATTATCCGGTTTTGTTTGTCGGAGGATTTTTGTTTTTCTTGGCGTTTTTGATGGCGACTCGTCACCACCAGAATACAGTTTCAATGAGAAGTCCAATGATGGTTGGTTTCTTCCTTGCCGGCTTGGTGATCCACGGTGGATGCCAGGGTTGGTGGATTGCTCCTATCATCCAG
>JANOKJ010000075.1:0-1256 GCA_031419275.1 Akkermansiaceae bacterium | reverse complement strand
ATTGTCATAAGAAAGGCCGCATAGTCGTTTTTGATTATCTTTCCCGTTGATACTCTATTCATTGTCATCATCCTGCATAACGATAGAGGAATGGCGTCGCCGGTGTAAACTCCCAAATCAATCAGACGGCTTGCTCGGCGTCGCTATCTCTGGCTTGTTCTGCATCTTTTTGTAATCGTTCCATTCGGTATTCGTCGCTAGCCAAATTAGTATTGATCCTGCCAGAAGCGGAATCACTGTTGGAAGAATTACCCCTGAAGCTGTTACCTCGATGAATTCATCGGTATGTGGTTCTTTAAGCACTATGATATTTGTTCCAATCTTGACTGGTGGAGATGAAGCAACGTGCGACGAAAAATGATGAACTCCAGATTCGGTCTTCACTTCGATAATAGCATTCTCACAAAAACCGTCCGCAGCGCCACTATGATCAACGTGCCCAATAACTGATCCACTTAGCCTGATCCATGAAATCCTCCGCAACCAGAAGATCATGAAATATGCGGAGATTGCAAAAGAACCGACTGCAAAAAGATACAGAATTACAATCAGGAGCCGGATCACAACGATAGGATTTTTATTTTTGCAGAACAGTGTTATTGAACAACACGCAGTATTTGTCCTGCATATACAACACGCTGTATAATACCTGCAAATACAACTCGAAAGGGCGTAGCTCTGGGTTGTCCGTTCATTGGATGATTTTTTAATCAACACAATGAGGATCGGCAAGATGATTCGTTTTCTTATCGGTATGAGGAGATCGGTCGTCTCGGCGAGACGACCCTACCTTTTGGGTTTACTATGATTAATCGATGTTTGATGAAAGGCATTAACTGCATTACATGAAGCGAAGCCATCTTGCTTGGATGAAGTGAAACGGAATCAAATTTCTCGAAATACACGAATAAGAATCAGAAATGCTGGTGAAAATTACGGAGCGATTATTCAACATTCTTATTCGTGTATTTCGTGTAATTCGTGGTTAAAAATTTTGGGTAAAAAGAGAGTGGAACGATGGTGGATGTGGTGCGGGGAGCTGCGTATATCGTCCTCAATTGGCATGAGAAAATCGGTAGTCTCGGTGCGACGACCCTACCTCATTGAATGCCAAGTGTTGCCAATCAAAGCAGATCGTAGCTTCTGCCGCCGACGCCTTCGAACCAGCGGACGTAGGCTTGGTTGACCATGGAGTATCCGCCGGGGGTGGGGTAGTTGCCGGTGAAATACCAGTCGCCGCAGTCGCCTTTGATGGA
>JANOKJ010000074.1:0-2875 GCA_031419275.1 Akkermansiaceae bacterium | reverse complement strand
CCAAGCCACCACGGCTTCGCCTTAATTGTGATAGCTCGTTAACACTCGCAAGGCGTTCACTCGGCTTTGATCTCGCCCTCCGGCGATCCCCTGCGGGCGCTCGTTGCACTTACGTCCATGTCGTTCCACTCCATTGTGGTTAAGAAAATGATAAGTAGCGCAGCTCAACTAAGAACTAGGAACTAAGAACCAGGAACGACTTTTGCGCAGCTCAACCAAGAACTAAGAACTAAGAACCAGGAACTCCCCCGTAGGTGCATCAACCAGCGCTGAAAGCGCTTCACCTGCGGATTTTAGACTCATCGCTCTTGCGTGACGGGAATTTCCAGCTAACCAAGGGCTGTGGAGGTAAAGGAGTATCAGAAAGGAACGTTCCCGCTGTTGTGGCTGGCGTTCTTTTTTCATGGGATGGCTCCGGGGTTTTGGGTGCCATCGCTGACGAATGTGCTTAAAGCCGAGGGCTTGCAAGGTTGGCAGGCGTGGGCGTTTGCGATGCCTCCTATCGCTTCGTTGATCTCGCCTCTGGTGGGTGGTGCGCTTGCGGATGAAAGGATGTCGGCACAGAAACTCATGGGCTGGAGTTCGTTGCTTGGCGCGGTGACGATTGTGTTCGCGTTCCTCGCATTGGATCTCGGTTGGAGCCCGGTTTGGTTTTTGTTTGGCATCGCCATGTATGCCTTGGTTTCAGGTCCCACGTGGGGCTTGATGGCAACGATCAGCCTGACTCATCTAAGACATGGTGAGCGGCATTATCCAATGGTGCGAGTAGGCGCCACATTCGGATGGATGGCCGCCGGGTTTCTCATCAGCTACGTGTTGCACTCCGATGCGTCAGTGAAATGTGGCTACGCTGCGGGAGTTGCGCGGGTGGCGGCCGGGTTGCTGGCGTTTTTCCTACCGAACACTCCACCTCTTGGGCTCGGCAAATCATGGAAAAGCGCCATGGGGTTGGATAGCTTCAAGCTTTTCAAAAATCGCGACCATGCCGTGCTGTTCGCAGTGACAGGGTTATTCTCGGTGCCCTTGATCGCGTTCTACATGTATTCCGCAGAAATGTTCAAAACGCTCGGAAGCAAAGCACCGACGGCAGCGGTCAGCGTTGCGCAGTTCACCGAAGTGGTGGCGATGTTTTTGTTAGGCGCGATGATGGTCAAATACAGGCTCAAAACCTTATTGATGTGGGGGCTCGGCTTGTCGGTTTTACGCTACGCCATGAGCGGCTACGCAGGGTTCAGCGGATTGATTAACTGGCACTTTGGAGGAGTGATCCTGCACGGAGTTTGTTACACGCTCTATTTTGTCAGTGCCCAAGTGTATCTGGACAAACGGGTCGATCCAGCGATGCGGGGGCAAGCACAAGGGTTGTTCGGCTTGATGTCATCGGGCATCGGCCCCTTGTTCGGAGCCTGCTTCTGCGCCTGGCTACGCGTCGTCTGCGTCGATGACGCTGGAAACGGCTGGGAAACTTTCTGGTGGATCCTCGCCGGCATCATCGCCATCTGCTGGATCAGCTTGGGAATGCTTTATAAAGAAACGGTAGGGTCGACACGCCGTTGTCGACCGTAGATGGATTTGAAGAGGAAGATTGATGAATGACGATTGTTGATTGTTGATTGTTGATTGTTGATTTGGGAGAGGAAGAAGCGCGTCTGGAGACACGCGGTCCATTCGAGGGGGTGGTATCAAGCGGCCCGCTTGAGCGTGCTGTTCTGAATGAAATGATCAGTCGAGTTGGCGGATGGCGGATTTGATCTGATCAACGACAGTTGGCCAAGACTCGTTGGCAAGTGAGATGGGATCGGGCTCGGAATCCGCATCGTCGAACCATGCAAGGCTGCGAATTGCCATGAGGAGGCTAGCGGGCTGGTATTTTTCCTTATAAAAATGGAGTATTGATTCCAATGGGTGAATGTAGAGTAAGGCAGCGAGGTCATAAAAATCTTTTTTGGAGCCTCGATTCACAATGGCATTGATTTTCATGGCGGCGACATCTGCCAATGACCACATGTTAATCCCATCGATTTTTTCTATGGGTGCGAGCATGGGATAGGAATGTTTGAGAAACTCGATTTTGACTTGGTTCAGTTGGATTTGCAGGGTGCCTTCGGCGCTGCCTGTGATGCAATCCGGGCCGATATGAAGTGTTTCTGCCAGGCTCTGAGCATTGAAAGAGTGGACGGTAAAAAAATCGAGATCCACAGACAGGCGATGACCTATTCGCAGGGCCAGGGAAGTGCCTCCGGCAAGGGCGAATCCGCTATTGTCGAGAACTTGCTGCAAATTCAGCAGCGTTTCCCAGAGATTCAGAGGGACGGCAGATTGGTGGAGCATCGGAATGATGATTCAGGGAGATCGAACCACACTTTGCAAAAGGCAAGTGCTTTGGGTTGCATGGACCGGATCGACATCACGATTTCTGCCAAGCGTTCTTTTCCATAATACCGAACCAGCGTCCTCCAGTCACTCCAGTCCCCATATTCGAGGACCCGACGTGCCAACCAAGCGGCGTGCTTCTCCGGATCGATTTGATTAGGATCGGTATCCCAAAAAAGTTGAGTGGGTAGGGAAGGCATGTGAAAAGTGGCTCGATGTCTTTTAACCGACTGTAAACGCCGTTCGCTTGATTTAAAATGTAAAATTTTGGAAGTTTGGTAATTGGTTCTTGGTTCTTGGTTCTTGGTTCTTGGTTTGACTCCGCTGCGCTCCGTCCAAGCGGGCAGGACTTCGTCTTAGGGTGAAGGCTCGCTAGCGTTGACTACGCTTCGCTCCGTCCAAGCCACCACGGCTTCGCCTTAATTGTGATAGCTCGTTAACACTCGCAAGGCGTTCACTCGGCTTTGATCTCGCCCTCCGGCGATCCCCTGCGGGCGCTCGT
>JANOKJ010000073.1:0-2901 GCA_031419275.1 Akkermansiaceae bacterium | reverse complement strand
GAGTTCGGCGAAGGCTTCCTTGACCCAGCGGCGTTTGGTTTCCCAATCTGCGATGGGAGCGACGAGGCTGCCGCTGGCTTTCATGTCCTTGTAGATGCCGGTGTTATAAGGCACTTCCATCTGATAGATCGTGACGGAGTCAGGAGCGAGCTCGAGGGTTTTGGCGATGTTGTTTTGCCAATTTTCCTCGGTTTCTTCGAGCATGCCGGCGATGAGGTCAATGTTGACTTGATCGAAATTTTCGGCGCGGGCGCGTTCGTAAGCGCGCCAGACTTCTTTGGTGCGATGGGCGCGGCCGTTGATTTCGAGGATGCGGTCATTGAAGTTTTCGATACCGAGAGAGAGTCGAGTGACGCCGATGTCCTTGATGGCGGTGAGCTTGCCGGGGTTGAGGGTTCCGGGTTCGCATTCGAAGGCGACTTCCTCAGCCGCGTCCCATGGGAGCAGGGCTTTCATTCTGTCTGTTAGATCGACGAGTTGTGATGCGGATAGGTAGGACGGAGTGCCGCCGCCGAAGTAGATGAAGTGCGGTTTGCGGCCTGCGATGAGCGGCTTGCGAGCCATCATTTCCAGCTCACGGACGGTGGAGTCGAGGTAGTGCTTGATCTCATCGGCGTTCTTGTCGGTGTAAACGCGGAAGTAGCAGAAATGGCAGCGTTTGCGGCAGAAAGGGATGTGATGATAGAGCCCAAGCGCAGGTGGTGTGCCTTCATGGGGAGCGGAGTAAGCCTCCTCGACCGCAGCTGCCTGATCATCGGTCCAGAAGGAAAAGGGCGGATAGTTCGAGATGAAATAATTGCCCGCGCGGGTGCCGTGCGATGGAGGTGGATTCGAAGTGGTTTCTGGCATGGTGATGAGAGTCAGGAATTGGTGGGATCATTTACCCGATATCACATAAAGGGTGCCTTTGCCACCTGTAATGATGATTCGGCCTTGAGCATATACGGGCGAAGCGGTGAGATCTTCTCCTAAATCGAGGCGCCAAAGCTCAGTTCCATCGGCTGGGTTGGCGGCGTAGAGGCGGCCATCGCTTGAGCCGAAGACGATGCCGTCGTCAAAGGCGATGGGCGAGCTGCCGATCCGACCGCCGGTTTTGAAAGTCCATGCACTGGTGCCATCGCTGCGTTTGATGGCGTGGAGGGATTTGTCGCGCGAACCGATGTAAACATTTTTGTCATCGACGGCTGGAGCTGTGAAAAAGGGGAATTCGTTGGCTTGATAGACCCAGGAGAGTTTTTTTGCATCCGCCTCGGCGGCGACGAGTTGGTTGGCGTGATTGCCACAGTAAACCGTGGTGCCGATGGTGGCGACGGAATTGGTGACTTGAGCATCCGTGTCGATTTTACTCACGGGGGAGCCGTCGGCGAGATTGAGGATGTGAATAACCTGGTCGCAACCACCAAAAGCGATGAGACGGCCATCGATGACTGCGGGGGTGCCGTTGATAAAGTCTTTGGTCGCGTAAGACCAGACGACGGAACCGTCTTCTGCGCGCAGGCAGCGTGTGATTCCGTCATAGCCATTCACGAGGACCCATACGCCCGAGCCATCGGGAGCGGTAACCAAGTTTGCGGCAGAGGGAAATTTGTCGCCGCCCTCGACAGCCCACAATTTTTCTCCGGTCTTGAGATCGAGCGCGTAGAAATGCTTGTCGCCCGAGCCGACGAAAACTTTTCCGTTAGAAATCGCAGGTGCGGCCTGGATCGTATCGCCGGTTTCCATTTTCCAGCGTAATTTCCGGGTCTCGAAATCGATGCAATAGAGGATGCCCATCGCGTCGCCGACGAGGATGGAGCCATCAGCGACGGCGGCTTCTGCAGAACCGGGGGATTCGAGTTGGAAAGTCCATTCGATCGCTGGGGCTTTGGGCGCGACTGCTGTCACTCGCCCTTGGAGTGATGGGCTGCCGCGGGTGATCGGCCAATCGGTTAGTGAAATTTCTGCAGTGGGTCCTGCGGGTTTTGGGGAGCTTGTGTCTTGTGGCTTATCGCAGGACTGGAGAAGAAAGAGAATAAAAAGAATGGGAGCGGGACTCTCCCATAACGGCCTGGAGCGAGACGCTCCAGCCACATTTTTGAGCGGAGCGAGATGTTGCAGACACGATGAGATGGGAAAGTTCATGGCGCGAGAGCTTTTTGATAAAGCGCAGTGAATGAAGCGTGGTCGAGCGGAACGGGATTGAAGCGGCCGGTCCATTGATGGGAGGCGGCTTCAGCGAGTTCCGGGATAGCGGCGATGGGGATTGCGGGTTTTGTTAGTTTGGCGAGCTTGATCGTTTTTTCAAGCCAATCGATGAGCGGCGCATCGAGGTCGCGGGCAAGATTCTGATAGATCAGAGCGATGTCCGGCGCGCTGTGGTTGAGGCGGACCACGTGTGGAAGCATCATCGTGACGGCGAGGCCGTGAGGGACATTGTAATGGGCAGTAAGTGGATTGGCGGTGGCGTGGGCGGCACCGAGCATGCTGTTCTCGATGGCACATCCTGCGAGGGCGGCGCCGTAAAGCATGTGGCCGCGGGTTTCGAGGTCGGCGGTGCCGGTGAGGACATTACGGATGGAGGAGGCGATGAGGCGGAAGGCTTCGGTGGAGTAATTGGAGGAAATAGAATTGCGCTTGGTGCAGACAGCGGATTCGAGTGCGTGAGAGAGAGCGTCGAGAGCTGTTAGAGTGGCGACGTTCAGAGGCTGGGAGGCGGTGAGTTCTGGATCCAAGATGGCGGTGTGAGCGAGAGCTTTCGGGTCTCCGCAGGCCATTTTCTCGTGAGTGCCGTCGCGTGAGACGATGGCGTAGGATTGGCATTCGGAGCCAGTGCCGGCTGTGGTCGGGATGGCGATGAAGGGAAGCATCGCGTTCTTAGCGTGGCCGTATCCCATGTAATCGGCCATGCGGCCGGGATTGTTG
>JANOKJ010000072.1:0-44309 GCA_031419275.1 Akkermansiaceae bacterium | reverse complement strand
GACCAACTTTTCAGCAACCGGGCGCAGGGCCTTGGCTTTTCCAAAAGTGGTTTTGATGCGGCCATGCTCAATCAAGCTGCATGCCAAGTTGGCGAGCAGAGATTTGCGGTGGGCGGTTTTGCGTTTAAGCTTAGTAGTATTGCGGCGATGTCTCATCGGTGGCTTCCGTTAGTGGTTAGAAATAAAGGGTGGAATTAGTCGTCAAGGTTTTGAGCGATAAGATCAGCAAGTCCAACTAGTGTCTCGTCTTCGGCGCCAAGGCGTGGTCCGCGTGAAGCGATCAAGCCACCTGCAAGCAGGGAAGGCTCGAAGGACATGCCCAGGCCGAGGCCGAGCTCGACGAGCTTGTCCTTGATCTCATTGAGGGATTTCTTACCGAAGTTACGGTATTTAAGCATCTCAGCTTCCGATTTCATCGCAAGTTGACCCACCGAAGTGATGTTTGCGTTGTTCAAGCAGTTCGCCGCACGGACGGAAAGCTCGATCTCGTTGACCGACATGTTGAGAAGTTTTTTGAGCGCTGCGTTTTCTTCGCTGGACTCTGCTGGTGCTTCTTCGAAGTCGACGGCGTTTTCGTCGTAATTGACGAACACATCGAGGTGATGACGAAGGATGGCAGATGCTTGAAGCAATGCGTCTTGTGGAGTGATACGACCGTCGGTCCAGATATCAAGGGTGAGCTTGTCGTAGTCGGTGATCTGTCCAACCCGTGTGGAGTCCACGCTGTATTTAACGCGGGTCACTGGGGAGAAGATGGAATCAATCGCGATGACGCCGATTGGCTGATCCTTGCGCTTGTTCTCATCGCCAGTGGAGAAACCACGGCCTACGCGAACTTCAAATTCGCAATCGAACTTCACTTTTTTGTCCAAGGTGCAGATGATCTGATCCTTGTTAACTACGGAGTAGATGTGATCCTCAAGGATATCACCTGCAGTGATGACTCCTTCTTTTTCTACTTTGATGGAAAGGATGCGTGGCTCTTTTTCGTTGTGGCTGAATTTAACTTTCTTGAGGTTCAAGACGATGTCGGTGACATCCTCGACCACTCCTGGAAGACTGGAGAATTCATGTTGGACACCTGCGATTTTCACCGAAGTGATAGAAGCTCCCTCAAGTGAGGAAAGTAAAACGCGGCGAAGGGAGTTGCCTACGGTGTGACCATATCCACGCTCAAAAGGTTCAGCGATGAACTGTGCGTAAATATCTGATGCGGTTTCCTCGTTGCGAACGAGACGATTCGGAAGCTCAAAACGAGCTAGTGTGGTAGTTGACATATATGGTTTCGGTTGCCGGGTTTCCCTCACGCGAGATAGATGCTTTCACACCTAGAGGACCAACGGCGGTTTATTTGGATTCACTCGCGGGGGGCGAAGAAAATGCTTTGGAGCCTCACTTGCAATGCTTTTTCTCTAAAAAATGCGAAAAATGACTAATTTTCCGCATAATCTGTGTAAATATGCTTGGAATTTCCAAAAAAAGAGTCGAAACATCTAACCACCCTAACAACTCAACATTATGAACTCCAAGAAAAACCTTACTCGCTTCACCTACGAAACCGCAGCATTCGAAGGCTGGCGCTTATGCATCAGCCGTGCTGGATCAAGCTTCACCAAGTATTTCTCCGACAAGAAATCCGGTGGTATGAAGAAATCACTCGCCGAAGCTTCAAAGGCACTTACCGAAATCAAAGCCATCCTCGACTCCGCTAAAAAGGTCGACGGTAAGCTTTCCGCGACAACCGTCCGTAAAGTCGAAGCTCTTCTTAAAAAATATTAAGTGAAACGAGAGGCAGTTTTCGATTCCGTTAGCTGAGTTTCATGCTTCATTCGGAAATGCTTCCTGTTATCCACTGGTTTCGCCGCGATCTTAGAATCGCGGATAACACGGCCCTTTTCCATGCATCTAAAGCTGGTGGGGTCGTGCCTGTTTATATCCTGAGCTCTTGGAACAAAAATCATTCCTGGACTGGACCAAACCGCCAGAAATTCCTATGCGGTTGCTTGGAATCCCTTTCGAAAAACCTCGAAACACTTGATTCAAAGCTCATCATTCGTGAGGGATCGGCCATTCCAGTGCTTAAAATGCTGATCGCCGAAACCGGAGCCACGGCGATTTATTTCAATCGCGATCCCGATCCATTCGGAAAAAGGACCGAACAAGAGCTTAGTGCATTATGCGCAGATCTCGGGATCGCATGCTGCGGCTACGACGATGTCGCGCTCCACAATCCAACGGAGATCTTAACCCAATCGGGTAATCCCTATAAAGTTTACACCCCGTATTCAAACAACTGGCTTTCCCGCCCGAAACCACTTCCCCTACCCAAGCCAAGCCCCCTAAACACCCCGCAAGGCATCTCTTCCTTATCAATTCCAACCCTCTCCCACTGGAAACTCCCCGAATCCAAGGCTGAACTCCCCCAACCTGGCGAACGAGCAGCACGCGAACGGATGCGGCACGCGATTTCACAGATCATCGGCCATTATAAAGATAAACGCGACATCCCATCGCTCGAAGCCACCTCCCGGCTGTCTCAAGACCTCCGCTACGGACTTATCTCCATCCGGACGCTCTATGCAAAAGTCGCATCTGCTCTGAATTCAGCTACCGGTCGCTCCCGCTCTTCTATCGAAATCTACATCAAGGAGCTCGCATGGCGTGAATTTTACTTCGCCATCCTCCATCATTTCCCACAAGTCCTCGACCATGAGTTCAATAAAGATTGGATCGGCCTGCCATGGGATGAACCCGGCGAGAATTTTGAGAAATGGAAATCCGGCAATACCGGCTTCCCCATCGTCGATGCCGGAATGCGTCAACTACTACAAACCGGCTTCATGCATAACCGCGTCCGTATGATCACCGCGATGTTTCTCACCAAAGACCTCCACATCGATTGGAAACTTGGCGAGTCGCACTTCATGCAACATCTCACCGATGGCGAAATCGCTTCCAACAACGGCGGCTGGCAATGGTCCGCCGGCACTGGAGCCGATGCAGCACCTTACTTCCGCATTCAAAATCCTTGGTCACAAACCGCCAAACATGATCCAACGGGAATTTATATCAAAAAATGGATACCTGAACTTAAGATTGTAGATCCGAAGAAATTCCAAGCTCCTCCCGAAAACAATCTCCCTCTTGCACCGGGCTACCCCCTACCCTGCGTCGATCACAAGACTGAGCGTGAGCGGACTCTGGCAATTTTCAAAAAGCATCGCGCCTAGGTTATTTCGGGCATTTTTTACAGGGAGAGAGGAGGATAAGGAGGGAAGGAGAAATTGTAGAATACCATTTACAAAAAATTCCTCTCCTCCCGTTTCTCTTCCCTCTTGTTATATTAGCCTGAACAACCGGTATGGTTAGAAATCATCGTGTGTCTCTCACCCATTCAGCTTCTCAAGATTCTTCGGAAGGAAAATACCGTTTTTACGGATCAGTTTTCCATCAAAGTAAATTTCACCGCCGCCATAGTCCTTGCGTTGGATATTGACCATGTCCCAGTGAATCTGTGACTGATTGCCGTTGTCGGCTATTTCATACGCTTGACCTGGAGTGAAGTGGAACGAACCCGCGATTTTTTCATCGAAAAGAATATCACGCATTGGTTCACGAATAACTGGATGGAAACCGAGAGCAAATTCTCCGATGTAGCGAGCACCGGGATCGGTGTCCAAAATACGATTCAACTCCTTGGTCTTATTTCCGGCCTCGGCTTTGACGATTTTTCCTTCTTTGAACTCCAGCTTGATGGAATCGAAAGCAATGCCTTGATAAATGGTCGGAGCGTTGTGAGTCAGCACGCCCTCGACGGAGTTTTTCACGGGTGCGGTGAAAACTTCACCATCAGGAATATTGTAATTCCCGCCACAAACCACTGCGGGGATACCCTTGATTGAAAATTTCAAATCTGTGCCGGGGCCGACGATGTGAACTTTGTCAGTGCTTTCCATCAGGCGTTTAAGCGCATTCATGCAAGGAACAAGTGCCTTATAATCGAGCAAACAGACCTTGAAGTAAAAATCCTCAAAGGCTTCCGTGCTCATGCTTGCCTGCTGCGCCATCGAAGCCGTTGGCCAACGCAATACACACCATTTGGTTTTCTTCACGCGATAATCAATCACCGGACGCATCTGTTTCATCGCGACCTGCATATTCTTCTGCGAAACATCTGAAGTCTCAGAAATATTATGACTGCCACGAACCGCGATATACGCATCCATATCCTTCATTTCAGAGAGCAGAAGTTTGGATGAAACTTTGTATTGGGCTTCCGTCGCACCCATCAAGAGTTCACGGGAAATTCTGGATTGATGAATCCGCACAAGCGGAATGGCACTCCTACGACGCACCTCACGAATCAACGCGATGCCGATGGAATCTGGAACATCATAGAGGTCTAGCAGAACTTTTTCTCCCTTCTTAAGATCGATGGAGTATCCAACCAGTTGCTTTGCAAGGGAGTCGATTCGTGGATCGTGCATAAATAAAATATCTGAGTTAAAGTGACGACTATACGAGTAACGTATCGCGAAGAATTTCAATAGCGTGGCAATGCCGGATCGGGCGACCCTGAGCACGCGCGAGGCCGGTGAGGTGCATCAAACACGACATATCACCACTCGTAAGAATGTCAGGCTTCGCCTCGAGAATGTGATCCATTTTCAAAGTGCCCATTCGTCCTGAGATATGAGGAAAAGTAACAGAAAACGTGCCACCAAATCCACAACACTGCTCGCCTTGGCCGAAAGGCACAATCTCCGCGTTTTCAATGGAAGATAAAAGATTCACCACCGCATCACCGCTATCAGTTCCGCGTGAGTGACAGGAACGATGAAAGGCAATGCGTGTGGATTGATCGAATTTGCCCTTCCAAGTTTTGATGCCGAGACCATTGTAGATGAAATCGATCACCTCCCATGTCCGGTTGGCTAGTGAAGTCACTTGATCATCTGGGCATTCTTCAAACTGCAAAGGATTTCCATGAAAGTTCATCGCAGCACAAGAGCCAGATGGGACAATAACTGGCAAATCGCCCGCAAAGACTTCTGCGGTATGAAGAGCAACTTTTCTCGAAGCGACCCAGTCACCTGAATTGAATGCCGGTTGTCCGCAGCAGGTTTGGTTCTCTGGAAAAACGACTTCCACTCCTAGATGCTCCAGGACTTCGACAGTGGCCTTTGCAGCCTCATCATAAAACGCATCACATAAACATGTGCTCATCAGCAGCACCTTTTTTCCAATAGGTCGTTCGACTTGAATCATATAGAATTAAGAGTTTCCATAAGAGGATTCCACGCGTTGTGCAACATCGCGATAGCCATAATCCACTTCGTAAATTTGTTTAAAGCTATCCAAGGCCGCGGCTTTATCTCCCATATCATGATGAATCTGGCCTTTTTCATAGAGCACTTCTTTTTTCGTTCCATCCATCGCATGCAAATCGGCGAGTGCATCGGAAAGCTGCTTGATAGCAAGGTCATACATGTTTTTCGCTCGGAACGTCCTTCCTAACATCAACAATACTTTTGTGCGGATGTGCGGATTGCGCGTCGCTTGTTGGAGATGAGGAATCGCTCCAGTGTAATCGCCACTGCGATACAGGGCTTGTCCAAGTTCAAATCGGAGTTGTGGATCGGTTGGGTTTTGCTCGATGCGTTGCTTTGCTTCTTGAACTTGTTCCGCAAGCCTTGCCGAACGGCCTTCAGCGACTCTAGCTTGAAGATCTGCATTCTCAGGATCAGCAGCAACTGCCGCCTCCAAGGACACGAGTTCATGCTCAAGGGCACGATCACGCATGATGCCAGCTTTGGTAGCCAGTGCAATGTCGCCATTGCTCAACGTGTGCGCCCATTGGAAGAAAGAGTAAGCATTCGCCCAATCTTCAAGCTGCTCGTAGATATTCGCCAAATCTTTTGCCGCAGCGAGATTGTTCGTGTCTAAGTTGTACTTTTCAATCGCTTTATCCCTACGCGCTTCAAGTTGCTCTCTGGTAAGTCCGGTACGAGCGGCTTGCTCAAGCTCTTCGTTTTCAGAGACGTTACGCATCAAATCACGCATGCTGGTATTTTCATCCCAACGCTGCTTCTGCATAGATGCACGTGCGGAACTATCTTTCGATCCTTTGATCGCCGCAGAATCGTTTGGAGTCTGCTTGATGATGTCATTGAATACTTCAACCGCTTTATTTGGGTCGTTGATGGATAGATAATACTCCGCAAGTTTATGCAGCAGTTTTGTATTCTCTGGAACAAAGGTTCGAACCGTCTCCAAAGCGAAAGCAGCTGTCTCTGGTAATTCTAATTTCAATGCGAGATCAAAAAGCAAATCGTTCGCCTGCTCATTGGTCGGATCTTTTTCCAACTCTTTTTCGATAAGAGGCAGCGCCGATCCTGGATCTTTCTTCGCTTGATTGGCAATTTTCATGATGGCCATTCCGCCACCAGACATTCCGAAAATTCCTTTCTTTTTATTTCCCGACCCACCAGTTAGTTGGAGTGCACATTTGCGTAAAATCTTGCGTGCCTGAAGAAATCCAGGCGCATCTTTAAGGACCGCTTGCAACAAACTAACCGCATATTCCGTGTTATTTGTTTCAACTGAAGTGAGCGCCTTTAGCCATAAAGTCTTTACGTTTGCCGGAAGGTCATTTTCGGTGATTTCTGCCATGATATATTGGGGTTTTTAAAGTGATTCAATGAAAGCACATCGGGAATAAGGAGAAAAATGCCTATTCAATCGTATCTTGGCAAGCATCCGCTGCTTTTGAGCGAAATCATCCACATATTTTCTCTGATTTTTAGCGTTGAAGCCGCTGCAGCGACCTGCTAACCCTTCCCCGCGGGTAACTCGTTTTTTACTCCGCACCTTGTTATGCCACCGAAAAATAATTCAAGAGGCCGCCAGTCCGGAGGACGGAGCCGAAATCAATTTGGCCCTAGAAAGCCTACTCCAGTTGATGATGACGATAAAGCCGTCGAAGTTGAGGGCGAAATCTCATCCGTTCTAGCTGGAACCATGTTTCGCGTGAAACTGGCCAGCGGACATGAAGTTTTGGCCCATATTTCAGGAAAAATGCGCAAACGTTTCATTCGTCTCGTCGTCGGTGACCGAGTCAAAATGGAAATGTCGCCCTACGATCTCACCAAAGCGCGTATCGTTTTCCGCTTAGGCTGATGCTGATAGCGCTTTGCGCTGCTTATGATTTCTGTATGCAACCGTCAAAAACGCGGCTGCGAATACATACATGAAAATCGATAGGAACTGACCTTTCGTCAGAATTCCATCGATCACCCATGCGGCATCCGGCTCCCGGAATTGCTCTGCAAAAATACGGAAAGTCGCGTATAACCCGAAAAACAAGCCAGTCAGTAAGCCGTTAGGAGCTTGAGGGAATTTAATCCTCACCATCCACAGAATGGCAAACAACACGCCTCCCTCAAGCAGCCCCTCGTATAACTGCGACGGATGACGTGGCTCTAGAAATGGCTCAATCGCCTGATTTACAGCATCGGACTCCCGGTTTGCCTCGGCCAAGATCTGAAATCGCTCATAATCACTAATCCCTTCTGGATTAGCTTTCACCACATCTGCAATCGACTCTCTCATTTCCGGAGAAGCATCAAACGCCGCCTGGAAAGCTGAATCAAACTGATGGAGCTCTGGAGCACGAGGATCACTCAGCGTATTCGGAAATTTCACTGCCCAAAGCACCCCATTTGCAATCCGTCCATATAACTCACCGTTGATAAAATTAGCGATCCTTCCAAAAAACAATCCTAATGGAGCAACCACACACAAACCATCACCTAAAGCCGTCCATGAAACTTTATATTTCTTCGCATAGAAAAACGAAAAAATCATCAGTCCCAATATTCCGCCGTGGCTCGCCATCCCACCTTCCCATACTTTGAGAATTCCAACTGGATTATGTAACACGCTGTCAAAACCGTCGCGTGGGATCTGATAAAACAGCACATACCCCAGACGCCCCCCGATAAACACCCCAAACAAAGCCGCATAAGCGATGAAATCCGCGGTCTTTTCCGGCTCCAATACCCACAATTTTTTCTCGGCCAGTCTTTTGAGCAATACATATCCCAAAAGAAACCCGGCGAGATAAGCCAACCCATACCATCTCAAGGCTATACCCCACCCGATCTCAAAAATCACCGGGTCAAAATCATGCACATAAGTCGCGAACACGGCCAGAGCATGTACGCTTCTATCCATTCGTCAAAGAATCAAAACGATCTGAATTATTTGAACGGAAATAAGTTTGGCTGACGTTGCTCGGGAATAACAAACAAGGGATCCAATCGGTCCAAATATTTACTGATCGAGTCTTTACGCGGAATCGACTGCAGCTTCAAACGTGATTTCAAGGTCAGGTAATCATCAAAAACGCCACTCGTCTCCCTTGCCCGTGTGATTTCAAACCAATCAAGATAATCGCGCGCGCGCTCGGATTTAGCAACCATGGTATTTCGAGTATCAGATAACTTCGTGAGTGATTCCGTTAAACCTTTGGTTTCACCCGCCACCCATTTTGTCAGAATGATTTGGTATTCACTCAAAAAAGGTCGAAATGACGGAAAACAACGGAAACTCAACCTAACCAATTCCTCTTCGGTTAGTCTTACCGCCTCCACTCGCTCCGTTTTGGAAAGCTCAGGAATACGATCCCATTCCCTGATCGGAACCTCAATCAACGAACCTTCCACTGTGCGATATCTGATTTTTAACGCGCGCTCTAATTCTTGATCTGTATTCACCACTCCTATCGCTTCTGCCAGAGGCGCTACTCCTTTATTCGCTAACTGTAATGCCCACCATTTTGTAAGACTGCTTTGCGATAAATTAAGCTCAGGGAAATGCTGACGAAGCAAAGTCGGAACCTCACCGCTATAAGATGAAACCACTTTTAAAAAACTTCTTAGTCCGGCTTTCCCGTCTGGTTGTTCGCTCAACGCCATCACCATCGCGCCAGCGGATACTCGAAATGCTGCTTTGGATGCCGCATCCAAGGCTAAATAGCCTGCCTCATCTAATTCAAAAAGCTGTTTCATCTCAAATAGTCCATCATGACGAAACAAGGCATCATACATCCGCCTATCTGATTGCCCCAATCGCCAAGATATAGACTCTGAAATACCTTCAACCAACCACGGTGCTGCCGTATATGGCACTTGCGTATCGGACTTAGGCGCATCTTTTAATGATCTAGCCAACACATACCCAGCTATAATAGCTCGCTGATAAGATTCTTTCTGCAATCCACGACTGAGGTTTGCGAAAATCTCCACCTCATAACCCACTTCATTGAATGAGACCTGCCACACTGTATTGCGCAACGGAACAGGATCACCGATTTTTCCTCGCAGCTCTATGATAACAGGAACCTTCCACTCGTCTTTTTCCTCTAACAACCGCAAAAGTTCATCTTTGGTTTCTTCCGCCAAATTCGCCGCTATCGCGCGTGTCGCAGGATCAGAGCCAGATATTTTAAATTGTCGGCTACGGCTAACCACGACCATATCTTTACCAAATTTCGGTAGAAGATCCTCAATCGGAATTGCCTTTGGCGCAGGCTGATCTTTTAAATCATCTTGCCCATTCACGCTTACAGAAATGCTCAGAATCATGATTCCCAGCTTTGCTAAACATTTCCATGAGCAGGAATTCATTGTGTCTGAAATATACAAAGAATCATTTTAGAAAGTCGTGCCATCACCACCTTCGTGGCGAGTCGGCCGTCTCGGATCTAAGAGAACACGTTTATCTTGAATTTCAAAGCGTGCCATTTTTTCAAATCCAAGCTCAATTTCCGGCGCTAATACTTCGGCGATCTTCACGTAATCAGGCACCACTGACCTCAAAAACCCTTGTGGAATTTTCACCTTACCAAAGCGCCCGCCTATATCAGGCAGCGGAGATGATTTGTTGTAATCTCCGCCATGAAGATGAATCTGGGTAGATATCCCGTCTTTGTCTTCCGTTTGCTGAATCTGAAGATACATCGACACCGTGATTTCCTTCCCAAAAAGTTCACGCATGATGATAACCTCCGCTATGTCTTTTTTAAGTCTAACCAAAATACGCTTAATTGAGGCATCACTAGATAGCATCCCACCCTGCTTCGCATTAATCTGACTCTGCAGCATATGATTGATATCAGCTTCCGTCAGCGTGACCGAGTAATTCCCCTCAACTGCCTTACTCAAAACCTCTTGCACATTTCTTGGCGCAGTCGAAGACGACTTATACCCATCAATATCCGTTAAATCTTGCGACTGCAGCATCATGTAAATCGCAGCCAGAATTCCGAAACATACGACCAGAAACAGAAGTCTGAATAGTTTTCCATTCAGACTGATTTTCTTAGTAATCTGGAGTTTGTTTTCTTTTTCTTCTTTATCCATAATCCTATTTTGTGAAATTTTCGTAAATCATCGGGGTTTAATCCGAAGTCGCTTTTGCCGCGGGTGCTGAATCGGCTTTTTTCTCGGCGGGCTTGTCTGCCTTCGCGCCCTTTTCGTAAGAACTGGAACGGTAGTCCGTCTGATAAAATCCGGCACCTTTGAAGATAATCCCACCACCCGTGCCCAGCAAACGCTTCACGCTCCCTTTGCATTCCGGATCCGGGCAATCGGTCAGCTTCGCATCGTTCATGCTTTGGAAAACTTCAAATCGTTTTCCACACGTGCTGCATTCGTAATCGTAATTTGGCATAGTCGATTTTAATAAAGATCTTTTCGCACCTGAAATCCGGCACGCTCAACGAACAATAGAGAAACCTTTCAAATCTGGCAACGCGGCAATTTCCTCCTCAAAAACCGATTTAATGTGATGTGCGACCACCGAGTCATCCTGCAATTCCCTTAAAAACTCAGATAACTCAGCATTTTCACCAGAAACGATCAATTCCACTGTGCCATCAGGTAAGTTCCGCACGGTCCCAATCACATCGAAACCCCGCGCTAAATCCTTAGTGGTGTATCGGAAACCCACCCCTTGCACCCGCCCTTCGTAAATGACTCGTTTTGTTTTCATGTGCGGATTCTTGACGGAGCTTTCACAAAATTTCAACTAGCTCTTCCCTTTCTTGCGCGAATACTTCAGGTGCTTCTGAGGTGGCGTGTCCGGCCCACTTTTCAACTGCGCGATCTGATCCCGAATCAAGCCGGCTCGCTCAAATTCCAACTTGGATGCCGCAATCCGCATCTCTTCTTCCAGCTCCGACAACACCCGCAGCTTGTCATACGTATTTTCATCCTCTGCCACCAAAGACGCGTTGAGTTTATCTGCATGCTGTCGACCTTTCTCATACGTGTGCAAACTTTGCTGAACCGCACGTTTCACCGATTGAGGTGTGATGCCGTGTTCCTCGTTGTATGCAATTTGGCGAGCTCTGCGATATTCCGTCACGTTGATCAGCGCTTGGATCGAATCTGTCACTACATCCGCAAACAACACACACTCGCCATTCACATGCCGCGCCGCGCGACCTGCCGTCTGGATGAGCGATGTTTCATTTCGTAAAAAACCTTCCTTATCCGCATCCAAAATGCACACCAGAGAAACCTCAGGCAAATCGAGTCCTTCGCGCAGCAGATTGATCCCGATCAAAATATCAAAGGTCGCAGCACGGAGCTGACGCAAAATTTCCACCCGTTCAATCGCATCGATATCCGAATGCAGATAACGGCACTTTAATCCCGTTGATTGCAGATACTCCGCCAAATCCTCCGAAGTCTTCTTCGTTAAAGTTGTCACCAACACCCGCTCGCCTTTCTCGACTCGCTGACGACACAACTCGATCGTCTCATCAATCTGTCCTTTCAGCGGACGGATGATTAGCACCGGATCTAACAATCCTGTCGGCCGAATAATCTGCTCAACCACCAAGGGCTTACCCAGCTTGGTCGGATCAAAATCATCCACCGCCTCTTCGTTTCCGGATGCTTTGACTTTGATCTTCTTGAAATCGATAGGCGTGAAATTTTCCTCACCACTCCGAGGTTTCACCGGAATGAATTTCCGATTCTCCGGTCGCGAATTGATGATATCGAACGGACCAGGCGTCGCTGAAACATAAACCCGCTGATTGGTCATTTCCATGAACTCATCGAAGCGCAACGGACGGTTATCCAAAGCCGAAGGCAACCGGAAGCCATGCTCTACCAAGGTAGTCTTACGGCTTTTGTCGCCCTCAAACATTCCACCCACTTGCGGAATAGTCGCATGTGATTCATCGACCAATAACAAGAAATCCCGTGGAAAGAAATCAAGCAAGGTATGTGGGCGTGATCCCGGAGGTCGACCCGTTAGGTGGCGCGAATAGTTTTCGATTCCCTGGCAGAATCCCAACTCATTCATCATTTCCAAATCATACTCCGTCCGCATCTTCAAACGCTGCGCCTCAATCAGCCGGCCATCTTTTTCCAATTCATGCACCCGCCCATCCAGCTCGGCACGGATGTTTTTCATCGCCACTTTCATCTTATCCCCCGCTGTGATGAACTGCTTCGCCGGATAAAAGGTATGACTCTCTAATGGCTCGATGACACTGCCATTCACGGTATGAATCGATGACATCCGCTCCACCTCATCGCCAAAAAATTCCACCCGTATTGCTGTCTCGTCAAGATATGCCGGATGCACTTCGACCACATCCCCTCTCACTCGATATTTTCCCCGACCAAACGCCATATCGTTCCTCTCAAAAAGCAAGCTCACGAGAGACGAAAGAAATTCCTCACGCGTCAACTGCTGCCCCACCCGAACCGGTAACATCATGTCCTTGTAATCCTCCGGAGATCCCAAACCATAAATACAAGAAACCGATGCGATCACGATCGTGTCGTCTCGCGTCAGCAACGAACCCATCGTTGAAAGCCGCAAGCGCTCGATCTCTTCATTCACCGCCGAGTCCTTTTCAATATAAGTATCCGATCGAGGAATGTATGCCTCGGGCTGGTAGTAATCGAAATAGGAAACGAAATACTCCACTGCATTATGCGGAAAGAAATTTTTAAACTCCGAGTAAAGCTGCGCCGCCAACGTTTTATTGTGACTCATGATCAAGGTCGGTTTCCCGTGTCGAGCGATCAAATTCGCCATCGTAAAGGTCTTACCCGATCCAGTCACACCCAGTAGCGTTTGATGCTTGTTGCCCGCAGCCAACGACTTCGAGAGCTTCTCGATCGCTTGTCGCTGATCGCCCTGGGGGCTGTAGTCACTGGCTAAACGGAACGGCATGAGGGCAACAAGATGGCCCGATTACGAAAAAGTTCCAGCCGCGATTCTTCACGCGACAAATCATTAAATTCGGTGTTTAGTCACTGTAAATGCCGGAGCAGTCAAACAAATGGATAGCGAGATTGAAATACATCTACTTATTTTGCGCTCTCCTATGCTTGTCTCTCATGGCAATTTTGATGATCAAACACGATCTATTCAAGGAACCGGCTAAAGATAGCCAACTAATAGAATCAACTGAAGGTCGAGTGATACCCAAAAGCATAACGCCTGAAATTCTCACTAAAGAGCCACGTGATATCTTTGGCAAACCAGATACCTCAGCCTCAGAAAATGGCGCGCTCAGCAACCAACGCGCCATCGCATTCAAAGACGAGGCCGCCATGCGGGCCTTCCTCGCTAAACTCGGCGACAAGGTCAAACTCCTCGGCCAAATCGACAAACTCAATACCCTTCTCGTCGGCTTCAATCATCTCAGCGACCTCGATGCATTACTCGATGGTGAAGAAGAACTCTCGATGATATTCCCGGTCAACATCCCTTCCTTCGAAAACGTCGGACCACAGGACGGTGCGGTCGCCTTGGAAAACAACCTCCTAAAATGGTTAGGCGTGGAGTCAGATAACTCGCTCTGGGGAGAAGGCATCACCATCGCCATTCTCGATACGGGAATCGCCGATCACATCGCATTCAAAAACGAAATTCAACGCATCAACCTCGTCCCTCTGCCCACCGATCTATCCACTCTCAACGGCCACGGCACCGCAGTCGCTTCGGTCATTTTCAGCGACAATCCCCTCGCACCCGGTGTCGCTCCATCCGCCACTCCACTATCCGTCCGCATTGCAGATGACAATGGAAATTCTAACAGTTTCCTCATCGCTCAGGGAATCATCGCCGCTGTCGATGCCGGTGCAGGTATCATCAACATTTCACTCGGCGGAAGTGGACAGAGCTCATTAGTCGATAAAGCCATCGCTTACGCCAAAGAAAAGGGAGCCTCCATTGTAGCAGCTTCAGGAAACTCAGGCACGCAAGGTGTGATGCAACCCGCCGCCAGCCCAGGCGTCATCGCTGTCGGTGCCGTCGATGCTACTAACCAATCCATGAATTTCTCAACGAGCGGCAATCAGGTAGCGATCTCAGCTCCTGGATTCGAAGTCAACGTCGCCTACCCTGGCGACAAGGCCGCACGTGTCAGCGGAACCTCGTTTTCCAGTCCCATCGTCGCTGGCGTGATTGCCGCAGTCGCCAGCTCCACGGGAAGACCAACGATGTCATCTGAACAATCTGCCAATCTGGTTTTATCTAACCTAAACGATGTCGGAGTCGCCGGAAGAGATCCCTTCACCGGCGGGGGTGTTCCTGACATGGGCACGATCATGAACCAAGGCACCAAAGGCAGATACGATGCCTCGATCAATTCCATTTACCAGACCAATGGCAACCAGCTCAACGTTCTCGTCCAAAACCTCGGCACGGAAACCATCATCAATGCAGGCGTTTCCGTTAAAATCAACGGGCGTTCCACCCAAGCAAACATAACCACACTCGCACCGTTGGAATCTCGTGTCATCTCTATCCCCCACAGCATTTCAGATCCACTGCAAATCAGCAGCTCTGTCCAACTCTCATCCAATCAAACAGATCAGCGTCTGCAGAATAACTCGATCTCCGTGAAAATCACTCCTGGTCCTTAGTCAAACTCTAAGGATCACTTCGGAGCCTTGATGACTTGATACCAGATTTTTCCACCCATCACCTTGCTTCCACTTTTAGAGCGAACGCCTGTGAGATCAATTGCATGGAGATAACCTTCTCTCAAGCCTCCCAAATCAATACGGATCGTCCTACCTTTTTCCGAAACTTCCGACTTCACCACAGGCATTGGCTTAGTATCCACTTTAGGTGAACCATATTGCTTGAAATAATTGTAGGTATTCGATTCCACCGCAATCGTGGAAAGTGTCGCGGGATCGATTTCATCCGAGAAAGTCAGAGAAAAGCCACCGCTCACAGCTTTGATTTTCTCTGCCACGAAAAACGGTTTTCCATTCCACTTGATCCGAGCAATTCCATTGTCTCCCGCCCACGATAACGCCGTTTTCCCGACATACATTGAACCATCATTTCCAAACACGATCCGATTATTCCCCTTTCCTAACGGTGATTCATTAAACATCGCCGTAAGTCCGGTTTGGAAAACCCCGTCCACCTCATCATCTAATACACGAACCAAAGTCGGTTGATTCATCTCACCAATCAAGGTCTGTCCCACCAAAGCATCAGGCATCGCCCCTTTAGGAATTACCACCGGCCATGTCGGAGAGTTAGCAAGTTCACCCTGCGGGAAATATCCAACCGGTTGACTGTGCAGCTTGTTCAACTCCTTAGGATCCATGCTGTAGGGATCCGTTCCATTCCATTTCGGATCCCAGACCAACGATGCTGGATGCCCATAAAACCCACCTTTTTTGATTTCATAGAGCGGACTAGTTGGACGCCAGTCACCTTGGTTATCGGTAATCAGAAGTCTCCCCTTCGCATCGAAACCCATCCCGTTAGGAGAACGCAGGCCACTCGCATACGGTTCTACCTTTTTTCCATCCGGAGTAATCTTCATCACCCAACCACGCCATTCCACACGGGCATACATCCGCTCGGCTTTACCTTTGTTTTTATTCCATTCCGTTTTCAACGTCATCTGCTCACGATTCGCTTTTCCGATTTCTGAAAACTTACCGCGAATCTCCTCCCGCATCGGAGCACCATTCGATGCGATACCCAGCGCAACATACAAATTGCCATCCTTATCCCGCGCCGGCCCATAGGAAAACTCATGATAGTTTCCGGACATCCCGAAGCCATCATACACCGTCTGATACTCATCCGCTGAACCGTCTCCATTCACATCTTTGATCCGCGTCAGCTCCGCTCTCTGCATCACCAGGATACTCCCATCCTCTTCCACCAGCATCCCAAGCGGCTCTTGTAACCCCGATGCGAATAACGACCATGCTTTCGTCTTCGGATCAAAAATCATCACCTCACCCCGGTGAAACGCCACCGCGATCCGCCCGTCCTTCATCGTGTCCATCGCTCCAACCTGTGGATCGATCCCTGTCGGATTCGGTATTTTTTCAAAACTGAAATACTCCTGCCACGCATGGGCAGAAATCGATAAGCCAAGGATCGCACAAAAAATTCTAAGTTTCATTTGAAGGAAAAGTTAACAGTAAACGCTGCCGCCTCAGCCGCTTTCAGAGTGAGCTTGGAACCAACCCAGGTCCCCTTATCACTGCTAAACTCAACTGTATCATCTGTTAGAAAATTCAACTCTAGGTTATTCGAAGAGGTTGGAGTGACCGTAAATTTCCGGCTGAAACCGCTGCCATTGGGTAACGCTGAAAAAGTCTCCGTAATTTTCTTATCCCCCACCTGATATTGCAGGACAGGCAGTTCTTTCTCCATCCGGTATCCAGAAAACTTCACCTCACCCATCTCTTTGAACGGCGATGCTTTCTCCGTATATTGAAGCTCCCCAACGATTTGTGCGAGACTACTGCCATTGCCCTGCCAATAGGGATATCCATCAATAAACCCACCATTCCAAGCGTATCGAAAACGGCACTCGCCAGCATCCCAGCACAACGAAACTTTGTCATCCAACGCCACCGCAATCGCCGCCGGCCCCGCATTCGGCATGAAAACCCGCTGAACCTGCGGACGCTTCGCCTGCACCGGAGACGCCGCATACGGATCGCCTTTCTTAGCTTTAACCTCCTTCAAACCCACCGAAACCTTCATGATGTGAGCGTATATTAACCGCAAACCCTCATCACCCACATGCACCATCGAGGGCATATCAATCGCATTCGGGCGCTTCTTCTGCGGAGCCACACACCATTTCAAAAAATCATCCGGCTTATCCAAATACAAAGTCCGGATCTCCACCAACGAAGGCCCTACCACCATCTGATCAGGCAAATGACAGGCCGAACAATTGGTCGTAAAAAGCTGAGCCCCATCAGGCTTCTCAGCACATGCCAAGGCAGTTAAAGAAAGAAAAACGAAGAAAAATTTCATGTGAGATTTCTAAAGGAGAATTCGAGATACACCATACAACGCACTTTCCAAGGGGGATTTATCATTGTGGCTGGGGAATCTTGCCCCAAGAATCCATTTACCAGAAGCAATATTTGAGAAAGAGTCTAACCCGACTTAACCTGCCATGAAACCTCTGGCCCAACATGATCCGCCCAGCCCCCACTTTTGGGTATGGCCGAACCTAATTGGACTAGATGCACCGATCGTCGCAGTTTGCTGGCAGGCTATGTTTGCGAAAATGTACAAAGCCGATCTACCGTGGTTCATCCATCTCATTCTGGGGCTCAGCACCTGGAGTATCTACCTCTCCGACCGCATCATCGATGTCAGCCCTGACCGACACCAATCCACAACCTCACGTCATCTCTTCACCAAACGCCACGTCCGCGGAATGATCGGAATCTTATTCCTCATCTCTATCTGCAACCTCGTCCTCATCATCCAATATCTACCGCAAAGACTTCTATTCACCGGCTGCATCACCCTCGGACTCATCGGCATCTATTACCTAATCCGACTCACTCGCCTCAAAAACATCATCACTTTAATCCCCCGCGAAGTCATGTGCGGCATGCTCTTTGCCATTGGCTGCGCCATCGCTCCACATGCCTACTCCACACATCCCTGGATCAACACTCCCACACTCTTTATCCCAATCCTCCTATTTGGAATCGTTTGCTCCTCAAACTGCATCCTCATTTCTCTCTGGGAAAAAGTTGCCGACTCCATCGCGTCCGACTCATCCATCATAACAACTCACTCTTTCTTCATCCCCCACCTTGCAACAACACTCACTTGCATATCCGCTGCATCAGCCACACTCGCCTACTTTTTCCATTGGCAAGCATTGCTATCGATCGCCCTATCTGCAGCTTTACTCCGACTCGCCCTCCACCATCAAAACCGAATCTCTCCCCTCAATCTCAGAGTCCTAGCAGACGCAGTTCTACTTACGCCCCTGATTTTCATGGGATTTTGATGAAATAACCGTAACTCTCACAAGAAACATGGCTCGTTGGTGAAAATAGCATCGCTGTCCCGACGTTTCATGAGTCAAAACCCACGCAAACTCTCATTCCCTTAAACAAACCCACCCATTTTCATCAATCATGATCAAACAAATCACTCTTGCTTTAACTCTCGCCATTACCGCCTCGTCCCTCGATGCGGCTGAACGCAGGCCAAACATTCTGTTCATTCTCGTCGATGACCAATCGCCCTTCGACTTCAAGTTCTACAACCCACAATCCACCTTCGATTCGCCCAACATCAGCCGCATCGCATCCGAAGGAATGATCATCGACGCTGCGCATCACATGGGCTCTTTCTCAGGCGCAGTTTGCACTCCCTCGCGCCACATGATTGCGTGCGGTCGCACGGTCTGGCATCTGCCAATCGGACCCAGAGCCGAAGATTGCCCGCCTAAGCTTGAGCAAAATACCATCGGACCCGTTTTCAGCCGTGCAGGCTACGCCACCATGCGTACTTGCAAGCAGGGCAACAGCTACACCGCTGCGGACAAACTGTATGACATCGTCCACGATTCAACCAAACGCGGTGGCACCGCCGAATCCGGCAGTGCCTGGCATGCTGACCGCGTGCTCGATTACCTTGCGGAAAGAAAAGAGAAAAAGGACGAAAGGCCGTTTTTCATCCACTTCGGCCTCTCTCATCCACACGATACCCGCGACGGCACACCGGAGTTGCTAGAAAAATACGGAGCCACCAACCACACCGACCCATCCATCGCCCCACCCACCAATCCCAAACAACCCACTCTACCGCCGAACTGGCTACCCGCCCATCCCTTCGACAATACCGAAATGAATGTGCGCGATGAAATTGCCGCCAGCGGTGTGTGGAAACGCCGTGACGAGGCAACGATCCGCAACGAGATCGGTCGCGAATACGCTTGCTCCGAAAACATCGATATCCAGATCGGTCGCGTCCTCGCGAGACTAAAAGAAATGAGCGAACTCGATAACACCTACATCTTCTACACCGCCGACCACGGTATCGCCATCGGTCGCCACGGCTTGCAGGGAAAACAAAATCTATACGAACACACCTGGCGCGTGCCGATGATCGTCAAAGGTCCTGGCATCAAGCCCGGCGTCCGTGCGCCCGGTAACGTCTACCTTGGTGATCTACTCAGCACCTTTTGTGATCTCACCGGCGTCACCGCTCCCGAAAGCAACGAAGGCACTAGCTTCAAGCCCTTGCTCCTCGGCGAGAAACAAACGATGCGCGATACCCTCTACGGCGTCTACAACGGCGGCGACAAACCGGGCATGCGCTGTGTCAAACAAGGCGATTGGAAACTCCTCGAATACGAATCCACCACCACCGGTGTTAAAGAAACCCAACTCTTCAACCTCAAAGAAAATCCTCACGAGTTTGTAGCCGAACATCATCATACTGAAGTCACCGCCATCTCCAAGATCTCACCCACAGAACCGCAGACCAATCTCGCCAATGACCCAAAGCATGCCGCCAAGCTCGCGGAAATGCGCGCACTCCTACTCACCGAGATGCGCCAACTAAACGACCCTTGGCGCTTTTCAAACCAACCCAACGACGGACTAACTCCACCAAAAAACGAAAAACCTGCAGCAGGTAAAAAGAAGCACAAAACAGAATAGAGCCCAAGGAGGCTATGCTTCCCTCGGAAATCTCCCTCCCAAAATCTACAAACAACAACTAACAAAACCAACCATTGCCGTCTAAACCTCTACTTTTGAAATGTACCGTTGACGGGGACTCTTACAATTCTTGTCGATCCCCTTGTGATTAAAGTATTCATAAACTCACTGAGATTCTTTTGAAACCACTTTTAATTTCTTTCATAATATCCGTAATCATCAGAATTAAAATTCAAGACATAGATTATATTTGGTGAAAATATTATTACTACATCGTGATTTATTTTCAATACATCATTTATATCCAATTTACTAATTTTGTTTTCAGACGCATCAATCAAAAATGCTTCGATAACATTTGATTTTCCGCCACGGAAAATCATGTTATCTGAATTATACACCAAATTATCTTTTTCTCCTCGTAACACATAAAAGCCTGGGGTGATCGCACCATGCAGACCCTTAAAAAAATAGCTATTATTTCCAGTTAAACGTTTAGCGTTCGCAATAACTTGTCTTGTCTGATTATTATCAGATATACTCTTCGTAGTCAAAAAGGGTATAATAATAATTATAAATAAAATCAAAACGCTTAAACAAACTAACATAAGCAAAAATTTACTTTTCATCCTTTTTATTTAATTTGTTTATCTGTATGCTCAAATGATACGGATTTGAGATATCTTCAGGACCGTGTAATGTTAATGGTCCTTTCTTTACGACCACTGGCCCTACGCCATCAGGTGGGGCTGGATCGAGATTTACCTCTTTTAGAATTTCCAACGCTGCTGAGGTGCACTGATATTTAGGGGTGTAATAGATAGGGGTTTTATTTTTTGCGGCTTTAATCAGTCTTTTTAACTTAATACAATCTTCCGTGCACAGCTTCCACTCCATTTTTACTGAATTTTTATACCCAAAAATTGAGATTTCAGTATTTCCAAGTAGTTTGCCATCCTTAAAATCTTGAATGTTTGACGCACCGATGGGTACAGCGGGGCCAAAGGAAAAAATCAGTGATGTAAATTTTCCGTCCATAAAATCAGAGTAGTCAATCCATGAATGACCGGTGTCTATGCCAGCATTTAGAGTATTGTCTGTAACGGCCCCTTCTTTAGTCGGGGCAGAAGCATAGAGACCTACCGTGCAATCATTTTCTCTTTGTCCCAGAATATCCCACCGATTCACTCCAGCATTCCCTACGAACCCATAGAGATTGAATCCTCCCTTTTCCTCGATCGGATCTCTAGATGGCCATCTGCCAGTTTCAGGGTCGTAGAACCTGTATCCGTAATACATGACTACACCCTCAAAAGCCTGTGTTTTCGGGCTTTTGGGTAACTGCGCGGCGGCTGGATATGCCACATACGCTCGGTTTGACATCTCAACGAGCATGGATAAATCCCTTTCTAATCCCTCGAGCCTCTCGCGGAAAGATAAAAGCTCAGCCATTCACTCCATACATCAGGAGCGCAGTCAAATGCTGCCGAGGGTCTACCCCGAGGGAACATCCAGGGAGGGAGGGACCCGCTTGCGGGAGGCACCCGGACTGGATGCAGCATTACAGCACGAAGTCACATGTTCCCACAGGCCCGCAGATCACGTGACAGCCCGCCGGGATGTATTTGCGGTTCGGAGCCTAGATCCAATCTAACAGCTTGCGATGTTAAAATGAGAAACCTGACCCGAATGAAATTATTGATTAGTATCTGGATGAGGTTTCTGCGAAAAAATAAACCTATCTACTTCCTCGCTCCAATTTATATCATAACCTAATTTACCTAATTCACTTCTGTGAGTTTTTACCCATGATATTGTCTCACTGGATCCCTTAGCGCTAATTGCATATTCACGGAGTTCAGTTTTGTTCCAATTATTATTTAAATGATCCAATAAATCTGATGGCGCATCTGGCCAACCTGTCACAGATTCTTGAATTTTATTATCATCATTACAACCCGTAACTAAATACAGAAAGACTAGAACTAAACTAAGCCACTTGAAATTCATAATTATTTGGTATTGTGATAGTTACTCATAGTGTGTGTGCCGGCAACAAACGCTTTTACTAATTTTCGGCATTCGCCTTCGTATGTATCAAAATCGTTCTGAAGATCTGTTCCTCTTTGATTCCAATTTTGATCATGTTCTGAATAGCCATCATGATTCAAAAAATCTTGATTCCCGTCTTGCCAAACGTTCGCAGCACCATCTTTAACTTCTTTGGCTGTTCCCAACAAATCACCAACAGTTTCCCCCCAATTTGATGAATTAGCTGAAGACCTCAAAAAGTGAAGCATAGCGTCTCCACGCCTACCAAATACATTACTTAGATTTGTCTGCGTGTTTGAGAGAAAAAGTCTCGGACGACCATTAATCTCAAATGGTTTACCAGTCGCGGGATCGTTTCGATACTCTGTTCCAGCAAGCCAGTTTCTAACTTTTCTAAATCGCTTTTCATCATCAGGTTCATTAGGGGCGTTATGGTTAAATTTCATTTCTTGCCCTAAAATAGCAGAAAGTGCCGAAAAAATTTCTTCCATATCATCTTGGCAGTCCCAGCACCAATCGCCTTCCTTATCCGCCGCAAGATACTTTTTAAGTAGCCCTACAAATATGTCATCGGGATTTAGAGTATTACTATCAATCAAACGGCGGATTTCTTTTTGATAATCTTCAGAGGAAAGCTCCGACAAACCCAATAGATCCATCCAATTCACTCCATCATTTCCCACGAAGCCGTAAAGGTTAACTCCCCCCGCTTCCTCAATCGGATCTCTAGATGGCCAATAAGGGATACCCGACGCGGTTTTTGTAGGCGTAAGGCGGATTTCCCGACGCAGTTCTAAGGGTTGGCGGCGGTTTGCTGGGCGCGTTCTGTTAGAGTTTTCAAAAAATCCCCAGACGCGGTTTTTCGCGGTGAGGTTGCTTGCGCCGGACGCGCGTTCTGACAGGGTGTAAGTCATTGACAGGCCACACGTTTAGCGACTTTTGGCGGCTAAGGGAAGAAGGTTTTTAGCCTTTCTCTTTTCGTTTTTCGGCTGGGTGGGTCTGGCTGTGGACGGCTTTCAATTGCTCGATGCTCACTTGCGTATAAATGGCCGTGGTTTCCAGCTTTTCATGGCCTAGGAGCTGTTGGATGAAGCGGATGTCCGCGCCGCCTTCTAACATGTGGGTGGCGCAAGTGTGGCGCAATAAATGGCAACTGCCCGGGCGTTCGATTTCGGCCTTCTTGATGAACCGGGTGACCATGCGGCTCAAAACATCGGGGTTGAACGCTTCGCCGTAACTGCTGAGGAACAGGGCTTTTTCGTTGGGTTGCAGGAGTAGCTTGGGGCGGGATTCTTCGAGGTAGCGTTCAAGCCAATGCAGGGCGCGATTGCCAACGGGAACGACTCGGTCTTTGTGGTGTTTGCCTTGGCGGATTTGCAGGGTTTGGCGTTCGCGGTTGAGATCTTCGAGGCGGAGTTTCGCAAGCTCGCTGCGGCGCACTAAACTGCCAGGCATACAATCAATCTTGAGCTAAGATTTTTGGTTTTCATGTCTTGAGCGCGATCACGCCGAATCGATATAAATAAAGGGATTTGGAGTAGCGAAAAGAGGGTTCTCCTCAGCAGTTAGCAGGGATAAAAACGGGGGGAATTTGGGGCAGATTTTTCGGATCAGTGGGTCTGTCTGGTTTTATAACAAACTAACTGTGAATAAAAAAATACCTCAACTTAGCGCATTACCAAAATATTCAAATGATCTTATAGCCATCCAATTGAACGATTTTGCAGGCACGTCCCGCAATCATATCCCAAACACCTTCCCAATCGCGCCAAAAATGCTTTCCCAAAATCTAGCGATGGGATTCCGTTTACCACCTGTGACCTGTTGTTGGATAACGGTTCCGGAGCCTTGGAAATAATCATCGAACAAGGTGTTTTTACCCCAGAGATAGGCGACAAAAGTTTCATCCCTTCTTGGCAAGTAATCTAACTGCATTCTCATTTCTCTCTGGGAAAACGTAGCCGACTCCATCGCGTCCGATTCATCCATCATAAAAACTCACTCTTTCTTCATCCGCCACCTAGCATCAGCTCTCACAGTCCTATCTACTACATCATTCACACTCGCCTGCTTTTTCCACTACAAGCATTGCTATCGATCGCCATATCTGCAGCTTTACTCAGAATTACCCTTCACCATCAAAACCGATTCACCCCCCTCAATCTCAGAGTCCTTGCCGATGCCGTTCTACTTACACCCCCTGATTTTCATGGGGTTTGGATGAACTGACGGTATCTCATCATATCTCAAACACTTTCCCAATCGCGTCGATATTTCTACAAATTCTCTATACCTTTTTCGATCACCTGTTCCTCCTACTCACCAAAACAAGACCACGTCAAAATGCGCTTACCCCCTATGACCTTAATTATCTAATAGCCTCGTTTTCATCTATCACCTAAGAATCCTGAAAACCGATTCAATAATTTTTTAAATTTGATTGAACGGTTTCAATAGGACTTACACTTAATTACAACAAAGCTGCATTCTCTATCACACTTACACAAAGCGACCCACTTTGAACGCCTCGCGACATTCCAACTCCACAACTCCATCTGATCAGGCACTAATTGGCTTGATGAACACAGGAGATGAGTCTGCATTCGAAATTCTCTATTACCGCCACAAAGATTGGTTATTCCGCATGGCCTATCGCATCACTACCAACGAGCAACTCGCTCAGGATATTCTCCAAGATACGTTCTGCTATTTCTTGGGAAAATTTCCAAATTTCGAACTCCGTTGCGAGTTTAGGACCTTTCTTTACCCCGTCGTCAGAAATATTTCCCTGAATCACCTGAAAAAAAGTCGGCGCATGATTGGTGGAGACGAAGGTGATTCCTACATATCCTCAATCCATGCTCCCGAGGTTAATCAAGCGCATCATCAGGATTTTACCGTAATGATCGGTAATTTGAGTCAGGATCATCGGGAAATCCTACTCCTACGCTTTGTCGATGGAATGACTCTGCCGGAAATCGCCAAACTGGTCGCGATACCCGAAGGCACCGCAAAATCCCGGTTGCATCATGCACTGGCAGCGCTACGTAGCAAAGCCACTTCATACGCAGTAAAATAATTTGAACGATTTTACCCCTCCAGCCACTTAACCATACAGAGCAATGAATCCGAATCCCCAGGACATCCCTACAACAGACGAAGAATACGCTTCGCCCTCTCTCATTGAGGCGTTGCGTAATTTTCCATCTGAATCCGCTCAACCTAGTCCTGAAATAGATGCCGCCATACTTGGAATGGCCCGTGAAAAAATGGCGCAAATTCAAAGTCAAAAAATCATCCGCAGAAATTGGTCATTCGGAGCAATCGCAGCCTGCCTCTTATTAGGTGGCTTATATTTCCTATTTCTCCAGTCGAATCCCAAGTCAACAGCCCCAACTCAATCCGCCAGTCAGGATGATGTTTTAATCTACAAAGAAATCGGTGCGCTCTTTGCCGATTCTCTCAATTCGGTCATCATTAATGACTCCGGTCTTCAAATTGTTTTATCTGAGAGCCACGCACTCGAAAATCGTCAGCCCGTCGTTCTTGAAGTCTGCGAATCAACAAAGTGTCAAAAAATCATCACATTTGTTGGCCAAACCGTAGAAATCGGTGGCTACAGCATTATCGTGAATGGGCAAACCAAAGGACAGGTCACCATCAAAAATGATAACTCATCTGATCCCGCTAAACCTTTACCGCACATCACCATAAAAGCACTCCCCGCCTAATGCGCATCTTCTCCATCTTTATCCTGATTTCATGCATCTCATTTTCTGACATGCATGCCCAGGCAATCCACTCCATAGACATTACAGGAGCAAATCTTCCCGCTGGGCGCCCATCGATCCCTCCAAAACTTCTCGCCATTGCGGGAAAGCCCATGGAAATTCACTGGACCAAGCCCGAAAAGACCGCCGCTCTACCAATCATTCGGATCGATCGGATCACCGATACCCGCAAGACCTCTATCGCACCGCCGACCCTTCAAGACGCAGAAACGAAATGGATCTTAAACTGGAAACCTCCCGTCGCCCGCGGCCCAGCTCATTACGAAATTCAAATCGAAGGATTCCCCTCATTAACCGTTCGAATTGAAACTCGTGATCCAGATTGGATCAAATCGATGCAATCACAAATCTCAGTCATGGATTGGCAACATTCAGAACTCAAACGTCCCGAAACCACAGCATTAACAGCACTCGGCTTCAAATTACAAACTGCGAACGACGCAGCAAAGCATCAGCCAGCATTTTTAAGAATGATCCCCAAAGACGCATCCGCCCCAAGACGAGAAATCACCTGGGACGAAACCGAACAGGATCTCGTCGTCTGGAGCCAAGGAGCGACTGCCAACGATCTCCGCATCAGAGCACCACGCTGGTGGATCTCTCCCGAAGCTCTCAAAACCGACCAAGGTCTCATCCGCATTCTCGATCTCTATTTTGAAATTCCAAACAATCCCTAATATCCCATGAAAATTCGTTTTTTAAACCACTCACTGTTGTTGTCATTAGCGGCAACTTTCGCACTCGGAACCCCTCTTCTTGCCGCAGAAGAAACGGTGGCTCCACCACTATCCGCAGCTGTTCTGGATTTCAAAGATGGAAGCCAGGAACTCGCAGGCACAGGAGCCGCAGTCTCCGCACTCTTACAAGTGCAATTAACCGTCCACTCCACGGCTATCCTCGTGGAGCGCGCCGAATTGAATGAAGTTCTATCAGAACAAGAACTTACGCTCTCAGATGCGGTCACGCCTGCACAAGCCGCAAAAGTAGCCCAACTAACCGGTGCCGAAGTCCTCATCAGCGGGCGCGTATTCGCTGTGCAGGATCAGATTCATCTCGTCGCCAAAGTGATCTCTGCTAGCAACAGCCGTGTCTTCGGAGCAACCGCTTCCTATACCAGCGGCAAACCCCTCGACAAAGCCGTTGAGAAACTCGGTCAAGACGTCGCGAAAATTCTGAATGAGAAAGTGACCGATCTAAGAGGCGGACTATCGGTTGAAGAACAAACACTTACGAACCTGAAAACGATCCTCAAAGATCAACCCGCACAGAAAATCTACATCCATATTCCAGAGGTTATCATTCAGACAACCGTCCCCGATCCTGCTGCACAAACCGAAATCGCACGCTCCTTTGAAGCAGTAGGCTGGACCGTCGTCGAATCTGAGAAAGATGCCAACCTCATCATCAAAGGCGAAGCATTCGCCGAAACAGGCGTCAGACGAGGCAACCTCTGGTTCACCAGAGCACGTCTCGAACTCACCGCTAAAAACGCCGATGGCACCATCCTCAAAACAGATCGTGTTGTCTGCGGTAACGTAGATCTAGCACAAGCCGTTTCAGCCAAAGGCGCACTCCAAAAATCTGGATTACTCGCCTCACCCGTTATCGCTAAAGCATGGGTCGAGTCTTTGAAGGAAAAGAAAAAATAAATGCTAGGAATTTGCTTTTTCACCTAGCGCGGAGAATACACTGGGGAGCCGGTCTGGGAAGGGAAAAAAGGGGTTGACCTTCCCTGCCGTCTCAAGTTTTGCCAGCACTTCTAACAAAACCTTATTCCGCGCGCCACGACATACCACATACTCGATCACCCCGGCTTTTACCAAGTTGTGCACCCCATCAACCACTTTTTGCCAACTGCTCAAACCCGACATCTATTCTTCCTGCTCACCTTTGCAACTCGCTTCCTCCTGCTTTAGCTTCCGCTCCAGATAAAACGGCAACAACGCCACTAGAAGCTCTAAATTATAACGAGACAATACTCACAACTTAATCCAAGGAAACACCTCAGAATAGCGCGAGTGGTCAGGCACTGGCGTCATATTTATTGAAAGGTTGATGGCTGAGTCGGCATTGTCTCTAATCTTAAACCACATGATGTAACCGGTATTCGGAGTGAAATGGCGACTAGTCAGGCTCTGAACAATACCGTAATCCCCATTGGATCCTATTGGTTCCTCATCATTTCTCAGAACAAATTTATCAAATGTATTAAAACCTTCCATTCGACCTTTTTCGGAAAAGATATACCAAGATTGCAATCCTGGGGGGATCCTAAAGCACCAAACCATTTGACTTACGTTATTCCCTGTCTTGAAGCGAAAAGCGCAATATTTAGAGCCGTCGATATCGGTGATGGATTTTTTCATATCAACAATTTCGAATTTCATATCTTCTTTGACTGCATTGAGCTTCACTTCCGGAAGTGCGGCATACTTAGCCTGAAGCGCGCGTCGAATACCGCCGACAGAAATATCTTCATCGTCTTGTGGTTCGATGGCATTGGACTCCAAAGGAGCCAATCCCAATGATGCAACCAACAAGATAATTATACTTGTTTTTATTCGTTTGAGTATATCTAACATTGTATTATTATTTAAAAATTTCATTTCTGAGCCATAATGGCAGCATGGAGTTCCTCTATAGATAAGGCCCATAAAAGCGGTAAATATTCCCCGGTGTGTTTTCCCGGAGACCAGTGGAATCCTCTTCCTATTTGAAGAGCCAGGATAAGATCCGTTTTTGTCTGGGAAAGCACCACAAGATGATACGCTTCGCTACCCTTGCGGGACTCATAGGTCCAATAGTCGGAGGGGCCGTCTTTCTTCTTATCACTATCCTTTATCCGATCACCAAACACAGGTTGCTTCGCGAAATTCTCAGGGATGACCAAGTTGATCTTGATGCGGCACTCGCCCTTACCGCCTTTGAATACCGTGAGCTGATCGGGCAATGTCTCCTCCCATTTAACAATGAGTTCCGATGACTTTTCGGACTTGGGGATTTTGTGACGTGAGAAAATATGTTTTTGGAAATCAGCCGTCACCACTCTGGTGGCGATATCGCGATTTTTTTTCGCTTCCCCCTCACTGAGTTGCCAAGAACCATCCTTAGGAGTATACCGTGCCACGTAATCCCAATCATGAACCACCATGACCCGGCCGCCATCAGGAACGATCATTTGGGGCGAGCGGTCG
Source organism: Akkermansiaceae bacterium (assembly GCA_031419275.1). Lineage (GTDB taxonomy): Bacteria > Verrucomicrobiota > Verrucomicrobiia > Verrucomicrobiales > Akkermansiaceae > Luteolibacter. The sequence continues at coordinate 15,260 of JANOKJ010000072.1, read as the reverse complement.
ATCGGATCGAACGGTGACAACTGCGGCCTGCGTCCCGTGACCGTGATAGGAGTCACCGCACCGGTGGGAGATATCCTGACAAGTTGCTTTGGCTCGTCGCGCTCCGAACTGTAAAACTTGTCGGGATCTCCGGTCTTTTGGGCGGTTATGAACTCGTTGCCCACAGCGACAGCACCGAATCCATACATGGTGCCATTCACCAAGTCCGTCAATTCGGCAATGGTTGTCTGAGGATTCAAGCCTACCAAGCCACCGTCATTCTTGCGAATCAGCACACCTGTATCACGTACCTTGGCGGAGCGATGATTCATCCCTGGCCAATTCACCGTTGTAAGGATCATCTCGTCGGTCTGAGACATGAATCCACTATAGTGATCGACGTTTCCGATAGCGTTCTTGTGAGCTGCACCTGGATCAAGCCCTGGAGCATTCGCAATATTCACACATATTTTGATTTCACCTGATGCGCAGTCGACACCCACCACCCAAGGTTGCCTGCGAAGCGGGGCGGTATAACTTTCGCGGTATGGTTGATTTTCAAATGGCTGATAGCGCAGCCACATGCGTTCAGGAGATTTATTGTCGATGGTGGGCATCGTGAACATTCCCGGCATGAGCTTATCTATCTGACGCAGATCCGTAAGCAATCTGGCACCGATGCCATCCTTGAATTCACCGTCAAGGTCAGGCATATAAAGACGTTTGCAGTGATCGGCGAATTTATCGTGGATTAGGTTCCCGAATGTGGTTTCCCATAAGCCGGCCGCAGCGACAACACGCCCCACCTCTTTCTGTCTATCGGGAGTCTTTGATGCTTTCTCGGCCTCTCCGGCATAGATTTCCCACGCTCCGAAACGATTCCAATACTGGGAAACCTCTGCTGGCGGAGCTTCCTCAAGATAGATGATTCTTAGCATCTCCGATTCGTAACTGGAGCGGCCCAACCAATCCATGGATCCGTAGGGCTCATGCATTAGGGAAGCGATTCCAACGTCGGGATGAAGGGGCATATTAAAATGGTCAGCCCACAGCTCCTTTGACATTCCAAAGCGCGAATAGACCTTCTGCAGCGATAGCCAGTGCGGAACAAGATGCCAATTTCTCCGACTAACCTTTGACCGCTCGACAACAAAAGCCCTTGCTGCGGCGGAACGATTCTCACCGGTAGAAGTTAGAAATGCCAACTCGGCTTTTCGCAATGAAAGGCTGGCGGCAGGAATCTGATCCATACGCTTGGCTATTTCATCGGTTAACAGTTTGATTTTTTCGTATCTTGACGAGCTCCAATGATTTTCTTCACTCAGCAGATGGGCAAACGAAGGTCCCACAAGAGACAGATCTTTTTGATGATACGTGGCAGATGAATGTAAAAACAACGTCACCCAGCCTTTGAGCAGTTCGGGATTGCGACGAAGCATGGCCATGCTCACATTTTCGGTCTGGGGCCAGCCGATTCGGTTTGGTGGAGCCATTGTCGGCCCCGGTTTGCTGGTCCGAATCCTAAAATACTCCGCGGTAAATTGATCGAGGCTTTCTTCAAAATCACGGATCTTGTCTTGAGAAACTTCCGCAGGCAAAACCTTTGGAATACCCGCGCGAATGAAGGACAACATTTCAACCGCATTCCAAAATTCGTTCTTCTTCCAATTGTTAGAAATATTGCCATATCGCGACTGATAATAGGTCATCTGATCAAGCAAGGTCTGTGCGGAATCGATCGAATTCAGCAACTCTCTCTGGTTGCTCAAATTGTAGGGGTATTCCACGATACTGAAGCCGTGTGTGACCGGGGCAAGCCCTCCGCGGTAAAGCCTGAGATCCCGGACCAATGCCCGGAAATGCAGGTGAACTAACAGTTCGGGATTGGCGCCAAGGAGGTTTGCACGTTCAAGCAAGGGCTGAGCTTCGGCATGCAAGCCAGTTGCTAAAAGCCACTCAGCCTCACGCAGCAATCTTGCGGCTTCCGCTGTCGATTGCTTTTTATCCGGCTGGGCATTCTCCGGAGCCTCAACTCCTATCTTGCTTGCGATGCTCAGCTTTTTCCAAGCACGGACGGCCATGGCGGGAAGCTCGAGCGCCTGTCCCTCCTCGACTTGGTCGATAGCCCGTCCACCTCCGCCTTTCATCGGCTGCAATCGCAAGGTCAGCGCAATTCGTCCCTTGTCAGCAGGAGCCACACCTCCCTCAAGTGTGTATGCCGCAGCCCAAAGTTCCCCCTGGCCCGCAAGCGCCTGCTCATTGGAAATCGCCTTAATTTCACTCAAGCCGACCGACAAAAGTCCGGGCGTGGCATCCACTTCCGCCTGGGTAGCAGCGCGCAAAAGTCCTGCCAATGAACGAAAATTAGGCACCTTTTCGTCCACAGAAAACGGCAGCAGTGTGATGGCGACCGGTCGATTTCCAGCCCGTGCTCTCAAAAAGGCGGCACGAATACGATCTAACAATGGTTGAACTGATGTTTTGGGATCAAAGGCATCCTGTTTGACATACTCACGCATGACAGCGAGACCCGTGGCAACATCCACCGCCTCAAACCTCAAAATTTTGATATTCGGGCTCTCAACCATGGAGACCAATACGAGCAGATCGGCCGATACTCGGTCTCCCAATTCAGCAAATCGATGTTCTCCGCCACCCCATGGGTTGGCGAATTTTGCCTCCTCCAGCGCGGCTTTAATTTCCTGTCGGTCAACGACGTTCCATTGGTTATTGTTAGAAGCCTGAACTTCGACCACAGCACCTTGGCCACCCGCATTGGGTGCGGCAATGACGGCAAGGGTCCATTTCTCATCATCCAGACGGTTCTTCGCTTCAGCCGGTTTCATCCTTGGCAAAAGCAGACGTAACTCATCGTCGCTAGCCAATTCTCCCGGAGCAGACTTAATCACTGTCTGATTCGCTCCAGCATCTGGAAATCGCTCGGTAAGCAAACTAAGGATTAAGGGTTCTCCGTTCCAACGCGCAAGTGCCAACAAAAATTCCTGATAATACAAAGGCAGTTCACCGGCCTGAAGTAAAAACTGCCGTGTCAGAGCCACATCGCCTACATAAACGGCGGCACTGAGGCCATCCCAAGGTTCCAGGCTAACTGATAAGGAATTGCTTTCGGAATAATGCGGAGGACCGAGTTTGCGAACGGGCGAAACACCACGGCGAAGAATAGCATCACGGGTTTTCAGAAGCGCATCCCCCTCGGTAATACTGCGGGCCAACAACGCATGAGGCCGAGCCACGATGGAATCCATATCCCCTGAAAGAAAAACACCCGCACTCAAAGTACATCCGCGATCGATCAAAAACGCAGCCAATTCGTCATGACCTTGGCTCATGGCGTCCTCCACCAAAAAATAGCTTACCGACTTGTTTTTATACCGCTGATCCTCGCCACTGGGATCTTCTCCTAGCGATTCCAGATTCAGATCCGACCGCTTTTCTAACAACATCTTCAGCGTCGCAAGCGAACCGGCGCGAATCGCAGCGATCGCCGGATGAAGAAAGCCCTGATCGAAGTTTTCCGGAATCCTTGGATCCACAGCGACCCTACCCGCCGGGACCTCTGCTCCGGCATTTAACAACAGACGTACCATTTCAACATCACCGGTTGAGGCAGCTATGGTCAGAACGGGAACGGATTGTCCGGGCGCATTCGGTTTCGCGCCAGCTTTCAGAAGGAGACTCACTGTTTTCCTATCCCCATATGTGACCGGATGGCAAAGAGCCGATAATCCTTTGAAATCCAGTGCATTGACATCCGCTCCAGCAGCCAATTCACGCTCGGCGCTATGCCAATCCCCCGCCCGCAACGCGAGATGCATCACCCTTGGATCGCCAGCACCAGCCGATGGGAGGCTTCCGGCCGGAGCAGGCCGCACCGCGAGCCCATCTATCCGAGTGCGTTCGCAGTGAATGCTGTCTGGAAAATCGTCAATATAGACCGAGAGCTGGCCGGATTTATTTGTACGGGCGACACCCACCCTTGCCCGAATCAAGCGGGTATTCTCGACGTTTGCTATCAATGCGCCCTCCTTGAAGCCAAAGGGTTTGGCTTCCTCTAGCGTAGAGGTAGCCCCAAAAAAACTACCAATTCTGGATTCGGTGGAAACGACCCATGGAATCTCTTTAACCGATTGACCACCGTAAGTTGTCAATGCCGCCAGCCCAAAACCAAACCTAGCTGGCCAATGAATCCGTTTCGCTGTCTTATCGTCTTTGTCAAATACAGGTACCCAAAAGAACCCGAACACCTCGTAGTCGGCATTTGGCTTAAGCTTTCCAACAGTCACCCTCAGGGGAGGAGCATTGCGTTTTGCATCTGCCGAGCTTTCAATGATCCCATCATTACCTTCATCAGGTAGCCATTTCCAAGCAGCCCCTTCTTTCGCCTCAGTAATTGATGATCCATCAAGAAAAGTCGTGTTTTCTGGGGTGATAGAGATGAATTGGGACTCTTCAGCTTGACATGGTAATGCCATGGCAAGTGCGATGATGAAGATTATTTGAGAGCGCATATATATTTTAAAACGGATTTTTGCAACCAGACCAAGATTGGATCACCAACTGCCTTTTGATTTAGTGCCCTAAAGTCCGAAAGCGTTCAATTTAAATTCAGATTTAAGGAATTATCATGAAATCATCAAAAATAAACTCATCAGCTGTGGGAGCAAAGCCATTCCGCGATTTGGTTGGTAGATTATTTAATTAAACAGCGAAAACCAGTTCACTAATCTCCACGACCCGCTTCAGGGTCGGATTTTTTATTCGAGGTTCTCGGGGGTGGTCGTCGCTAACGCTCCTCGACCCCGGGCTAAGTTCCTTGATCCCGTTGGGTTCTGGATTTGTTAGATGAGTGGTTTTTATGAATAATGCTAGGAATTTGCTTTTTCACCTAGCGCGGAGAATGCACTGGAGAGCCGGTCTGGGAATAGGAAAAGAGTAAAATATGCCAGGCAGTTAATTTAGGAACCGTCGTAGTTCAAGCGCGGCAGGTCGTAGAAGAATCCGATTTCTTGCTCTCCCTGGCCGATCAGACGGATCGTATCAAGGCCGTCGTTGGCTGGGTGCCGTTGATTGATGAAAATGTTTCCGAGCATCTTGAACGGCTTCCTCTGAATCCAAAATTCAAAGCCGTTAGACACGTCCTCCAAGAAGAACCGGACGAATATTTCCTCCGTGATGATTTCCACCGAGGACTCTCCATGCTTCCCGAATACGGTCTTTCCTACGATCTTCTCATCTTCCAACGTCAACTACACGTCGCGATCCAACTCGTCCATCGCCAGCCAGAACTTGCGATCGTTCTCAAACATATCGCCAAGCCCGTAGCCCGCAACGGCCGCATCGAATCCTCATGGCGCATCGGCATGAAGGAACTCGCCAAACGCGACAATGTCATCGGCGTGAAATTTTCCGGACTGCTAACAGAGTTCCCAAAAGGCGAAGGCGACTTCGAAACCGTCTCCGCTTACTTCCATGAAACCGTGGAAATCTTTGGCCCCGGAAACGTCATGTTCGGCACCGATTGGCCCGTCTGCCTGCTCCGCACTCAGTATTCGGAATGGGCGGAAACGTTCCGCTCACTCACCAGCGAGCTTTCAGAAGAAGAGCGCGCCGGACTGCATGGAGTCAACGCGGAGATCTGTTATCGGCTTTGAGTGTTAGAATGTGAGGCAACCGCGCGAAGCGAAGTGACAAAGAGTTCGTAAATGATGATTCCAATTTTAGGAAAAAGAAAATGCATCATCTACTTTGCCGCGTTTTGCAGTAATTCGTTTTTAGGCAGTGCCCAGACAAGTGGGAGAAAAGAGTTTATCCGCTTACCGGGGATCCATTGCAGACCACTCCCTACTTGTAGGCCGAGGATGATATCATCTTTCGTCTGGTTGATCACTACAAGGCTGTATGTATTAGTTCCCTCGCGGCTTTCATATGTAGCGTAACCGACTATATTCCCAGTTTTGCCATTGCTATATAAAAAGTCACCGAAAACATACTGTTTGGAAAATCCATCGGGCAGTTCCAACTGAACCTTGATCCGTTTCTCGCCAACTCCTGGCACTAATATGGATAACATGTCGGGAAATGTTCTATCGTGATTCACGATAAGATCGGGGCTACCATTTCCCACCTTCAGCCTACAGTGTGGGAAGATGTAGCTCCTATATTCATTATTTGTCAGGTTGAGTGCCGTTTTCCACCTATTGGCACTCTCCCTAGCATCCATGTCCCATGTGCTTTCCTTCGGATTGAAATACCCGATATGTTCTGAATCTCGTATAACGAGCAGGCGGTTACCATCGGGCAGGATCATCCTTGGGAAACGGTCAATCGGATCAAAAGGGGTGAGTTCTGGACGTCGTCCGTAGGAACTTAAATTGCTGACTTTTCCCTCAGATGAAATGCGAATAAGCTGAAAGGGATTATTTAGAACATTCCCATAAAAGGCATCTAAGTCACCCGACCTTTGTAGGCAGAAAAATTCATCCCCAACAGCCACGGCGCCGACAGATCCCAGACCTTTCCGTAGCACATCAGGACTATTACCAATGACCATTGCCGTATCAAGCGCCATGAACTTGCCGTCTTCCTTACGCATGAGAACAGCGGCCTCACTAAAATCCGACTTGCGATCCGCAGAAAGCCAACGAGCGGTGGTGAGAATCATATCCTTGGTTTGAACAATGAATCCTTCCTCACCGCTGAATCCATCCCTTTGCAGATTATTCCTATCTGAGTCAAATCCGGGTGCCAGGGCTAAGTTAACAGCCATTGAAATCTTACCTTCTACGCAGTCAATGCCAATCATCCACGGTTGACGAGTGGGATGGAGCGGGCGCAGCGAAGTCGGCTGACCAGGTAATGAAACCTGATTTTCTTCGAAGGGCTGGAAGTAAAGCCACATCCGATCCCTGTGAGTGCTGTCTATGGTAGGAAGCTTAAACATTCCGGGTTTAAAATTGTCAACTGTGCGCAGATCAGTCAGAAGCCTAGCGGTAAGCACGTTTTGGTTTCCACCCTCGCCATTCGGCTGATACAAACCACTCCACCGCTTGGACAAATCATTATACAGAGGCTGTCCATAGATACTTTCCCACAGTCTTGCCGCACCTTGAGCGCTTTCGAAGCCTTGCCATACCTCGCGATTTTTGGATATTTCCAAAGCTAGGCGATCTAGGTATTTCCAAGCATACTCGCGAGATTCTTTATGTTTGGAAAAATTTTCCTCCAGTTCTACGGTTTTAAGTATGGCTTTATCATATTTTGGGTGCGCGATCCAATCCATATTGCCCAGAGGCTCATGAACCATCGCGACCACCAATTCATCTCCATTGTTAGGCATCTGGAGGTTGCCAGTGTTAAGCAAGATACTAGGCCCGTAATGTCTAAGCACGGCGCGACCAAGCCACCCCTGTTGTTTAAAGCGAGTCCTACGACCAAGCTTCGCGAGTTCAGCGGCGTATTGTTTGCCTGCTAAGGCACGGTTGTCGTCGGTACTGAGGAGAAAGGCGATTTCAGACTCACGTAACCTGCGATCTGTTCCAGTGTATGAGTCCATGCGCTGCATGATCTCGTCCAGGATGAGATTAGTTCTACCATATGGCTCTGTAATACCAGAGATTTCAGCGCTGTAAGCATCTCCCAAAAGTTCCGCAAGGTGAGGTATACGGAATGCACCGGACATATCATGAGTAGAACATTCGAAAAACATTGTTACCCAACCCTTGAGTAGCTCGGGGTTGCGGCGTATCATTGCCGCGGTTCCGGGGCCGCATTGTTTGAGTATCGCGTTATCAGGCGACATGGTGGGGTTTTTCATGGTAAGCCGTATCTTGAAATAGTTGGCGGTGAATTGATCAAGGCTCTCGCCATATTGGAGAACGGCATCTGCAGACATGCCGACCGGTAGCGCCTTCGGAATTGAGGCGCGCAGATATGACAAAAGTGTCAAAGACCGCATGAAAACGTTGGTCTCCACTTTACCAATCCTTGGATTCTTCCAATGAAACGGTTGATGTTTCCAATGGAATGATTCAAGGCCATACCGTTCAAAGTAGTAGATCGTCTGATCGAGCATTGCCTGTGCATCCGGAAGTTCCCTGCAGATATTCAATTGGAAATTCGGGGACAATGGATGATTTACTACCCAGTTGCCTATGTCGGTGAGGTAGAACCCCGTAGGTTTGATGTTGATGCATCTTGCAAGAGCGTTAAGATGAGCGGTGACGAGTTCTTCAGAATCAGCACCAAGTAGCTCGGCGCGTTCGAAAAGTGGCAATGCCTCTGCGGGGGATCCGGAATTCACCAGCCACACGCCCTCGCGCAAGAGACGCGAGGCTTCCAACTTTGCCTGCTTCTGATCCGGCTTCGCAATGGAATAGCCTTCATCAGTGAAAGGATGAATCATGGTGAGCTTCGCCCATGTTCTAGCAGCAAGTTCGGCAATACCGACGGCGGAGCCAACTTCCACCACGTCGATGCCCTTATCAGATTCATTACCCAATGGACGAAGCCGGAGTGTAAGCGAAACCTTACCTTCAGGTGTCGCCGCCATACCGCCTTCGAGTGTGAACGCAGCCGCCCACAGGCCATCGTGACCGACCAGCTTCTGTTCGTTTGCGATAGTCTGTATCTCGTTCTTACCAACCGACAGAAGACCAGGAGTGGCATCCACTTCTGCATGGATGGCCGTGGTAAAAAGCCGCGAGAGGGCGGAGGAGTTGGGCACATTTTCATTCACAGCAAACGGGAGCATGGTGATCGCCTTGGGACGAGCGCCCGCCCTTGCTTTGGCAAATGCATTACGAATTCTTGCCAATAACGGGCCTACGGCGGCCTCAGAGGATAAGGCCTTGCTTTCCATGTGCTCACGCAGCACTGGAAGTCCAGTTGCCGCATCCACTGCCTCGAAACAGAGAATTTTCAGGTCTTTTCCCTCAATGCGAGACACGAGAATCAGTAGATCCGCCGAGATGCGGTCGCCCAGTTCAGCAAGCCGGTGTTCACCTTTACCCCATGGGTTTGCGAATCGCGCTTCACCCAAGGCGGTCTGGACTTCCTTTCGATCCACAACCTTCCAGCCCTTACTGTTTGCGGCAGCAACTTCGAGAAGCGCTGACTGACCTTCTTCATTAGGCGAGGGAATGACGGCAACAGTCCATTCGCCCTCTTTAGCGCCCTTAGTCGTGGGAGCCGGTTTAATCCGAGGCAGGAGAAGCCGCAAGGAAGCTGCATCTTGGTTGACTTTCGTATCGGATGCCTGCAATTCCCATCCCAAACTGGCCTCAGGAAAAGCCTCCCGAAGCATATCAAGAATCTCTGTATTTCCTGACCACCGCGCTATCGCGAAAAGCATGTTCCGATCAAGTAAATTGGTGTAGGAGGCCGACTTGAGGAATTGCTTTGTCAAAACTACGTCGCCCACTGATATCGCTGCACTCAGACCGTCCCACGGCATTAGTTCGTAGCCATATTGACGGTACCCAACCACAACCGAAGCCTTTCGCCTGAGAAGAGCATCCCTCGATCGCTCCAAGGCTTTACCCTCGGTGATACTCCGTGCCAAAAGAACAGCATCCGGATATTGCGAGCCTCGATCGAAAATATGGGAACGTAGGGCGCAGCCTCGATCTATTAGAAACGCAGCCAGTTCGTCGTGGCCCATTGCCATGGCCCCCTCGATCAGATTCAAGGAATTCGCATCGGTCATTTGCGCATTAACACCGTCAACTGGCTGTCCTAGGGCTTCGAGATCTAGGTCAGGCTTTTTCTCCAACAATGCTTTCAACGTTGAGAGTGAGCCGACGCGAATTGCGGCAATGGCAGGATGCAAGTCACTCACATCCGTAAATTTCTCATTTCCAAATCGACCTGTAAGTGGAGCTTTAATCCAGGGTCGTAAATCGAGCATTCGAGAGGGAACTTTGGCACCACCATGTAGGAGCAGTCGCACCATCGCGGTATCTCCGATCGACGCAGCAGCAGTTAGAGCCAGTACCGATTGACCTTTCAAATTTGGATCCGCTCCTTTTGATAGTAGCAGTGTGACCATTTCCTGATCACCAATAGACGCTGAATGGAAAAGCGGGGAGAGGCCGCTGGAGTCCAGTGTATTCACATCCGCATCCGCAGCCAGCTCACGAATGACACTGAGCTTGTCTCCGGTGCGAAGTGCAAGGTGCAGCGCATTTGGAATCCCGGCACCGGAGACTGCGTCGGAGCCTATTGTTGTGATTCTAACTCCAATACCATCGATCTGAGTACGGCCGCAGTATTTACTGTCCGGAAAATCATCAGCAAAGACGGGCAATGTTCCGTCCTTTCCTGCGCGTGAGAAACCAAGCCTTACACGGATCAATCGCAGGTCATCCTTGGCGATAGTCCAATCTGGCACGCCTTTAATGAGCGGCTCTTTTTCCTCTAACACAACTTTGTACTCCCGCGCCGCACTGAGCTCCGACTCCGGGCATATGATCCAGGGAATGTTTGGCGAGAGCTTGCCTCCTAATGTCGTTAACGTGGCCAAGCCCAATCCGAAACGAGCCGGCCAATGATGCGGCTCCTTGTCTCGTGCGGCAGGCGCGGCACCGAAGCCATGCGACCAGAAAAAACCAAACACTTCGTAGTCACGGCCAGGTTCGAGTTCCTTCGCAGTAATGACTATGGGAGAAGCGTTTTTCGAGGGGTCTCCATAAGATTCAAGTATACCTTGGTTCCCCTCCTCCGGCAGCCATTTCCAGCCGATGGATTCAAGTTTTTCAGGCAAGAGCGAACCATCTGCTAGACGAGTGTTTTGCGGTGTGACTGAGATGAAGCGGAGCTCCTCAACTGCATGGAGAGACAAACTTGAAAATATCCCCGCGACTCCAACGAGGCATCTAACTATAATTCCCATAATTCTCATAATTGATCGTTTTTGAAGGTAGTTCCCATTCTCTTTCCTATTTTCCATCCTATCTTTGATGTTTATTAATGCAGGTATTACGCAGCACCTCAATATGAGAAGGCGAAGCGTATTCTTCGTCTGTTATCAGGATATCCTGAGGATTCGGGTTCATTCCTCTGTAAAGTTAAGTGGGTGGGGTGAGGAAATCGTTCAAATTATTTTCAGGCGTATGAACTGGCTATGCACGGACCGCCGCCAGGACCTGATGCAAACTGGATTTGGCAATGCCTTCGGGTATTTCGACCAACTTGGCAATTTCCGGATAGAGCCAAGCTATCGACATTGAATAAAAGCAGAATTTCGGATAAATAGGAATCGCCCTCATCGTCTCCGAATTTCTATAACTTATTTCTGCGACAACTTGACAATTGAAGAAATTCCTGAGAGCCATGTAGAAATTTTAACCCATGAAACTACCAAAACTTACTTTCTTCATTTTACTCGGGTCCGTTTTAGTCGGTCCAGCTCTCGCTCGAACATGGACTAATAAAGAAGGCAAACAGATCGAGGCGGAATTGATTAAATACGATAAGATTAGTAAAAAGATCACGATCAAATCTGGAGGCATCGAGCAAACCCTAGCTCTCAGCGATTTCAGTGAAAGCGACCAAAAATGGGTAGCAAATCATGCTTCTGCGGTAGACAAGAGCAATGATACGAATAAAGACGAGAACAATGCCGCTAAAGTAGAAATCAAGATGCCAAACGATGAGATTTTCCTACTGCTTGGTAAAACTCCGGCAGAGGTTTCGGAAGCTCTCAAGACCTTGAAAATGGTGGAAGATGTTAAATCGGTCAAAATCATAAATGAAGAGAAGCCCGATAACGGAATTGTCATGACCAAAAACATTTACGATGATGGAAAGGTCATGTTTATATTCACCGATGAAAAATTGGCGTGTATCGATATTTTGTTGAACGAAGGATATAAGGGAGTGATGCCGTTGGGGCTTAAAAAAGAAATCAAGCAGCAAGATGCCAGAGCTATTCTGGAGCCGCAGGGTTTCAAATTAGCCGATTTTGGTGAAATCCCTCCCGGTTGGGGGCTGGCATATAGATTGAATGGGGCACCAAATAAAGTGGTCTCCATCATGACCCAGAAACCACAATCACCAGAACTCGCGGTTATCCGCATTATGATACGAAATTAGCCGATTTAAAAAACGGCAGATCCGCATATGTCGATTAGAAACCTATCCGTCCACTTCCACAAAACTTTGGAAATCTTCGGTCCAGGAAACGTCATGTTCGGCACCGACTGGCCGGTCTGCCTACTCAGAACGAAGTATTCAGAAATAAACTGCCAAGCATACAATTAATTATGAGTTAAGATTATGGGCATTATGTCTTGATTGCGATCACACTGAACCGAGATAAATAAAGGGATATGGAGTATTGAAAAGACGGATTTCCCCTGGAGTTGGCAGGGATGAAAACGGGAAAAATTTGGGGCAGGTTTAGCGGATCAGAGGGTTGATCTAGATGTAAGCGTAACCCAATCGGCGATCATCGGTGACAAGGCGCATGTTCACATTTAAAACCGTTAGAAGAAATCTAGGCTCAGCACCGCAGAGACACTTAAACGGGCTGGCACGTGATCAGCGGGCCTATGAGAACATGTGACTTCGTGCTGTAATGCTGCATCCAGTTCGGGTGCCTCCTCCGACAAAGTCGAGGCACACTCTGTAATCATATCCCAAACACCTTCCCAATCGCGCCAAAAATGCTTTCCCAAAATCTAGCGATGGGATTCCGTTTTCCACCTGTGACCTGTTGTTGGATGACGGTTCCGGAGCCTTGGAAATAATCATCGAACAAGGTGTTTTTACCCCAGAGATAGGCGACAAAAGTTTCAGCCCTTCTTGGCAAGTAATCTAACTGCGGACTAAACGCTACTACCAGTTGCGCGTTGACTCTTCTGCCTAGAGCTTTTTCGGAAACGTTCTCAACTTGTATCCCGCGTTGAGCGGAAAACACAAGTTGCGTTGGTCCATCGACTATCAAATAGCGGAACTGCAAATTCACCCATGCATGGAGTTTACGGAACACCCATTTGGAACGGATCCGTGGTGGATTTTCTGAGGGATGGCAGACGGCGATCAAAAAGTTAGGTCGAAACACCAACGAAACTCCCGCTGGAATTTCAATGACGGCGAGTTCTTCAGTAGCATCCTCTTGGGTCGACAAAGTGACTTCCCCACCCTGCTCACTTGCGTTCTGGATTTTCGTTAGAACACACAAACCCGCGGCGAGACTGGAAAACGGATAGCGCCAATCCATCAGCCACTTCGTGCCTTTTTTAAAATCCCCCATCGAGCCCTGCAAATAATCCACCCGCGTCAGCAGCACCTCACCTTGTTTGAGATTCAATCTTTGTGCTGGATGGCTCGACGTTACCGAAATGCGCTCTAATCCCTCAGATTTTTCTCCAAGTGCGATTGGCTTCGAACTCTGCACGATGGGTGCGAACACATAGAACGCCGCAACTTTCCATAAAAGCGGAATCAACAGCAGGGCTAGCAAAATGTAAAATGCCTGAACGGCCAACTGCTTGAGCTGATTCTGCATCAAATCGTCCATGGTGTCGCGCAGTTGCTGCATCTCGTTGAGTTGCTTCCGTTTCTCTTCGAGCAGCACTTCACGTCGCGCCACTTCTTCTGCGGTTTCCCCTCCCTGAATGCGTATATCTCGACCCGAATTCGAAAGTTCCGTCACTTCTTTCCTCAATCTTGCCTGTTCTGCTTCAATGCTTTTTTGCTCCGCCAACACTTCATCACGACGGAATAGATTCATGACCTTTTGAAGAAACTCATCGAGCTTTTGTTGCTTGGCTTCAAGCTCACGAAGTTGCCGCTGTTTTTGCTTCACTTGCTCGGTAATCTGCTCCAGCTGCGCGGCGAGTTCCCCTATCAGCTCCCGACTCTGACTCAACTCCGCCACAGCCTTATCCAATTGCGCCTTGCGGTGTTCGACGATCATGGTCGGTAAAAATTTCACCAAGAAGATCGCCAACAAAATCGCAAGGATCACGGCATACAGGACTAGCTTTTTAGCGAGCCATGCAATGAGCTTTGTGATCAATCTAGCCATAATCGTAGTTAGACAAATAGCTACGTGGTAAAAAATTTCCAGCTATCGTTTTTAATTATTTAGAAAATAAAATGAACCGCAATGGGAGCGAAGCGGACATAGACGAACACGAAAATTAAATCTCTTCGTCAAATGAAGGCAGATAAACAAGAATGGATCATCAATAGTTGTAACATAACCCCAGCAGTAGCAAAAAGGACACTCTTTCACAGAAAATCCTAGATTTTATTCTCTTCCATCTGCGTCCATCCGCGGTTCTATTCCTCTTTAGGATTAAACGTGGTGCTAGAGGAGATATTTCACGCCTCAATCATCGCGTAGGCGTTGTGATGATGGATCGATTCGAAATTCTCTGCTTCCACCCGATACCAATACACGAGCGGATGTTGTTTCAGGCCAGCCGCAACATTTCGGGCAAGATCCTCAACAAAAACGGGTTGGTCGTATGCTCTCTCGGTGACGGCTTTCTCATCGGTGCGCTTCAAGCCAGCATACAATTCGCAACTCGCAGAACGTTCCGCTAACTCAATCAATTCTTCAAAAGTCAGCAACTCTGAAGCCTCAACTGAAATCGTCACCACTCCACGCTGATTGTGCGCGCCACGCTCACTGATTGCTTTCGAACACGGACAAAGCGTCGCAACCGGTATCTCAACGCTGTAAAACAGCTCATGATCGCCATCCGCATAGAACCGGCTCTCGATCCCCAGCTCATAATCCATCATGCTTTTCATCCCGGAAACCGGCGCCTGCTTTTCGCGGAAAATGGTAAATTCACAGCTCACTTGTGCACATCTGGCGTCCAAGCGTGAGGCGAGCTCAGCAGTCAACCGACCCAATGACGCACCCGATAACGGCTCGTTGTATTGATGCAGCACATCAACAAAACGGCTCATGTGCGTGCCTTTCAAATGTGCAGGCAGCTCAACCGTCATTTCATATTTCGCAACGGTCGATTGCACGACGGCATCGCGGCCAAGATAGGTCGCGGGATAGCGCAATTCTCTCACGCCCACTCGATCAATGACAATCTCGCGATGATCTTGTTCGTTCTGCGTATCTGGCAAAACCTGCATCTATAGTTTTCTTTAGAGTAAACAAAAAGCCCGCCCGGTGATTCGGGCGGGCTTTTGAAATTTAGTTATCCATGCTGGGTGAAATCAACATCTGCCAGATTATGGCATCAGGTTGATCGCGCGGGACTGCTTGATCGCGTTGTTGATTATGCGAT
>JANOKJ010000071.1:0-38654 GCA_031419275.1 Akkermansiaceae bacterium | reverse complement strand
CAATCAGGGGGGGAGGGGGAGGGGGAGAAGAGTGAAGAGTGAAGAGTGAAAAAGAAAATGGAGAGGGAGAGATACTTTTAGATTTTTGAACGAAGAGTGAAGAATCTCTAAATAACTTTTTCAAATGCCGTATTGATGGAGTTTGGTGCGGGCGTTGGCGGAGTGGCGCGTTTCTGGGAAGAGCTCGATGATTTGTGAAAGGACGGTTCCAGCGGTGGCGTGGTCGTGGAAGTCTTCTTCGTAAATTTCCGCAAGGCGGAACATCAGGAAGGCAACATCATCGATTTCCCAATCCTGGCTTTCGATGGCCTCTCGTAAGGTAGCAATCGCGGCTGGTGGGTTATCCAGATGTTGGCGTTGGATCTTGGCGATCTCTGTCCATGTCATGCGATTGCCAGGATCTTTTTTCGCTGCAAGTTTGAACGAATCGATAGCACCATCCCAATCGCCCTGCGCCATGAGAACCCTTGCATTGTGAAAAGGATCCGCTTCGATATGTTCGTTGTTTTCGTAAACCGCTGTGGAGATTTTATTCGCAAGCATTGGCAGTATCTGCGTGGCGAACACAATGCCGACCAATCCCGCGCTCAAGAAGGTTAGCAAAATTCCACTGAAAATATGCTCTCCCTCCATGCCGTTGAGGTTCGCTCTCGCCTCTTTTTCCTGTTTTTCTTTATCGGGATCGTAGCTTAACTCTTCTGCCACCGCTTTCAGTTTTTCTATCTTCTTACCGGATTGGTCGAATTTATACCAACAAACGGCAACCAGCAGCGTTAACACAGCGATAGAAATGTATTTCAACATAGATTGATTTGATCGGATTGAGTGAAGTTTTAAGAAAGCAAAACTTTAGTCGTTTAGATGGTCGGTGCAATATTCTTTTCCATCCATGGCTATGCGGAATTCGAGTGCTGGAGCGCTAAGCTCGGTGCGGCCACATGTCGAGCAGCGGTGAAAGGTGTCTTCATCTAGCGAGGAGTCTTTTTGAAAACGCCTGCGGCGGTTGCCGGCTTTAAGTAGGCGGCCCTGGCCGCGCAGCGCGGGTATACCGGCCCAGAGGAAGTAATTGGCAAAGCACAGAGCGACGTATCCCAGATGAGGTGGATAAAAAATGATTTCGAAGATGACAATTACACCGGAAAGGATTGCAAGCCAGCGCGCCTCAACTGGGATGATGAAGAAAATGCGAAGTTCAAATTTAGGGAATAATGTGGCGAAGGCTATGAACGTAGACATGTAAATGTAGAATCCACTACCATTCATAGGAGTTACGTAGAGAAAATTTGCAGTGATGAGTCCCATATACCCGACGTAAAAAAACACACTTGTGCGAAATATGTCCCACGACGCCTCCAACATATCGCTGATTGTGAATGCGAGGGATGCCATGCAAAATAAAAACATGGCGCCAATGGGAGAAAATCCACCCATACCGCTGCTTGCGAATAAAAACGTCACCAGCCGCCAAACCTCGCCGGCTAAAATTTTATCACGATTAAAATCCAAAATCTGACCGATGCCTGGGCTGACGAACTGCAACAAATAAACCAGCACGTGAAAGATCGCGTAATACCGAAAAAATCCCGGAAAGGAGATCCATCCAAATTTTCTTTCCCATTTATCCAGAAATTGCATCTCGGGGACATTTCACCAGCTTAGCCTGATTGACAAGTACGTCTCGCAGCGACATTTTCCCTGCGTGTCAGAAAACGTCCTGCATTCCCCATTAGAAGCCGCTCATCTTGCGCTCGGCGCAAAACTCATCCCCTTTGGTGGTTGGGCGATGCCGGTGCAATACACTTCCATCCTCAACGAGCACGCCGCAGTGCGTGAAAAGGTCGGGGTGTTTGATATCTCTCACATGGGCCAGGTGTTTGTCACGGGTGTGGATCACATCGCGTGGTTGGATCGCTTGCTGACGAATTGCATTTCCAAGCTCCAGCCCGGCGAAGGCCAATACACGATGATGCTCAATGAAAAAGGCGGAGTGATTGATGACCTGATCGCTTACCGCATTTCCGCAGATGAAACTTTGTTGGTGATCAATGCATCAATGATTCCCGAAGATGTCGCATGGATGGAGAAACATCTCCCTGGCGGCGTGAGCTTGAGCAACGAGTCCGACGCATGGGCGGGCCTCGCGATCCAAGGCCCGGATGCGGTGGAGACGTTTCACAAACTTTTCCCCGACGAGACCCTACCACCGCGCAACGGAATTTCGAAAACCGCAAGCGGCGAAATCCTTTGCCGCACTGGCTACACCGGTGAGGACGGCTTTGAGTTTTTCTGCCCAGCTGCTCAGGGCATCGAGTTCTTTAACGCTTTTATCAACGCTGGCGCAACCCCATGCGGACTCGGTGCGCGTGACACATTGCGTTTGGAAATGTGTTATCCGCTCAATGGCAACGACCTCTCGCCCGAACGCTCACCCATCGAGGCGGGACTTGGATTTTTCTGCGATCTGGAGAAACCCGCATTCATGGGTCGCGAAATTTTGCTAAATCAAAAACAAAACGGCCCCAAATACAAACTCACCGCCATCGAGGTGATTGAAAAAGGCCCCCCACCGCGTTCGCATTATCCTGTGCTCAGTGAGTCTGGCGAAGTTCTCGGCGAGCTTTCCAGCGGTGTGCTTTCACCAACTTTAGGTAAAGGAATCGCCATGGCTTACCTGCCTGCCGCTTACACTAAAATCGGCACCTCTCTCAAAATCGATGTCCGGGGTCGGCAATTTGCTGCCATTACCGTGAAAAAACCCTTTCTTAAATCCACACAATCGTCCAAAAAAGCATCCGCATGAGCGCATCCGAAATACCAGCCGAACTTCTATTCCAAACTTCCCATGAATGGGCGCGCATCGATGGCGACATCGCCACCGTTGGGATTTCCGATCACGCACAAGCCGAGCTGACCGATGTGGTCTTCGTTGAACTCCCACCTGTTGGCAAAAAAGTCGATGCTGGGGATCCAACCGCAGTCGTCGAATCCGTCAAAGCCGCTTCCGATATTTACTCACCGCTTTCCGGTGAAGTTGTCGAAGTGAATCCTGCCGTCGAAGGCGATCCTTCATTGGTCAACACCGCGCCTTATGGCGATGGCTGGATTTTCAAAATCAAAATCAGTAAGCCAGATCAAATTGCTGGTCTGCTTTCCCCAAGCGCCTACGGCGCGTTGATCGGGTAACACCCGTAGCGGCGATCTTCGGTCGCCGTGTGAATGGCAGAGTTCTTGGTTCTTGGTTCTTGGTTTGACTCCGCTGCGCTCCGTCCAAGCGGTCAGGACTTCGTGTAATATGAAAACTCGCTAGCGTTGACTTCGCTGCACTCCGTCCAAGCCATCACGGCTTCGCCTTAATTGTGATAGCTCGTTAACACTCGCAAGGCGTTCACTTGGCTTTGATCTCGCCCTCCGGCGATCCCCTGCGGGCGCTCGTTGCACTCACGTCCATGTCGTTCCACTCCATTGTGGTTCTTTGCGCCGATGGGTCGGGGTTGGTTCGAATATGCATAAGCGCGAAGCCCAACTAGGAACCAAGAACTAGGAACTACGAACCCTCACCCTTTTCTAAAAACTAACACCAAAGGAATCTTAAATATTTAGCAACTACTACTAAATATGCCGTAGTTTTTGAATTGACGCTACCACATGGTGATTTAGTCTCGCCCTCGTTGCTTCACGAATTTCCTCATGCGTTGCGTCCAATGCGGTTCCTTAAAAGACAAAGTTCTCGATTCTCGCTCGTCGAAAGATGGGACGACGATTCGGCGTCGGCGCGAATGTTTGAAGTGCAGCTATCGCTACACGACCTACGAGCAGATCGAGCGCACGGAGTTGCGTGTGGTGAAGCGCGATGGTGCTCGCGAGTCCTTGAACCGCGAGAAGATCATGAGTGGTTTGATCAAGGCCTGCGAGAAGCGGCCAGTCTCGATGGAGCGCCTCGACCGCGCAGTGGAGGAAATTCTAACAGATCTTCACAAGGATCACCTCAGCGAGGTTCCTTCCGCATCGATCGGTGCGAAGGTGATGGACAAACTACACGAGATCGATCCCGTGGCGTATGTTCGTTACGTTTCGGTTTATCGCCAGTTCGAAAACGTGAACGAGTTCATCGCCGAGATTCAATCGCTCTCCCGTCGCGCTGCGCGCGATACGTTCCAACGTCGCTTGTTCAAGGAATGATGCGTCATTCAAACTCTTTAGTAATCAACCTCTCTTTATAAAACTTTTGTGATCGCTTTCATCAACCAACGCCCTGCGATTCAGATCGGCCCCTACCAAGTGCTTGATTACGATACCATGTGGCTGGAAGATGCGATCATGCGCGCTGCGAAAGCGGCAGATCATGAAAATTTCCCGATGGCGCAGGAAATCCGCTACGGCGTGGAGTTGTATTTGGAGAGTAAATGTTCTCTGCGTTTGTTGCAGTTGGAGGATTTGTTCGAGCGCGTCCGCAAAATGTTGGTGAAAATCGGCTGCGCGCCTATCGCCGACAAACTTCAGCCCTTGGCTCCACCGGTTACTGTCTCTCTCGTCAATACCGCAACCTCTGCGGGAAATGGATTTGAACTCGCGTTTTTCGAGACCTTGCGAAATGAGATCGCCGAGCTCCGCGAAGCTGGTGCGGAAAAAGTTCACTTCACCGGCCTCCGCGAAAGCACACAGATTCTGCGCGGCGAATCAAAGTGGAGCAAACATTGCGATGCGCTGTTAGAAGAAATCCGGGTTTTCTTGGCTGCCTGTGACCGCGAAGATTTCTCACGCGCACTGTCGTTGAGTATCGAGGCGTAGTTTTCATACGGTAGGGTCAACACGCCGTTGTTGACCGTAGATTTCTTGATTAAGGGATATAAAGAAGAGCGTCCAAGGAGGTCTCACTACTATTAGAATGATCGTGCCTTTGCGTTTTTGATTTGGGTCGACTACGGCGAGTCGACCCTACCGTTATCTACCTTCTTCACCTCCGTGAAATACGCGCCGTGTTCTTTTTCATCGGCTCTTGTAAGCCAGGTTTTCAACATAGCTGGCCCGGCTTCAAGTTTGACTCGGAAGGTAGCTTTGGTGGCGGTTTTCTCGATGACTTGGGTGTTATCGAATTCACCAATTGTGAGTCGGGCTTTGACACAATCCATTGCTTTGTTCAATTGAGCGGGCCACCGGTAGAGAGTGATTTCATATTCACCGGCTTCTTTCACATCGACCGCCCATGGCCCGTTGATGAGGTCGCCGCGTTTGACATGGTTCTGATTCCATGCGGCTTGCCCTTTGGGCATGAGCCAGTCATGGCTCATAAGCGTCATCGGGTTTTCCTTACTCCCAATGTAGAAACGTGAGGTTTGTTCCATGTCTTTTTCGAGCGATGCCCACCAGGTTTCGTAATCGCTGCGAAGTTTTTCAACCACCTCTGGATGCTCGGCGGCGATGTCGGTTTTTTGGCCGGGATCGGCTTGGATGTCGTAAAGTTGTTTCCCGTCGACCAAACGCCAGCGCTGAGTCATCACGGCGGAGTCGTCCCATTTCGGTGGGAGAAAGCGGCGTTGGACGTGAACGAAGAGCGAGCGATCTGGCCACGGTTCCTTCATCACCCCATGGAGCTGCATCTGCCTTGACATCCCATCCAGAGCTGGGCCTTCTGGTTTATTGAGACTAAGCAAATCGACTAGTGTAGGTAAAACATCGAAGTGTGCAGTGAGTTCGGGCACGTCGCGGCCACCTGCTAGTTTTCCATTTGGCCAATGCCAGAAGCAAGGCACGCGGTGTCCGCCATCCCAAGCGGAGCCTTTCCAGCCGCGCATTCCGGCATTGAAGTAGGGGTAATTTGTCTTTTCATCGATGTAGCCAGCACTCGTGCCGTTGTCGGTCATGAAGATCAGCAAGGTGTTTTCTGCGAGCCCGAGTTCGGTAAGCTTTTCACGGAAGCGTCCGAGGTTTTCATCGATGTTGGTGATCATCCCGTAATACTTTGCTAATTCATTGGGCAACCCCGCATCTCGGTAGGGCTTGGCGTAAGCATCGGGCACGTTGTGTGGCGAGTGAGGGGCGTTGGTGGCGAGATAAAGAAAGAACGGCTTGTCACGTTTTTTTTCAACGTAACGCGTCGCCTCGCGGAACCAAACATCCGTGCAGTAGCCTTCGTATTTTTTCCACTCACCGTTCGTTAGGTAGGTGTCGTCAAAGTAATCGTTTTCCCAGTAATCCGCGCCGTTTCCAACGCCACCACCGAGGTGTTGGATGGTATGCTCGAAACCCTGATCCTGCGGCCGAAACGGGTAGTTATCTCCAAGGTGCCACTTGCCGATCATCCCAGTGGCGTAGCCGTTAGATTTAAAAGTCTCAGCGAGGGTCAGCTCGTTAGGTCTCATCAACGATCGACCGTTGATCGTGTGCCAAACACCCGTGCGAGTGGAATATCGTCCCGTCATCAGGGCAGAGCGCGTCGGTGAGCAGGTGGGATCGACATGGAAATTAGTGAGCCGGAAGCTTTCACTGTGGAGTTTGTCGAGGTTGGGGGTTTTGATCACGGTATTTCCGTGCGCCGCGATTTCGCCGTAACCTTGGTCATCGGTGATAATGATGATGACGTTCGGCTTGGGCGCGGCTTCGGCTAAGGCAGAGAGCAGCAGGCAAGATAGAATGAATGAGCAAGCCGTGGGTTTCATTGAAGAGGATTAAACCGCTAATTAACGCGAATGCACGCGAATTAAGATTCATTTTCCAAACCGCGCGTCCAAAAACTCCAGCAGCTCACGTCGTGTCGGAAAACCATGTCTCGGTGATTTTGCGGGTTGGGGTGGATGAGTCCAGTGAGCTTGGAGGCTGATGGAATGGAGCTTTCGCGTTGGAATACCTAGGGCGAGGGCGTCGGTGAGGATTTCATCTTCGTCATCGCAGTAAGCGCATAGCAAGGCATCCGCCCATTCGATGATGGGGAGATTATGAGACGATGAGGGAAGGGGGTAATTTGCGAGGGAAACGCTAAGTAGATTATCTAACAATTTATGTTCTTCCGGAAGAAAGGATGCATCACCGGGTAAAAGCACGATGGTGGGGATGCGAAGTTCGATGCAGGCGCGGAGGAAGATGAAATCGGAATCGGTTTTCGCGCCTGACAGCGTGACCATGCTGGTGCCGAGTAAATCTCTCGCGGCTTCCAGTTCATCTCGAATCACCGCAGCGAAGGCTGTAGGGTCTATTGCCTCCGCAACCGCGGCGAAGCCGAGCAATTTCACCGACATCTCAGTCTTCCACGACGATTTTGGTTGGGTCCCAATCGATCTTAGGAAGTTTCATGTCTAAGCGCTTCATCGTATCAACCATGATTCTTGCGACGCAGAGGTTGCGATACCATTTCCGGTTCGCAGGAACCACATACCAGGGTGCGTGCGCTGTGGAGGTTTTGGAAATAAGATCCTCGTAGGTTTTCATGAAATCGTTCCAAAGCGATCGATCTTTAAGGTCGTCAGGATGGAATTTCCAGTGTTTCTCGGGATTTTCGAGGCGGGAAACGATGCGGCGTTTCTGTTCGTCTTTGGAAATGTGCAGATAGATTTTGACAATCGTTGTGCCCTCTTCGGCGAGCATGCGCTCGAAATCGACGATGTGCTGGTAGCGTTGTTTCCAAACTTTTTCAGGAAACAATTTTTTCACCCTGACCGCTATGACGTCTTCGTAATGACTACGGTTGAAAATGACCATCTCGCCATTTCCGGGAACTTTGTTGTGCACGCGCCAGAGGAAATCGCGGGCGAGTTCCTCCTCGGTGGGCTTTTTAAATGAACGGACGTGGATGCCTTGGGGGTCGATTCTGGAAAAGACGTGCTTCACACAACCGTCCTTACCGCCGGTATCCATCGCTTGCAGAACGAGTAAAATCTTATGCTTGTTCTGCGCGTAGAGCACTTTTTGAAGGTCCTGGAGCTCGTCCTGCAGCTTATCAAAGGCCTTGGTGCTCTCGTCTTTTCCACCAGTTTGGAAAAGGGCGCGTTCATCCGAATCGATCTTCGCAAGATCCACCTTTCCACCTGGTTTGACCAAGTATCGTTCTAAAGCTCCGCTCACTGGCATGCTGTTTTATCTCTCGGTAAAATCGATGTGACAAGCCTCGTCTCGATTTTTGATGGAAGAGGAACCACAATCGAAGCACAGCGGAGATGGCCGGACTATCTTTTCTGAACCTCTCCGACAAATAGACACGGATAAACGCGGATTTTAAATAATTTAAATTCTAAATAATGAGACGGAACACAGACTTATCATAGAAACTTCAAGCGAACTTCGCAGGTACATTCATTCTTATCCGAGTCCATCTGTGTCCATCCGTGGTTCTCTTCAGATATGTGGTTTGCTTTCCAAATGGGTTTTAGTCCAACTTGTCACACATTCAGCATTGTAAAACGGCGGAATCATATCTGATATCAAGTATGGCGCTTGCACGAAAAAAACGTTCTCTACCTACGGACGATAAGACAACCTTGTATACGGCGCTGCATATTGGGGCTAGCTCGGTTTCAATGATGATCGCTGAACGGACGAAAGATGGTAATTTTATGCCCATCGATTTCCTCGAGCAGCCTGCACCTCTCGCTCACGATGTATTTGGTGGGAATATAGTCTCAAATGCCACCACTGAGCGCATTGTTTCGATCATCCGCGGTTATCAGCAAAACTTAGCTGAACTAGGCTTAGATCCCTATAATTTCACCCGCGCTGTTGCGACCAACGTGCTCCATGAAGCGACCAATCATGAGGCTGTGCTCAACCGCATTCGTATCGCCTGTCGTGTACCAGTTTCCATGATTGATGATGGTGAAATGACCCGCCTGATTTATCTTAAAACGCGTCGGCGCATTCAGCATTTGCCTGCTATGAATCAGCGCACCGCATTGGTTGTGCACGTCGGCCCTGGTAACACCCGCGCCTTGCTTTTCCAAGAAGGCCTGATCACTCGCTACACGAGTTACCGTATGGGAACTCACCGCACCCGCGAGGCAGTCGAAGCCTCCCATGCTGAAGGACCATCTCTATTACGGGTCATACGCGAACATGCTGCGGGTAATTTAGCTCAGCTACGTCATGATTACTCGGATGTTTCTATCGATGGAATTGTCCTTATCGGTTATGAAATCCAATCGGTCGCGAGTTTTGTGACGAAAAGCAACGAGGCCTGTTCGCTGAAAAAACTGCGCGCCTTCACCGCTGATGCAGCGGCGCTTACCGATCTCGAAGCCGTTAAACGCTTCCAACTCGATTATCAAACCGCCGAGGCCCTGATTCCTGCCTTGGAAGTCAACCTCGCTATCGCCGAAACCCTTTCTCTAAAAGAAGTTCACATTCCTGTAAGTGAATACGAACAAGGCCTCCTGCATGATCTTTTAGCTTCACGGGAATTAGGCGATACCTTCGCGGCTGAAGTGTTCCGCTCCGCTCGTATTCTTGCAGATCGTTACCAGTCTGATCCCGGTCACGGCGAATACGTCGGAAAACTTTGCGAACATTTTGTCGCAAACCTCAAGGATCTCCATCAGCTAGATGAGCATGACATCCTGCTACTGAAAGTCGCGGCCATCCTGCATGAGGTGGGTACCTATGTCAGTTCACGCGCACATCATAAACATTCCGAATACATTATCTTGAACTCGGAAATTTTCGGACTGGATCGCATGGATGTCACTATTGTGGCATTGGTTTCACGTTATCATCGCCATTCAGTTCCGCGTATGGATCACCCAGCATACGCCGCCCTCACGGCAGAAGATCGCATTCGTGTTTGCAAACTCGCTGCCATCTTACGCGTGGCTGATGCGCTCGAACGCACCCATGCCCAACGCGTTTCAAAAATCGAAATCACACGTTCTTCCGGCAAGCTTCACATTCGCTTGGTCGGATTAGAAGATGCCGCCATCGAGCGTCTCGCCATGGACGCAAAAGCCGATCTTTTTGAACAGGTTTTCGGCCTCAAAGTCGTCGTCGACGAAGATAACTAATTTCAAAAATTCATTTTTCCCATTCTTCATATGCCCGAATATCACAACCGCGAACTCTCTTGGCTCGAATTCAATCAGCGCGTGCTCGATCAAGCGCTGAAAGCTTCCATGCCGCTGTTAGAGCGAGTTAAATTCCTCGCGATCACCGCATCCAACCTCGACGAGTTTTTTCAGGTTCGTGTTGGTTCGCTGATGCTTCAAAAACGCAGTGGCCGAAAAACCCGTGACAACTCTGGCTTCACACCCATTCGCAACCTCGCGGCGATTCGCGAGAGGGTTTTGAAAATGAATGAGGATCAATACGAACTCTTCAACCGAAAACTGATTCCTGCTCTGGCTGAGAAGGGCATTGTGCTGTTGACCGCATCGCAACTCAATGACGCGCAAAGCGCTCAAACCTCGGCAATTTTTGAGGATAATATTTCACCGCTTCTCACACCACTCGCCGTAGATCCGAACTCGCCGCCGCCGGCTGTCCCAGCACTGCATATCGTCCTCGCCTGCTGCTTGCTCGACCCCGCCGATCAAAGCACCCGCCATGTATTGATTCCGATTCATGAAAATTTACCACGGCGGATTTCTGTTCAGACGGAAGATGAAACACATGCGTTCATGCTTATCGAAGATCTCGTCGCCGCGCATGCGGATCGCTTGTTCCCTGGTGAAAAAGTCACTGCAACGACGGTGTTCCGCGTGACCCGAAACGGCGATATCGCCGTCGAGGAAGAAGACGCCACAGACCTTGCGGACGAAATGGAAGATGTGCTGACCGCCCGTCGTTTCGCAGATACCGTTCGGCTGGAAATTCACGCTGATGCGCCGCGCGATTTGTTCCAGATGATACGTGTCGCTACCGGTTCGACACAGCAAGAAATCTACCGTCACGATGGACCGCTCGGTTTGACTTCGTTCATGGAACTCGCGTTTCTTCCGGACTTCGATCACCTGCGCGATGAGGAATGGCCTGCGCAAAACAGCCCAGCGATTGCACCTGGCGCATCGATGTTTGAAACCATCGCCGCCAACGATGTGCTGCTATTTCATCCCTACGAATCGTTCGATCCTGTCATTCGCTTGATCGAAGAAGCCGCTATTGATCCAGATGTCATTGCGATCAAACAGATCCTTTACCGCACCGCCCGCCAATCACGAATCATCGATGCCCTGATCAAAGCCGCGGAAAACGGCAAACACGTTACCGCGCTTGTTGAGTTGAAAGCCCGCTTTGATGAAGCCCGCAACTTGACTCGCGCGGATGAACTCCAGCGCGCCGGTGCGCAGATTGTTTACGGAGTTAAGAACCTCAAAACCCACGCGAAGATCTGTCTCATCGTGCGTCGCGAATCCGGCAGGCTGCGCCGCTACGTCCACCTCGGCACGGGAAATTACAACGAGACCACCTCGCGCCTCTACACGGATCTTTCCTATCTCACCTGCAAATCCGAATACGGTAACGACGCATCACTGCTTTTCAATGCTGTGACGGGACGATCGAAACTGCTTCGCTTCCAACGCCTCATTCCTGCGCCATCCGCGATGAAGCCTCGCCTGTTAGATTTGATTGCCGGCGAGACCGAACGTGCCAAGCAAGGCCTGCCCGCAAAAATCATCGGCAAAACAAACTCGCTCCAAGATCCGGATATCATCGCTGCGCTCTACACCGCGTCCCATGCCGGCGTCGAAGTGCAACTCAACGTCCGCGGTATCTGCTGCTTGATCCCAGGTGAAAAGTATTCGAAAAACATCGAGGTCGTTTCCGTGATCGATCGTTTTCTCGAACATGCCCGCCTGTTCTATTTTCACCAAGGCGGCGAACCAGAAGTCTTTATCGCATCAGCTGATTGGATGACACGCAACCTTGAGAAACGCGTCGAACTGATGATTCCGATCGAGGAAAAAGCCATCAAGCGTCGCTTAATTAAAATTTTGGAAACCTATTTCAAAGACAACCAAAACGCTTATCGCATCCAAGCCGACGGCAGCTCAAAGCCCATCACCGCAAAGAAAGGCGAGAAGCCGTTTCGTGCCCAAGAGCATTTCCACTCCCAAGCGAAACGCGCCGCCAAAGCCCGCGAACACGAACGCTCCATGACCTTCGAGCCTCACGTGCCGCAGGATTGAGTGGCTGTGGCTTCGATCCTCTAGATTTCGGGGTTACTGGCTTCTGATTGACTATATGCACCGGAGCCAAAGGAGCGCTGGCCATGTAGATATAATGAAATGATTTTACAGGTTCTACGTAGAATAGCATTGGATTGTGCCAAGCGATTCAATTAAATCCGACCAACCTAATTGATAATCATATGACCCCCATTTTTAGAAAGATTGCCTTAGCGATCATTTGTTGCGCCCCTGTATTCGCTGGCGAGACTGTGATTAAAGACAAGCAAGACATGGATTGTTTCGTCTATACCCCGGATCCGATAGATCCTGCGAAAACCTATCAGCTTGTCGTCGGCGTCCATGGAGCTGGGGGAAAAGGCGGTGGCGCAGCTGGGATGAAAGGCTGGGCGCAGCGCGGGGATGTGATCGTGATCGGCCCGTCGTTTGTCTCGAAAGGGTCGGCGGATGTTTATCAAGGCGGTAATGGAATTCATGCGGAAAAGCTCATCGAATTATTTGAGACGCTGAAAAAGACCTACAAGTTAAGAGATCAAATGTTCCTCTATGGGTTTTCCGGGGGGAGTCAGTTCACCCATCGTTTCACCATGCTGAATCCAAAATTTGTCTGCGGCGTATCATCTCACTCGGGCGGCTCATGGGCCACGGATAACTATGGGGAAATGTCCGCAGCCGCAAAAAAAATCCCCTTCGCTATTTCCTGTGGCGAGAAGGATACAGCAAAATCATGGCCTGAAGCGCCGTTCAATCGCCTTGAGTGGTATCATCGATTTGA
Source organism: Akkermansiaceae bacterium (assembly GCA_031419275.1). Taxonomy (GTDB): domain Bacteria; phylum Verrucomicrobiota; class Verrucomicrobiia; order Verrucomicrobiales; family Akkermansiaceae; genus Luteolibacter. The sequence goes on along the minus strand of JANOKJ010000071.1, from coordinate 25,778 downwards.
GAAAGAGATGGATCAGGGTAAATTCTGCTATATCGGTGGAACCTGGCCAGATGTCGGCCATTCTGCGTCGGGTGGAGCATGGGATTTAACCAAACAATGCTTCCAACTCGCCACGGGTCTTCCAGGGCAATCCGCCACGGAAGAAGTTGTCATCAGCGATGCCTGGAAAAACTTGGATAATCTTCCTAAGCCTCCACGATCAGCAACCACTACTCCCAAACCTGCCGTTCCAAACAAAGCCACCCAAGACGAAGTCGATAAAATGGTTCCCGCCGCTTTCAAAAAAGCCGATACCGAAAAAATTCCTGACGAATCATTGGTCGTTTTCATGAAAAAATATCCCCCAGCCTTATGGAAGGATAAGCCTGGTTCTGAAAAATTATTAGAACAATGCAAGTCTGCTGCAACAGCATGGCAAGCCGCCGCGAAAGAGAAAAACATGTGGAATGATTCCTTGAAGCAGCAGTTTTCACAGTTCTCCGCAGGCTTGGATCTGAAGGTGGAATAACGCTTGGACGGGACTACATGGTTTGTAATTTGACCTGCGGCCGTATCGTAGTTAATTGCTGACGAAGCAATTCTCCATTCATATCCTCCCATGCCACGCATCAATCGCACTATCCTGATTTTCTCCGCGCTCTGCCTCGCCGCCCTGATTGGCGTCTCGGTATGGTTCGTGATGCGTCCGCCTTCCCTCACTCATGCTACCTCTGAAGGCCCCACTCAGTCCGAAAGTGCTGCCGAAATCCCAGAAACCGTCAGTTTTAACGCCCACATTCGTCCCATTCTCTCGGACAAATGCTTCGCCTGCCACGGATTCGATTCCACAAAGCGTGAGGAAAACTTACGGCTCGATACCGCCGAGGGTGCTTATGCGGCTTTGGAAAGTGATAAGAAAAAGCGCGCCATTATTCCTGAAAATTCCAAGGATAGCGTTGTCTGGCAACGTATCATGACAACGGATGCCGACGACATCATGCCGCCACCGGATTTCCACAAACCCCTTTCTGATCAAGAAAAGCAACTCATCACCCGCTGGATCGAACAAGGCGCAAAATACCAAGAGCACTGGGCCTTTGCAGAGATCACCAACCCCGCCGCACCTGAGATTGCGGCAAAGAACCCCATCGATAAATTCGTCCGCGCGAACCTCTCTAAGCACGGCCTAACTCCAGCTCCTGCCGCTGAGAAATCGACTCTTCTCCGACGTCTTTCCCTCGATCTAACCGGCCTGCCACCCACACCAGAAGAGCTCGATGTATTTCTCAAAGACTCCTCTCCCGATGCTTACGAAAAACAGGTGGATCGTCTCCTTGCCTCTCCGCGCTACGGCGAACGCATGGCTGTGCCATGGCTCGATGCCGTTAGATACGCAGACAGCGTCGGCTACCACGGAGATCAGAACGCGCGTATTTTCCCGTTTCGAGATTACGTCATCAATTCCTTCAATTCTAACAAACGATTCGATCAATTCACTCGCGAACAGATCGCAGGCGATCTCATGCCGAACGCCACCGAGGAACAGAAAATCGCCACCGGGTTTCTTCGTTTAAATCTGATGACCCGCGAAGGTGGTGCACAGGAAAAGGAATACCTTGCGAAATACGCCGCAGACCGCGTCCGATCAATCGGTGCAGGATGGCTCGGCCTCACCACTGGCTGCGCCGAGTGCCATGATCATAAATTCGATCCCTTCACTACGCGCGATTTCTACTCGCTTGCAGCGTTCTTCAATGATGTCCGCCAGTGGGGTATCTACACAACTTACGGCAACACCCCCAACAAAGATCTCCCCGGTTTCAACAACGAATCGCCTTTCCCGCCCGAACTCTATTCGAAAAGCAAATCAGTCATCGAGCGCTTAGAAGCCGGCCGTGAGTCCTCCATCACCGCTGCGAAAACTGTCACCCCAGATCCCGCTGCACTCGAGGCATGGCGGAAGAGCGCCGCCACCTTCCTCACTGTGAATCCCTCAGGCTGGCTTGCTCTTCAGGCCACCACTATCACACGTGGCGGTGGATTGAATCCGCCCAGCCAAGCACAAGACGGAACTATCCTTCTCACCGGAGCGCCCACGAAAAACGATACTATCACCGTCACCTACACCCTACCGCCCGGTGTGTTCGTGAAAACACTACGCCTCGAAGCCCTGCCCGACGCCGCCAACAAGGGCATGATCGGCCGTCAGCCGAATGGTAAGTTCACCATGACGCCTACCTTCGCGGCCAACGGCAAAGCACTAGTTTTCTCTTATCAACAGGCCGATCGCCGCACCCCCAAAGGCTATAATGATGGCTATCAATCTCCGCTGCTCGAACCCGCATGGCAATCCGCTCCCGCCATTTTCGAGGAGCCTTCCAACGCCACTAGCTTGCCACATCACGCCCTCTACCACCTCAACGGCTCACTAGCTCCCGTAGAAAACGGCACGCTCACACTTACCCTTGCTTCCGAGGATGTCGGGAAATTCCGTCTCAGCGTCACCCCATTCGCCGATCCGATTCCCGGTGAACCATCCACCCTTCATCCCAAAATTGCCTCCGCATTCAACTCCGGAGACACGGCTAACTCCGATGTCGCCGCCGCCTTCGTGCTCTCCACCACGCCAGATGCAAAACTTCCCGAGGCAGCGAAAACCGCCCGTGCTCAAATCATCGAATCGCGTGCCGGATACGCCCACTCCATGATCTCCCAGCCTGTGCCAGCCGATCAAATCCCCGATGGCCACATCCTCCCGCGCGGCGATTGGATGAATCCCGGAGAGAAAGTGCAGCCCGCTTATCCCGCCTTTCTTTCCGCGCATATCAAGCCTTCCGCAAAACGCCTCACCCGCACAGATCTCGCCGAGTGGCTCGTTGCAAAAGAAAACCCACTCACCGCCCGCCACTTCGTCAATCGCTTGTGGAAACAGTTCTTCGGTAAAGGCCTCTCTAACATTCTTGACGACCTTGGCAACCAAGGCGAATGGCCGTCCCATCCCGAACTCATCGATTGGCTAGCCTCTGATTTCCGAAATTCCGGTTGGGATGTGAAACACGTTGTCCGCCTCATCGTAACCTCGGAAACCTACCAACAGGTCTCCGCGAAAAACCCGCAGCTCGCCGAGATCGACCCCGACAACCGTCTTCTCTCCGAGCAATCCGCCCGCCGCCTCGAAGCCGAGTTCGTCCGCGACAACGCCCTCGCCATCTCCGGCCTCATCTCCAACGACATGATCGGAGGCCCCTCCATCCTGCCATACCAGCGCGAAAATTATTGGGAAAACCTCAACTTCCCTGAGCGAAAATACATTTCGTCCACTGGCAAAGACCAATACCGCCGCGGCCTCTACACCCACTGGCAGCGCACCTTTATCCATCCCATGTTCGCCGCCTTCGACGCTCCTTCCCGCGAGGAATGTTCTGCTGACCGTTTCCTATCAAACTCACCGCAACAAGCTCTTGCTTTGCTGAACGATCCATCATTCGTCGAAGCAGCAAAAGCCCTCGCTGCTCGCTTGGAAAAAGAACTCCCTAACAGTTCGGACACGGATAAAATCAAACGCGCTTACCTGCTGGCCTTATCTCGCGAAGCCTCCGCAGCGGAAATCGAAAGCCTCCAAGCCTTTCTAATAAAAATTCGTAAGGAAGATACTACGGTTAATCCAATCGAACAACTTTGCCGCGTCATCCTCAACCTGCACGAAACCATCACGAGATTCTAAGACATCACCCAAGGAGCGGCTGCCTTCGGCTGCCGGATAAGCACCGGTCTTCCTACCAAGGTTGCCGGGCAGCCGAAGGCAGACCCTCCTTGCTAATTCTACGCTTCACCACCATGAACGCTCATCATCTACACCAAGCTTTCCAAAACGACCTATCACGCAGAACTTTCCTGAAACGAAGTTTCGCGGGGCTTGGTGGAATTGCGTTGTCGCAGTTTGCGGATGGTGCAGTGTTGCCGCGTATTTTCGAACAAGGAGGACTACATTTTCCAGCGAAAGCGAAACGCGTGATCCATCTCTGCATGGCTGGCGGGCCATCGCATTTGGAATCGTTCGATCCCAAGCCCGAACTCAATCGACTCGACGGCAAAGAGTTTCCTGAATCGTTCACCAAGGGCCAGCAACTCGCCCAGTTGCAAGGCCACAAGCTCATCGCCCGCGGCTCGTTCACTGGCTTCAAAAAATACGGCAAAGCAGGCATCGAGATTTCGGATCTCTTTCCACATATCGGATCTGTTGCTGATGATATCTGCGTGATTCGTTCCATGGTCACCGAGCAGATCAACCATGATCCTGCCCATGCGTTCATGAACTCCGGCTCCATCCTCAAGGGCCGACCCAGCATGGGCTCGTGGTTGCTTTACGGATTAGGAACGGAAACTCAAAATCTACCCGGCTATGTTGTCATGGTTTCACGGGGAGATTTTGCGGATCAACCGATTTCATCCCGTCAATGGTCGGCAGGATTTTTGCCGTCACGATTCCAAGGCGTGCAGTTTCAATCGAAAGGCGACGCCGTTCATTACGTCGGTAGTCCTGATGGTGTTTGCCAATCCACCCAACGGCAAGTGATCGAGGAAGTTCAACGCCTCAATGGCATGTTGCGCGATCATCATTACGATCCAGAAATCGAAACCCGTATCGCCCAATATGAAATGGCGTTTCGCATGCAGTCTTCAGTTCCAGAACTCACCGATATGAAAGGTGAGCCCAAACACATTCTCGATATGTATGGGGTGAAAGAAGCGGGTGACGGCTCATTCGCCTCTAACTGCTTGCTTGCTCGTCGGATGTTGGAGCGTGGCGTGCGTTTCGTGCAACTTTATCATCGCGGTTGGGACCAACACAGCGGCATCGATAAGCAAATGCCGAAATCTGCGATGCTTACCGATCAGGCCTCCGCCGCTCTGATCAAAGATTTGAAACAACGCGGAATGTTAGAAGATACGCTTGTGATTTGGGGTGGTGAATTCGGCCGAACACCTATGGGACAAGGCACAGGTCGCGATCACCATATCAAAGCCTTCTCCGTCTGGATGGCTGGCGCAGGCATCAAGGGCGGCCACGTCCACGGCGCGACCGATGAACTCGGCTACAACTCTGTCGATCAAATCGTCCATGTCCGCGATCTTCACGCGACTCTGTTAGAACGCTTCGGCATCGATCATACCCGTTTCACCAAAAAATTCCAAGGCCTTGACTACAAACTCACTGGTGTAGAGCCAGCAAAGCCGATCAAAGGGATTCTTTCGTAAAAGTCCGTGTGTGAAAGGTAGGGCGCTCTCGCCGAGAGCGACGCGAAACGTGTTAGGTTCTCTCTTGAAGCTTCATATTCTTTCTCATTTCATGCGGCGCCCTCGGCGAAGGCGCCCTACCAAATTCAATCACTTCGCCGAAGCTCGTCTCAATCTATCCATGATCGCGATACCGAGCCCGACCTCGCTGACAGGCTCGGCGATGATTTCATCGAGGCCCATCTCGTCCATTTCACGCATGGCGTAAAACAAACGCACCGCGGCTTCGGAGAGTTTTCCACTACCGGGGCTGAGCGCGACCACATTATCCCAGCGGTGCATTCTAACAAATTCTCCACCTTCTTCGCCGGTGTAGCTGAGCAAGCCGTATTTTTTCCCGAGCTCAGGCGTGAAATCACTTGGCTTTTTAATCAAGCGAAACGGCGTGAGCGGAGCGTAATGGCTTTCGAGCTGACCGGGCGATTGCAGTTTGTCGCCGGGTTTCACTTTTTCGACTTTTCCAAATTTCTGCAACTGCTCCTTGGTGATCGGACCTGCGCGGTGGACATGAAAAATCGGCTTCTTACCTTCGCGTGGCTCAATCCGGATGATCGTGCTTTCGAGACCTTCGTTGCACGCACCGGCATCGACGATCAATGGAATCCGTCCTCCGAGTTCTTTCATCACCGCCGAGGCGGAAGTTGGAGAAATCCGCCCGAACCGGTTCGCACTCGGCGCGGCGATAGGATTTCCGAGTGCTTTGTTGATCGCCCGGAAAATCGGATGACCACTCTGGCGCACGCCGACCGTTGGCAAGCCGCTGGTTACCAGATCTGGGACCTCGGGCGTTTTGGGTAAAATTAAAGTCAGCGGACCAGGCCAAAATTCGTTGGTGAGTTGATTGACCGTATCACGAATGTCTTCAGGCACGATCGCGACCCTTTCCAAATCCCGTGCCGCAGCGATGTGTACAATCAAGGGATCAAAATCCGGACGCTCTTTGGCCGCGAAAATTTTCGCCACCGCATCAGGATTAAAAGCATCAGCCGCAAGCCCGTAAACCGTCTCGGTCGGCAGCGCGACTACCTCACCCGCCAGTAACAACGCAACCGCCTCGTTCTGCGCTTCCTTCATCCCGTCGTCGGTGGCCTCTATGATTTTTGTCTCAAACACGCTGCGATCTTTAAACTGCGCCCAGACAATTGCAAGCCGCGGGGGATGCGGGCTTTTTTATACAGGGAGGGAGGAGTAATGGGAGAAGTGGAGCGAAGCTTATGGTTATTGAGAAAAAATACGAATCAAACCATTCTTTGTATTTCATCATGATAACTTACCTTCAATTAAGGATTCTTCTCCTCTCCTCCTTAACCTCTTCCCTCCCTGTAAAATATTGCCGGAAATACATTCCACTTACTTGGCAAGGCATGGCTTTCGCTCCAAAGTCTTTCAAACATGAGCCTGAAACTGATTTCCGCCGAGCAAGTCCATGCCTCGTTGCATTATCCGAAATTCATCGAATCGCTGCGACTGACTTTCGCTGCGCCGCACACCATGCCGCCGCGGCAGGTGTTGTTGCTCGATGCGGCAGCTGGTTCGCACGATGCGTTTGCCATGCTGCCGAGTTGGAATGACGAAGTGATCGCGCAAAAAGCGTTCACCTATTTTCCTCACAACCAAGCCCCCGCACAGACGCTCTACTCGCAAATCATGTTGTTCGACCGTAAAACCGGCGAGCCGCTGGCGTTGATCGATGGCGTAAGCGTCACTTGCTGGCGCACGGCCGGAGTCTCCGCGCTCGCATCGCGACTGCTTTCGCGTGAAAATTCGGAAACGCTGTTGTTGCTCGGCACGGGAAAACTCGCCCCTTTTCTCATCCGCGCTCACGCCAGCGTTCGGCCTTTGAAGCGATTTTTGCTATGGGGTCGCTCACCTGAAAAAGTCGCTGCGTTACGCGATAAAATGTCGGCGGAATTTCCTGAAATTCTTTTCGAAACCACCACCGATCTCCCAGCCGCCTGCGGTCAAGCGGACATCGTTGTCGCCGCGACCGGGAGCTCGGAAATTCTCGTCCACGGCGCATGGATCAAACCCGGTACCCACACCGATTTCATCGGCAATCACCACAGAGACAAACGCGAGTGCGATACCGAACTCGTCATCAAATCCAGCGTCTATGTCGACAGTCAAGAAAACTGCTTCCGCGAAGCTGGAGAAATTTTAGTTCCTGTTTCAGAAGGCGTGTTTTCGTTGGACCAAGTCAAAGGTCAGCTCGCCGATCTCTGCCGCTCGACAAATCCTGCTCGCCAGAGCGCAGAAGAAATCACCCTCTTCAAATCCGTCGGCTGCGCGCTAGGCGATTTGTGTGGCGCGCTTACCGCTTGGAAGGCAAACTAGAAACCTAAGAAACAAAATAGGACCGCGCGACTCCAGTCGCGCACGAGCCAGAAGCGCGAGTGGACTCGCGCGGTCCATGATTAGAAATCCCCACTCATGCCAATAGCTCCTCTTATTCATAAACTCGCACCTATCTTCATCGGCTCAGTATGGATTTTCCACGGGCTTTACAGCAAGATCCTCGACGGAATCCCGCGTCACAAGTTGATCGTCGGACGTATCCTAGGTGAACCATTTGCCGATGTCGCAACTGTGATGATTGGAGTGATGGAAATCCTTCTCGGTTGCTGGGTGATTTGGGGTAAACATCGCAAAATCAACGCCTCCATTCAAACGCTTGGTTTGGTCTCGATGAATACGCTTGAGATCATTCTCGCCAAAGATCTTCTGATTTCAGCCGCAGGGATGGTTGCACTGAATCTTTGTTTCATCGCTCTGATTTGGTGGTGGGCCAACCGCGAAAATCATTTCAGCCAATCCAACTGAATCGCTACACAAGCGCAGAACAAAACGGTTAGAGCGGACCAGATAAATGCGAAAAGGAAATGCACGAACGTTTCCAAGCGTTTCCCTCGCCATAGATCCGAGCGGTAAACAAAGAATTGGAAATACAATCGCGTTGCCCAGAATAAAGCGAAGGATCCTGAAATCCACATTCCAGCCGGACTTTTTTCCAACAAAACCGAAGGCATCAGCAGGCAAGGTAGCCCCATTAGAAAAATGATGAGGCAGAGAAAAAAGGTATGAACGTGAAAGACCTGCTCGTTTACCGGACTCAGTTTGCGACCGTCCTCTTTCCATTTCAGCGTTTTGCCGATGGGAATGTGAAGAAAGGTCAGCAGGATTAATCCAGCGCCCGCGATTCTCAGTATGACGGACAAAATTTCGTTCATGATTTTTCGAGGACAGTGACGCGTATCCAGAGCGTGATGGGAAAACTTTTTACCTCCCAAAGACCCGCAAGCTCCCAGCTTTTACGCCAAGCCCTTGCGCTATGGAAATGAAGAAACCCAGGTCCAAAGGCTAGGAAATTTGCAAGGTCACGCTGATGCTCCACGAGAATGATTTTACCGCGAGCACCTAAACAACGCTTCGCCTCACGGAACCACGCAGCCCTTTCTTCGACGCTTCGGAATTCATGGATCGCTAGAAAACCAAACACCACATCCGCCCATTCGCCATCGACCGCCCAACGATCATGCGGCACAGCAAGCGTCCCAGCTGCAGGCGGAAACCATCTGCGTGCCCGTTGAATCGACGCCTCGGTCATCGAAGCTGGATCGTAGTGATCCAATACGCGCCATTCCGTCTCAGGCGTTTCTCGCTTTAATAAATCCGATGCATCATCGAAGCCCGAGTGGCAGAAAATCATTCGTTTCCGATCAGTGCCTTCCAACGCTTTCGCTAGCCACTTCCAATGATAAAGATCAGATCGATCGTAAACCCAATGCGATACTCCAAGTGAAATAAAGATGAAGTAAGACGAGCCTAACAGAATCAAAATAGCAGCGACCATTAACCACGTTTCACGAAATACAAAAAGGGCGAGAATTGCTAAAACCATGATCACTGCCGCAGAAAAATAAAACGGCCAGTTGAACCGGGCGATTGATACCATCCCTTGCCAAGACGTTCTATGTTTCATGGTTTTCCTCCTGGATTCACGATGCGTCCACGCTCCCAGCGATAGTCCACATTCTCAACCACAAATGCATTAGCCAGAATGGGAGTGACCCCACGCAATGGTGTTTCGTCGAACAAACCGACCTGCCAACTACTCACTTCAACCGGCCTTGGTTTCCACGTTTCGCGACTGCCCTCGACCACTACAAATGAACCGTCCGCTTGTGGGCTGAATGTGAAAGGCATCGGCCCTGCAAATCGCCGCGCCGTCCTCCAGTCAGGAAACGGTGAGCTTGCCGGCAGTTTGGTGTCTGGGTCGGTATCGTCAAAACACAGATCCAAAGTCACCTCACCATCGGGTAGAGTTGAAACGACCCGGGTACCGCCGTTTTCGGTTTCAAGACGCACGTTAACCAAACGATAATTGTAACCTGTCATCAGATTTCCTGACTTCACCATCCGTTGTTTGTCGGTCTCACTGCGAATGATTTTCAATCCCCTCAAACGCCTGCCGCTTTCATCCTCCATTCGAGTAAAAATCCGATACCCGGCCAAGAAAAAGTCCTGACCAAGAAAAGCAGGAAAACCCGCTGGCCGGAGTCCGCGAGTCCAGACCATCGCTACGGTTACAAATCCAAGACCTTCATACGCATCCAATTCCAATCCCGATGGAACCATGTCTTTTAATATTTCCTCAGGAAAGGCAAACGACACAGCAACCACTCGATCAAAATGCGCGACCACAGGAAAGGGATGCTGTCTGAGTGAAATCATGATTTCAAAACACCCTTTCTTATCGCATCGATGGAAAATTCGATTTCTTGTTGGGAGATACACAAAGGCGGCATGAAGACGAGGGTGTCGAGGATGTTGCGTGTGAGGAGGCCGTGGTGACGGGCGGCGATGGTAGTTTGCGTGCCTAAGCCAGGGCTCACTTGTATGCCAGCGATCAGGCCGCATTGACGGATTTGAACGATATGGGCGGAGCTGGATTTCAGTTCGGCGAGTTTCTCCCGAAGAAACGCGATTTTGGACGGCAGCTCCTCTAACACTTTTTCATCATCAAAAATTTTCAAAGAAGCGAGAGCGGCGGCGCAGCCGATGGGATTGGCGGTGTAACTATGTCCGTAGTAGAAAGCGTTTTCCGCTGGGCCGAGAAAGGCGTTGTAAATTTCCGCAGTGGTCAGGGTTGCGGCAAGCGGGACGGTGCCGCCGGTCAGGCCTTTGGCGAGGCAGAGGAAATCTGGAATGACGTTTTCCTGTTGGCAGGCAAACATGGTGCCTGTGCGACCAAAGCCGGTCATCACTTCATCGAGGATCAGGTGAATACCTTGCGCGGTCGTCCACGCACGCAACTCCGCTAACATGCCTTTTGGCCAGGGTTGCATTTCGTTTACACCTTGAATCAAGGGTTCGATGACGACTGCGGTCACCGTGGTTGGATCAATGGATTTCAGATCTTCCAACGAAGCAACGAATTGGGTGTCGAAGCCGAGATTTCTGAAACGGGAGAAAAACCGATTCACTCCTCCGAGCGAGGCCGCGCCCAACGTATCGCCGTGGTAGGCGTTATCGAAAGCGATGAAACGGGTGCGTTTTTCCTGACTCGTTTGCAACCTCGCTTGCCGCGACATTTTCAGTGCGACTTCGACGGCGGTGGAGCCGTTGTCGGAAAAGAAAACGCGTTGGAGGGTGTTTTTTGGGAAATAGGAAACTAGCTTTTCTGCGAGTTCCGAGGCAAGCGGATGCCCGAGCCCGAGATAGGAGGAATGATCGAGTGTGGCCGCTTGTTTCGCGATCGCCTCCGCGATTTCCGGGCGACAGTGACCGTGGATATTGGTCCAGATCGATGAGTTGCCATCGAGGTATTTTTTCCCATTCGAATCAAACAACCAAACGCCCTCGCCGCGCACGATCATGAGCGGCTCATGCACAGGATCACACCACTCGGATTGGCGAGTGAATGGATGCCAGCAGTGGGCTTTGTCGGCGGTGATGAGATCGGTCACGGGGAAAGACTAAACCGCGAATCCGACTCTGCCAAGGCTACGTCGAACAAGTGCACGCGAATACTCAATGAGCTTTAGCGAATCTTTATCCACAGCGAAGCTCATTCTGTCTAGACGGAGTTCACGTAGTCAATGAACGCGAATTTTTCGATAAAAAAGGGTGACCAACGGAATTGGTCACCCCCGAAATGAGTGGCGAAACTCAGTTCAACAGGCCTTTGAATGAATTTCTCGATGTCCAGAGCAGGAATAGCGCTAGGATGGTAATGAGGAGTACCACGGGATCGGCGAGTCCGGCACCTTTGGTTAAGAAGACGTGGAAGGCGAGGATGTTGATGATGATGGGGCCGAGCACTAACAGACCGAAGTTGCGGGTTTTCGGAATTGCTACAAGGATTCCGCCCAGAATTTCCAGGCTTTTGACGAATGCGAAATATCCAGTTGGATTCATCGCTGCGAAAAAATGACCTGGCGGTGAATCTGCGGGTGGGTTGCCTGGTGAGGGAAGGAACTCAAAGAAAAAGTTCAGTCCGAAGAAGATGAATGACAGGCCGAGCAGGCCTCCAACGATGTTTGATGCACATTTCATATTTTTATTTTTGGTTTGAGTTGGTTTGGATTGGGGTTATGCGAGATCGAATAGAAGTGCTTCGGCATCTTCTGTGGCGGTGAAAACGACGGTGCCAGGAGTTTCGGAGCTGGCGGCGTCGCCAGGGAGCAGCGTTGCGTCATTGGCAGTGAGTATGCCTTTGATGAGTTGCAGCCACAGGCCGCGGTTGTTCGCGATATCATGGGAAACGCTTTCTCCCGATTTCAGGCGAACTCGATACACATTCACATCCTGATGAATGGTTGCGGAATCTTCGCGTCCATCAGGTGAGATCACCAAAACTTTAGATTCGCTCTCTGAATTAGCAGATGGATGCCATTCGGTATAGGATGGCTGTAAGCGGTTGGCGTTTGGAAGAATCCAGATTTGCAAGAGGTGCAGCGGCTCGGTACGAGATGGATTGAATTCCGAGTGCGTGACTCCGGTGCCGGCGCTCATGAGTTGGATTTGACCGGGTTTCAGTTCACGACCATTTCCCATGCTGTCTTTGTGGGCGATTGTCCCGGAAACGACATAGCTGAAAATTTCCATTTCCCGATGTGGGTGAGTGGGGAAACCTGCGCCCGGGGCGACGATGTCCTGGTTGATCACACGCAGGCTGCGGAAGCCCATGTGCGCGGGATCGTAGTAATCCGCGAAGCTGAAGGTGTGATAGCTATCCAACCAACCGTGATTGGCGTGGCCGCGTTCGGATGATCTGCGGATGGTAAGTTCGGATGATTTTGTTTTCATAACAAGGTGAGAATGCCACGAGATGCCGTATTTGGATAATGCCACTTAGCTCAGAACTTCATGCATTTAAGTTATGAACTTGCATGGGAAAAATTCAAGACTAGAAATCGGATATGGAATTTCACCAACTCCGGTATTTCGTCGCTGCGGCAGAGGAACTCAGTATGTCGCGTGCGGCGGAGCGGGTGCATGTTTCGCAGCCGGCACTGAGTCGGCAGATTCGGTTGTTAGAAGATGAGATTGGTTCTGAGCTGTTTCACCGGATCAAGCAACGCATCCATCTGACCGATGCCGGAAAGTTCTTTTTGTTGAAGGCGCGGCAGTTGTTGTGCGATTCGGAAATGGCCGTGCAGCAGACGCAGGAGCAGTTCGGCGGGGCGAAGCGGACCTTGCGACTCGGGTTTCTCTCGCCGTTTCTCGATGACTTGATCGCGCCGGTGGTTCGGGAGTTCCAGCAACGGCATTCGCGTTCCAAAGTCAGCTTGTTCGATCTCGCTCCACGTGCGCAGCTCGATCGCTTGCGCATGGGCGAGCTGGATATGGGGATTCTTGCAAACATGGAAGACGAGGAAGGAAAGCAATTTGAGGTCCGCAAGATTTCTCGCCACCGCTTCATTGCGGCGATCCCGTCCGATCATCGATTATCTAGCAAGAAATCCATCAAGCTGGCTGATTTGAAAATCGATCCGTGGGTTTCCTTGTCGAATGCCTTTTTTCCAAAGCGCCGCGAGTTCCTGATCGAGACCTGCAAGCAGGCGGGTTTCACGCCGCGCATCACGTCGGAGATGGATTCGTTGCCGATGATGCTTGCCGAGATCGGAACGGGAGGCGGTGTGGGTTTGATGCCCGCACACGCCGCGAAGCTGCCGCACAACGGTTGCGCGTTGATTCCGATCAGCTCGCCCGCAATTTATTCCGAGCTGTTGTTGGTGCTTTCAAAACACACAGCCAGAAGCGCGGAGGCGGAGACTTTGATCGCGTTGATCAAAGAGCGCGCGGCGAAGCTTTGATGGCTTTATTTCCCGTCCCACTCCTTGTCTTGGATTGCCATCAGGCGTTTCACTTCATCAGGCTTTTGGGTGGCTACGTTGGTTTTTTCAAGAGGATCGGCTTTGAGATCGTAGAGTTCGATTTCGGTCGGGATGGTGTGAAACGGTTTGGTAGGTTCTGCGGGCCCTGGGATGATGAGTTTGAAAAAGCCATCGATCACCACGCGCGCATACAAACTTTTACCGGGTTGCTTGAGATCTGCGATGTCGTGGCAGTAGGACTCGACGAATACGGATTTGCGCTTTGCCATCGCATCGCGATCTAACAGGTCGTTCCCAGGGAGATCGGTTGGAGCTTTGACGCCGGCGAGTTTGAGAATCGTTGTTGGGAAATCGGTGATGTGGGCGAGTGTCTCGTCATCACGGAGAGGTTTCACTTTATCCGGCCAGCGGACAAACATGGGGGTGCGGATTCCCATTTCGTAGGGAGTCATTTTTGCGCGACCGCCGTTGTAGCCTTGCGCTGCGTTCCAGCCGTTGTCTGCGAGGTAGAGGATGACGGTGTTTTTCTTGAGGTCGTTTTTAGTGAGGTAATCATCGAGTTCGCCGCATGTTTGATCGAACCATTCGATCATCGCGTAGTATTTTTCCGCAGCAGGAGTGAGTCCTTTGCCAGTGTATTTTGCTAAAATCTCTTTTGGTGGAGTGTGAGGATCATGCGGCATAAGCGGCGCGTGCCAGATGAAGAAGGGCTTTTTTTCTTTGTTCGATGTTTCGATGAAATCGTAGATCGGCTGCATGCCTTCGCGGCCGATGGTGAGCCCGTCGCCACCGTGTCGGCCTTGTTTGCCTGTCATGCCATGGGTGAAGCCGACGTCTTTAAATGTAGCGTTCCAGAGTTTGCCTGTTTGAAAGGTGAGGTAACCGGAATCGGTCAGAGCTTTCGGAAGCATGAGCGAGTTGCCGAGCAGTTGATCCATGAGGGGTTTGCGGTTTAGTTTTCCTCCAGAAAATTGCGGAGCATCTTGAGCCAAATCATTTCCGGTGATGCCGTGATTACGTGGCATTTTTCCTGTTAGTAAACACGCTAGTGATGGCGAGCAAACGGGCATTACATAACCTCGGGTGTAAACGAGGCTCTCGGAAGCGATACGATCGAGATGCGGAGTCTTCACGGTTTCATGGCCCATAAAGCCGTAGCCATCAAACGCATGATCATCTGAAATAATCAGAATGATATTCGGCCGATCCGCTGTGGTTTCAGAAAACCCGATGGAGCAGGTGAAAATGAGTGTGAGAAGTGAACAGAGAGTTTTCATGGCTTGGGTATATACTTGAATGGAAATGCCTAACTTTCGATCAGTTCCGCGCCTTTGATGAGGCGGCAGAATTCTTTTTTCGTCACATCATGCAGGGTGCCTTCTTCGGCTTCCGGGCTGTCGGTAAGCTTGTAACGGATCGCGAGGCGTTCCCAGATGACGATGCGGAAATATTGGTCACCCTTTTTCCAGAGTTGGTTTTGTGCGAGTTGGATCATGGTGAGATGGAGTGTAGATCTGCGGGAGTGGTGATTTTTGGATTGGGTGAGGTGGAGGCGATGAGCTGGGTTTTCACGGAAATGGTTTCAAGAGCTGAGGTCTCATCGGTGACGGAGAGATTTTCTTTTAGCACTTTTTCATAAGCGGAGCGAATCAGATCGGCGCGGAAAATTTGTGGGGTTTCGATGAACCAGAGATTTTCCCGGGAGATCGGAGATAGCGTGAGGCCATGCTCATCGGAGCGTTTCAGTGTCTCGGTGACGCGGCGGGCGAGTGATGCGGCGCCGTGTTTTTTTGCGGCGTCAAGGGTTGCTAGAATGTCTGCTTGTGAAACGAGTGGGCGTGCGGCGTCGTGAACGGCGATGAATTCAGTTTTCGGAGATACGGCTGCGAGGCCGTTGGCGACGGAGAAGTGACGCTCTGCACCGCCATCGATGCGGCGCACGGGTTTGGTGAAGGTTGCTTTATCTAACAGCTCAAACCGTTCCGGTGGGCAGATCACAAGGATTTCGGTGATCGCATCACAATCGAGAAATCTCTGGACCGTATGCACGAGCACAGGTTTGCCATCGAGCAAAGCAGCGAGCTTATCGAAGCCCATGCGCTGGCTACTGCCGGCGGCGACGAGGATGGCGGTGATTTCAGGTTTCACGATGGGATGGAGCGGATTGAATCTCAAATCAGAGCTCAGTGCCAAAGAAAAAGCCCCGCCCATGAAATAGGGAGGAGCTTTTGTTCAAGTTGATAAAATTTGGATTAAGCGAGAGCGAGGAGCTTGGCTTTCAGCATGTCTTTGGTGACGTTCGCGCCGACGATTTGATCTTTCACTTCGCCGTTTTTGAAGAACAGAAGAAGAGGGATGGATTTCACGTTGTATTTCACCGCGAGGTTGCGGGCGTCGTCCACATTGACTTTGGTGATTTTCGCCTGGCCTTCTACTTCTGCGGAGAGCTGTTCAAGTACGGGACCGATCATTTTGCAAGGTCCGCACCATTCGGCCCAGAAATCGACAAGAACAGGGAGATCGGAGTCGATCACTTCGGATTGGAAATTATCTTCGGTAAGGTTGAGTGCCATGCGAGGAACATGGAACCCGATTTCCTATCCGTCAAGATCACGGAGCAAAAACTGGTGCCGGATCTGGAAAATTTGCGCCTACCCATACGAGATAGGCAAAGCCGGCTGATGCTAGGGTGTTGAGAACTGCAAGAATCATGGTGGGTATTAGGTTTAATTTACTTCTTCAAGAATCGCCATCCAATCGTCTTTCATATCGAATTCCTCATCGGAGATCCAGATTTTAGACATTTTGAGTTGAAGGCCAAGAACCACGCATGCGGCTGCAAGGCCGAGGCCGGCGAGGATTTTAACGAAGGTTGTGGCTCCGGTTTCATCAGCCTCAGGTTCCGAGACTGCGGATAAGGTTGCACTGCGGACGGTTGTGGCCGCAGCGCCGGAAGGCGATAAGGGTCTGGTTGGTGAGCCAGCCGCTCCGAGCGGTCTGGTCGGTTGGCCCATAGGAGAGAGTGGCTGCGTAGGAGGATTGAGGGAAACCGTTGCTTTCGGAAGGGCTCCTGTTTTCGCAAAAGCTGAGGCAGGTGCAGTAGCGGATCCGAGCGGAGCGTTTGCAGTTTTGAGAGCAATTGTGGGTGCTCCCATTGGCGCATTCGATGTCGAAAGTTTAATGGTGGGCGTGCCAGTCGTCGCGGTTGGTGTCGGAGTGAGCGGCTTAGTTGGCGAGAGTGGTATGGTTGGAGTTCCGGTCGGGGTGAGAGGCTTGATTGGAAGACCGGGACCAGCTGTTTTGATAGGAATAGTGGGAGATGGAATAGGCGCGCTAGGTGGCTTTGGTGGGCCGCCAGCTGGAGGTGTTGGGGCTTTTGGTGGACCAGCAATAGGCGCAGTGGTCGCAGCGGTAGCAGGAGGACGTGGGGTGTTGTCGATCGGCGTAGCAGCGGGAATTGGTACAGTGGGAGGTGGTGTCGGAGCGGCTTGTGCCAATTGAGCTGTAGGAACAGGAGTCAGTGGTGGAACGACAGCTTGAACTGGAATGTTGGGCTTAGGAGTCGCGGCAGGGGTCAGGCGGATGGGAGTTGTATCCGTTGGAGGTAAAGATGCAGCTGGAACGGCCGGTGGGGCGTCAGAGGCTTTGAGCGTTACGCGAACCGTTTCTTTTTTCAAAGGAACGCTCGATGTAATTTTGGAAAGGGGATTGTTTTCGTTTTCGCTCATGCGGGGTGGTTTTTGTATTTAAGAAAAAAAGCAATTTGAGCCTCGGCTGTCAAACACGCATCTTTAAAAAATTCTGGGCAATTCTGGCTGAATTACAGGTATTTTAAAGAAACGTGCGTTGATAGATCCAGAATAGTCCAGCAAGGGCGATGATTACTGAGCCGATTTTTTGAATTTGCGGGGTCCATTTCCGCAGGGGAATCAAGATGAGGAAGGCGCAGGTGAGGAGGCAAAGCTGAGCTAACTCGACCCCGAAGTTGAAGGAAACGAGGGGTAGGGTGAGCTCTTTTCCGCTGATTCCATCGAGTTTTTCTCTCAATACCTCGGCAAATCCCATCCCATGGAGCAGTCCGAATCCGAACACGAGGTATAGGCGCGAGGGTTTGAGTTTTTTGGTGAAAAGGTTTTCGATTCCTATCCACGCGATGCTAGCCGCGATCATGACTTCGATCCATTGAGCGGGTAAATGGATGATTCCGAGAATCGCCAAGCTAAGGGTAATGGAGTGGGCGATCGTGAAAAGGAGGGACTGGCCAAGGAGTGGTTTCCAGCGAGGAGCGAGGAGAAAGAGGCCTAGAATGAAAAGAATGTGATCGAGCCCAAGCGGAATGACGTGCAGGAATCCTGAGATGATCCAACTTTCTGCTTGGGTTTTCTTTGTAGGCAGCGTGGCGGTTGAAGCCTCATTAGGAGTTTTTGAGGCGTCGACTTTTAGTAGCGTGTTCGACATGCCAGAAAAAACGCTGAGGGTGCCGAAGGTATCGCCTACGCTCGTATCTAGGATGAGCTCGGAATTGAGGTTGTCGTTCCAGAAAACTTCGAGCTTCCCTGGGCCAGGCTGCTTATCGACTTCAATCACTGCGTTCATCAAAGCCCAACCACCCGTTTCTTCCGGAAGCACGAGGGGTTGTTTTTCGAAATCGGGAAATGAGATTTTCCACTTCAGTGTGTTGCCGTTGTATTTGAGGGCTAAAAGTTTGCGCAACGTGCGCTCGGTAATCTCGATGTAGCGATCATGAGTGGCTTTTGAAGCAGCCATCACATCTTTGCGAAACAGGGGAGGAGCATCTGCAACCCCACGTGATTCAGGCAGCATGTAAGCAATGTCGAGCAAGCCTTTGAGGATCCATTTGTCCTCAGTTTGCCTGAATTTAAACTCAACCGAATCGACCTGATGAGCGAATGCTTGGGAGAAGAACGCGAGGCACGTAATTGCTAAAAAGAGCCGAGCAAACTTCATAAAAAGAACGAAGGTGGAAATAAAAAGCGGCCTAAAATATAAGGGATTAGAGAGCAAATTCACCATCGGCATCGACACCGTGCCAGCCAAGTTTTCCGAAAGCGCGGAAGATGCACTGCACAAACTCACCATCTTCTTCGCCTTCGGCGTGCTCGATCGTTGCGGATGAAGAAAGCCCGCGGTTCGATTCGATACTGATCACGGAGTTATATCCTTCGAGGTAAATCCAATCTCCCCAAGCTTTTGATTCAAGGCGCGGCTCGAGGTGTTGTTTCTTGAGCGCGTCTAACACTTCTGTGAGTGTGGATGGTGCGGATGAATCGGAAAGTTGGAGTAGAGTTTCCATGGAAATGAGTCGTTTGAATGAACATTAGAGCAATCTATGAGGTGGGTCTAGAAGGAAGTGAGGCTTGACAGGAAGAGTTCTGTGATTTCTGGGCTTCGAGAAAATGGGTGGATAGCGATGTCTAACAATTGGTTCGTCGCAATAAATGACTTCTAAGATCTGAGCAAGATGATCACAATGTCGCCGATGTTGAACGATCCCGCACTACTGGCCATTGCTCTGGTTGCGGCGGTATGCATCGGTTTGTCGAAAGCTGGTTTCAGCGGAATTTCGATGGTTTCCGTGGTTTTGTTGGCGGATATCTATGGGGCAAAGGCGTCTGTGGGTCTGGCTTTGCCATTGCTGATTGCGGCGGATCTGATGGCGTATCCAGCTTTCATCAAACATGGATCATGGAAGCCCGTTTGGAAATTGCTACCCGCGACCTTGGTCGGTCTGTTGTTGGGCTGGTGGTTGTTGGGTCAGATCGATGACAAAGTTGCGCGACGCGTGATCGGGGGTTGCGTGTTGTTCATGGTGGCGGTGCAGGCGTTCCGGAAATGGAGGCCTAAGTTGTTTGATGAGATGGCGGAGTCGCGTGGTTTTGGAAACTCTGCGGGCGTGATGGGTGGTTTTTCCACTATGTTGGCAAACGCAGCTGGTCCAGTCATTCAGCTTTATCTGCTGACACGGCGGATTCCAAAGATGGAATTGATCGGGATAGGCGCGCGTTTTTTTCTCCTGATCAATATCATCAAAATCCCGCTCAATGCGAAGCTTGCGCTAATCACGGAGGAGAGTCTTTGGGAAAATGCAAAACTGGTGCCGGGAGTTTTCTTTGGAATTCTGGTTGGACGCTGGTTGATTGGTCGGGTGCCACAAGCGGCGTTTGAATGGATGATCGTCGGGTTTTCATTCGTCGCTGCTGCTAGGCTGCTTTGGGCTTGAAACGTTTTATGAGTGACATGTTTTGAGAGATATTACAAATCACAGCGGCTCATGATTGATTATCTCTCATCGGAAATTTCCTTTTACTGGCAAATATTATGGGTTTTGCTTAAAACGCCCTTTTCGCACAGTGGATTGATATGGGGAATTGTTCCGCTTTATTTTGGTTGGCTACTGAATGAGTTCACTAGCGATAAAAGATCATTCAACACAGCAATCCAAACTGGATTTTCATTTCTCTGGGCGGGTCTGCATTGGAGTCAGATTTATTTTCAAAAAGGCGGCGGACTATCGCTGATATTTAAAAACGGATTACCTACTATAACCGTCATGGTGACCGTGCTGGTGCTGATTGTAGGAGCCATGGGGTTCATTAGCGGTATTCGCAAAAAATATCCTAAATATTGCTCGTTTCTTGGGCATGCGCGGTTTGCGAATTATTTCATGATCACGATCTTCGCGATGCAATCCAACTATCTAGCATGGACTTGGGATAGATTGATCGCGATCGTTGGCTTCGCGGCTCCGGTTTGGATTGTAGTGCATTTTGTCTTCAAGCCGCTTCGCTGGAAGACATGACATATTTTCGGAAATAAGAACGTAAGCATCTGCCAGTGCCATGAAACCCAAACTTTTACTCTTACTGCTCTTGTTCTGTTTCCCGGCCGCTTTCGCAGCAGATAGACCGAATTTCATTTTTTTCATCACCGATGATATTTCGTGTGACGATATTGGGCCTTATGGAAATACGATCGTAGAAACCCCAAATCTGGATCGAATGGCTAAGGAGGGGATGGTGTTCGATCGTGCTTATCTAACAACGAGCAGTTGCAGTCCGAGTCGTTGCAGTATGATTACCGGACGCTATCCGCACAACACTGGCGCGCCGGAACTGCACATGCCATTGCCGGCGGAGCAGGTGACCTTCATCCAACAACTCAAAGAAGCGGGTTACCACACGATCCTTTCAGGGAAAAACCATATGGGCGATGCTAAGGCGCTGGGTTTCTCTGAGACCTCTCGCGGGAAGGGTGCGTCCGGAAGCGAAGATTGGGTGGAAATTTTGAAAAACCGCCCTCAGACCCAACCTTTTTTTGCCTGGTTTGCGTCGTTTGACGCGCATCGGGATTGGAAGGCAGACGAGTATGCACCGACGTATGATCCGGCCACTATCAAAGTACCGCCTTACATGGTTGATGGGCCGGAGACCCGAAAAGACCTTGCTGAATTTTACAACGAAGTCAGCCGCACGGATACCTTTCTCGGAAAGTTAATGGCTGAACTCGAACGACAGGGGATAGCAGAAAATACGTATCTGATCTATTGCACGGATAACGGTCGGCCTTTTCCTCGTTGTAAAACTCGTATGTATGACAGCGGGGTGAAAACTCCTCTCATCATTTGGAAACCGGGATCGATCAAACCCGCACGCACAAATGCTCTGGTAAGTACCATCGATTTCGCTCCGACCTTTCTTGATATCGCAGGCGTTAAACCCAGCGCCACGATTCAAGGCGTGAGTCTGTTGCCGATTCTTAAAGATCCGAAAGCAACCGTTCGTGACTTCGCGTTTTCGGAGCGCAATTGGCATGTGTATTCCGCACACGAACGCGCGGTTCGGTTTGGTGAATGGCTTTATATCCATAATGCCTATCCTCATTTGGCAGCGTTGAGTGTGGAGAGTGATTCCACGAAATATCCTGCGGCTAAA
This sequence comes from Akkermansiaceae bacterium, assembly GCA_031419275.1. GTDB lineage: Bacteria > Verrucomicrobiota > Verrucomicrobiia > Verrucomicrobiales > Akkermansiaceae > Luteolibacter. The sequence continues at coordinate 4,210 of JANOKJ010000071.1, read as the reverse complement.
GAATACTGGAAATACCAAACCGAAGGCACTCTTCTGCCTCAGCAAATGGACGTGCAACTCGTTCCACGTCCCAGCGTTGAGCTCTACCGCACGGATAAAGACCCAGACCAGCTTACCAATCTTGCAGGTCAAGCTGAGGTTAAGGAAACCCAAGAGAAGCTGGAAAAAATCTTAGCCCAGTGGACTGAAGAAACGGGTGATACCGTCCCCAAAAATCCCACCCCCACACGAACGAAAGAGGATGCTCAGGCCGGCGTTCGCGGTGAAATTCCAGGAGCGACAAAACAAGCAGACCGCATCAATCGCTCCGGACCAATCCTGCTCACCCCAAGTGAAAAATGATCTCCCTTCGCCATCTCTTCATCGCACTGTTGTGCGCTGCGCCTCTTCTTCACGCTGACGAAAAATACAACGTTCTTTTCATCGCTGTTGATGACATGAATAACAATCTCGGAACTTACGGTCACCCGACTGTGAAATCTCCTAACATCGACCGGCTTGCAAAAATGGGCACTCGCTTCGATAAAGCTTATTGCCAGTTTCCACTTTGTTCACCGAGCCGCACATCAGTGATGACTGGCTTGCGACCGGATGTGACGAAGACCTACGACCTGAAATATCATTTCCGAAATCATTTGTCGGATGTCGTGACGCTCTCGCAATTATTCAAAAACAACGGCTACTTCGCAGCACGAGTGGGGAAAATTTACCACTATGGGAATCCCGGCGAGATAGGCACCAACGGACTCGATGACGAGCCGTCATGGACGGAGCGCATCAATCCAAAAGGCCGCGATAAAGCAGAAGAAAATTTGCTAACCAACCACACACCCAAACGCGGATTGGGTAGTTCACTGAGCTTTCAAGCAGCTGATGGAACCGACGAGGAGCAAACCGACGGCATCGTCGCGACAGAAACAATTAAGCTGTTAGAAAAACACAAGGATAAGCCCTTCTTTATTGCCGCTGGCTTTTATCGCCCTCATTGCCCTTATGTGGCGCCGAAAAAATATTTTGATCTATACCCGATCGATCAAGTTCCAGTCCCGAAAGGTCCATTTGATGAAGTTAAAAACCTTCCTGGGGCGGCGCTTTCCTCAACCAGTCCGTGGCCATGGTATGGCGTGACCGAGCAACAATCTCGTGAATCGCTTCAAGCATACCACGCGACCATTTCATTTGTGGATGCGCAGGTGGGTCGTTTGTTGGATTCTTTGGAAAAGCTGGGCCTAGCTGAAAAGACCATCATCGTTTTTTGGAGCGATCATGGCTATCACGTCGGGGAACACGGGTTATGGAAAAAACAAAGTTTATTCGAAGGATCAGCCCGAGTGCCGTTGATTGTCGCCGCGCCGGGGCAAAAGGCGAAGGGCGTGGTCTCCCCGCGAACGGTTGAGCTATTGGATTTGTATCCCACACTTGCCGACCTTGCGGGCTTGAAGGCGCCGGAAAATCTTGAAGGGGTGAGCCTCAAGCCCCTCCTCGATAAGCCCGATGCTGAATGGAATCGCTCTGCATTCACCCAAGTATGGCGCGGGAGTTTTGCCGGGCACAGTGTCCGTACCGAGCGCTATCGCTATACCGAATGGGATGATGGCCAAAAAGGCTTGGAGCTTTACGACTATCAAAATGACCCCAAAGAGCTCCAAAACCTCGCCTCCGATCCACAACATTCAAAAATCATCGCGGATCTTAAGCTACTCATCAGAAAAAACTGGGAGCGCGAATACAAACCGAAGGCTGGAAAGTAACGATCTACGGTCATTCTTGGGCTAAATCCGTATATTCGGCAGAAAAAGATTTTTTTCTTAAAAAAATAAAAAAATCCGGTGGCGGGTTTCGCTATATACCTTGAAAGCGACGAATTCCGTCACTCTCACATCGGTTCGCCGTTAATTTTCTTTGGTTCCTGTTGTTGATGTGCTGCGAAAGTAGCTTCGTGATTCGGCGGGAGTCTTCAGTATCTTTAGATATCAAATTTTCGATCTAATCCTAAAGGCTACTGAAGACTCCCGTCGACTTACGAGGCGCTTTCCCATCGCATGTCGCCCTGAACATGTCGCCCCTTTTTAGAGGCACTCTTCCCCCTCCGATTAAAATTTCTATGGGCTCTTTCATCTTAATAAGGTAGGGTTTTCCTTTCGCGGCGACGCGATTCAATATTAGAAGAGTCCAATGAGTAAGAATAAGGCCTGTCCGGATTGTCCGGAAATTACAGAAGATCATCAGATTACTGAGGAGGAAGTCCTCCAACAAAAAATCTTCGAGCTTGAGGTAGAAGAGCGCTCGTGGTTGGCGGGCCCGCGCTCTCGATTTCATGATTTGTGTTCGCTGATTCGGGTGGGCTTGGATCTGATCCGGGCGTATCGGATTCTGCACTTTGTGGGACCTTGTGTGACAATTTTTGGATCTGCGAGAACCAAGCCGGGGACTCGTTGGTATGAGCTGGCGCGTGAAATGGGAGCGGCAAGTGCGGAGCTGGGTTTCACAGTTCTCACCGGAGGAGGGCCAGGCATCATGCAAGCCGGTAATCAAGGCGCTTTCGAGGCCGGCGGGCGCTCGATCGGGGTGAATATCATCCTACCTTTCGAACAAGAGGTGAACCCTTACGTCCATCGCTCGGTGAATATGCGGTATTTCTTCACTCGCAAGACGATGTTGGTGAAATATTCGTATGCATTCATTGTCATGCCAGGTGGCGCGGGAACGATGGACGAAATGTTCGAGACCATGACCTTGATTCAAACTGGCAAACTCAAAAACTTTCCGATCATCCTGATGGGCAAGGATTTTTGGCAGCCGCTGATGGACTTTCTCTACAAAATGGCAGACGAAGGCATGATCAATCCGGAAGATCCAGAGCTGATCTTTTTCACCGATAGCGTGGAAGAAGCGAAAGCCCATCTACAGCGGCATGCGGTCAGGCAGTTTAGCTTGCGCCGGAAAATCACGCCTAAACCTATTCCTGCGCTCGGCGAAAAAGGCATGGCGTAGTCACCAAGGAGGGGCTGCATCCTGCTGCCTTTTCTCTATTTTCTGCTAATCAAGCCTTCGGCAGGAAAAACCCACGCTGTTTCTCTGAAATCGGCATGCCGAGCTTTTCCATCACTGCGAGCATGTCTTCCCACAGCGCGCGTTTGACATCGTTTGAACTGGTTTGCAGAAGGTAGCTGGGATGATAAGTGATGCGGGTGGGTATTCCTGAAATCTGATGCCAGTTTCCACGCATATTCTCCATCGCCCCCTGAAGGTTCAGCAAGCCTTCTGCTGCGTTTCCACCGAGAGCGATGATAATTGCCGGTTTAACGATGTCGATTTCCGCCATCATCAAAGGCAGACAAGCTGCCATTTCCTCGGGGCTGGGTTTGCGGTTGTTGGTGGTTTGCTTCGGAATGGCAGGGCGGAATTTTACCAGATTGGATAAGTAAACTTCCTCTCGCGAGAGGCCCATCGCCTTAAGAATATCATTTAGTTTTTGTCCCGCAGGTCCCACGAAAGGCTGACATTCCTTTTCCTCGTGGTAACCCGGAGCCTCGCCGATAAGCATGATTTTCGCATCCGGATTTCCCAATGCAAAAACCATCGCTTGCCGCAAGCTGCCTAATGCTCGAGCAGGAGCCCAATTTGCTGCTTGGCGCTTGATGCTGGCTAATCTCTCGGGTTTGCTCCCGCCTTCGACGACCAGTTCAGTCACGACTGGAGGAACCGGCCGTGGCGCGCTTGTCTCATTAGCCACAACGGGCTGAACATCCACCGGCTTGCGAGCCCGGATGAAAAGCTCCCGCAGGCCTTCGCGCGCCTCATCGTCCAAAAACACATGGCTTTTTCCATGCGCCTGCTCGGATTGGAGAAATTCTATAACAGCATCGACGGGACGGCTCACGCGCAAGTGTTATGACTTCCTAGAAGACGAATCAACCTCCGCCTCGTGTTTTTTTATTTTCAATCTTGCCGCTAGGATTTGAAAGCCATAGACCGAGCCATGTCCTATTTCCCTGACATCCCTAAAATTCAATACGAAGGTCCAAAATCCAAAAATCCTTTCGCATTTAAACAATACAATCCCGCGGAAATCGTCGCCGGGAAAACCATGAAAGAGCATTGCCGCTTCGCTGCTGCCTACTGGCACGTCATGCGCAACGGCCTCTCAGACCCTTTCGGTGGACCAACCGCCCTGATGCCATGGGATGACCAAAGCGATTCCGTTTCC
>JANOKJ010000070.1:0-1407 GCA_031419275.1 Akkermansiaceae bacterium | reverse complement strand
ATGGCGGACAGAGAGGGATTCGAACCCTCGGTAACATTGCTGCTACACACGCTTTCCAAGCGTGCTCATTCGACCACTCTGACATCTGCCCTTGGAGGGCGGGAAACTAAGTAGGCTCGGATGGGTGGGCAAGCTCATTTTTTGATGAATGATTCTTTTTACCAACTATCTAGGCCAGTGGTCGGTTGCAGGCCATGCATGAGGTTGAAAGATTGCACGGCTTGTCCGCCTGCGCCTTTGCCGAGGTTGTCTTCGGCTGACATGAGGATCAAACGATTCGTGCGTGGATCGACCTCGAAACCGATATCGATGAAATTGGTGCGCGTGACCATTTTCGTGTCCGCAGGTTTGCCGCGTCCGAGCAGGCGGACGAAGGGTTGATTCGCGTAGGCGTTTTCGAGAGCAGTGGAAATTTGATCGGCGCTGACATTTGGCGCGAGTTTCACTGTGGTGGTGGTGACGATGCCGGAGTTGACGGGGATCAAGTGCGGAATAAATGAGATCGTCACGTTTTCTCCGGCTGCAGTTGTAAGCTCCTGCTCAATTTCTGATAAGTGCCGATGTTTCGGAACTCCATAAGCGCGGGCAGATTCGTTGCATTCACAGAACAGCAGGGAAACATCTGCTTTACGTCCCGCACCACTGACGCCGCTCATGGAGTTGGCGACGATGGTTTCCGGATCGATGAGATTTGCTTTCAGTAAAGGAATCAACGGAAGGATGATGCTGGTTGGATAACAACCTGGCGATGCGATCAGACGCGCGGATTGGATCGCGGCTCCGTGAATTTCAGGAAGACCGTAAACGGCTTCGCTGAGAAGTTCAGGGGCTGGGTGAGGGTGGTTGTAGAACTCTTCATAAACCGCAGCAGACCGCAGTCTGAAGTCGGCGCTCAGATCGATGACTTTAATATTCCGCTTGAGTAGAGCAGTTGCAATTTCCGCTGCGACTCCATGTGGTAACGCAAGAAATGCAACCGTCGCACCTGTTGCGGCGATATCATCGGGATCGGGTAAGGAGAACTTCAGGTTGGCAGAACTGGCCTTCGAGAAGCGTGGGAAGACTTCATCGAGTCTTTTTCCGGCTTCTGTGCGCGAAGTCACGGCGGTAAGTTCGACGGATGGATGACTTAGAAGAATCCTAAGTAATTCCATGCCCGTATAACCGCTTGCTCCGATGATGGCTGTCTTGATTTTGTTCACGGGGAAATTCATCACATGGTTTTCCGTGCTTGCCAATACGCTAATCGGCTGCTTTTTTAATCGCCTTTCCGGAAACGGGCTATAGCGCAGCCTGGTAGCGCGCTACACTGGGGGTGTAGAGGTCGTGGGTTCGAATCCCGCTAGCCCGACCAAACCCCACCATCCAACTCGTTGGGTGGTGGGGTTTGGTCTTTCTAGTAAGTGA
>JANOKJ010000069.1:0-12528 GCA_031419275.1 Akkermansiaceae bacterium | reverse complement strand
ATCATTCCGTATACCACCACCATGCGTATCTTTCTGGCATCCCTGCCGGTATGCGTAATATTATTGAATCTTATCAACCCGGGGTCTGCGACCACCGGGCTAATTTCTGTGATCCCTGCCGGGATCTACCTCCACAAATTTTCCTTCTTCCCATCCCTCTCATAACCCCGCTAATTTCCAAACATGTTCAAAGAATTTAAAGAGTTCGCATTCAAAGGTAACCTCGTCGATATGGCGGTCGGCATCATGATCGGTGGCGCATTTGCAACCGTGGTCAAATCCCTCGTGGACAACGTTTTCATGCCGCCACTCGGTATGCTTCTGTCTAACGTCGATTTCAAAAAACTGCAGATCACCCTGAAACCTGCCGTTGAAGCAGCCGAAGGCGTTGCCGCCATTCCAGCCGTGACCCTCAACTACGGCCAGTTCATCACTGACTTTATCTCCTTCCTATTGATGGCTCTCGTGGTCTTCCTCATCGTGAAAAAAGTCATCTCTCTCCTTCACAAAAAAGCCGAAGAGCCTGCACCCGCACCACCGGCGCCATCCAACGAAGAACTCCTCCTAACCGAAATCCGCGACCTCCTCGCTAATAAACCGTGATCTCTTCCTACTCATAACTTTTAACTGATAACTTCTAACTTTTCCCAATGACCCTCCTCAATATCCTCCGTCGCAAAGCTCGCGCATCGCTCACAGAACTCGCCGATCTCACCGCATCCAGCGAGTCCGATGTCGCCAGTAAAATTTCCGCTTGGGAAAAAGACCGCACCATCCTGGGTTACCACGCCGTCACCAACGAAGAAGCCATGGGCAACACCGCTGTCTCCGCTTTCATCGAAGTCCGTCTTACCCCAGAACGTGGGGGTGGTTTTGACCGACTCGCCATGCGCATCGCGCGCTTCGATCAGGTTGTTTCCTGCTACCTCGCATCCGGTGGCTACGATCTGTTAGTCGTCGTCGAAGGAAACGATCTCCGCGAGGTCGCCCGCTTCGTTTCCGAAAAACTTTCTTCCTTAGACGGAGTGCTTTCCACCGCCACCCATTTCCGACTCAAAACCTACAAGGAAAACGGCTTCCTCTTCGACCAAGAGCCCGAAACCGAACGCCTCCCAGTTTCACCGTAAGCCAGTGTGGACCGCGTGACTACAGTCGCGCTCTAAAAGGAGAGAAGAGCAGAATGAATTAACCGCAACGCCTAGTCAGCGTCAGCTGCATCATAGATTGCGAAGCCTAACTGCTTGGACGTAGTGAAACGGAGTCAAAGAGCACAAAGAGCACAAAGAGCACAAAGAGCACAAAGAGCACAAAGAGCACAAAGAGCACAAAGAGCACAAAGAATCAGAGTTTTATTTTTTGCGTTCTCTGCGTTCTTTGCGGTAAAAAAATTTTCACATTCAATCCAAAATCCTCACCTCATCCGCCTGAACCAAGGCTTCGAGCTTACCATCCGTCTCCACCATCAATTCCCCACCGGAACCGATGCCCCGCACCATCCCCTCACGTCGCTGACCCGCGATGAGATAGGAAACCAAATGCCCTGTTAGAGCGCAGCGCTCACGTATCGATTTCAAAGCATCCGCGTAGCCTTGATTGATCTGGTTTTCATAACGGCTCATCCGCGCAACGACCTCCTGCAAGACTTCCGCCCTGGAATACTCTCGACCTGTCAGTTCACTCAACGATGTCGCAGCGAGTTCTTCAGGAAAATTCGTGAAGTTGATATTGATCCCTATCCCGATGATCACAAAATCCTTACCCGCCTCAACCAAGATCCCAGCTATCTTTTTTCCGCCGACCCGGACATCGTTGGGCCATTTGATTTCCGCGAGCGGCACATAGTTTTCTAACGCCTCAGCCACCGCCAAACCCGTCACCAAGGACAACCGATGCCACAACACTTTCGGTGCGATCGGTTTGAGCAAAATCGAAAACGCAAGGTTCTCAACTTTCGGAGAAACCCACACAGCTCCACGCCGACCCCGTCCCGCTATTTGCTCATCCGCCACCAACACCAAACCCTCAGCCATCCCTTGCTCGGCTAGTTTACGTAACTCATCATTGGTCGACCCTACGCTCTCTCGCCATAACAAGCAGAAGGGATCGGGTAGCTGAGCGGCGATATGTTGAAAATCGTTCATTCTAAGAAAAAAAAATTAAACCGCGAATGAACGCTAATGAACGCGAATTTTCCAGAAATTAACTAAACTAACTAAATCCATTTTAGAATGAAGGTAACTATTAAAAGTGTTCATATATTTATAGAATATCATTCGCGTTTATTCGCGTTCATTCGCGGTTTCTTCCTTATTCCACAGGCACAAAATCCAAACCAATATCCAACGCCGGAGCGGAATGCGTGAGCGCACCCACCGAAATGAAATCAACTCCCGTCTCCGCGATCTCCTTCACGGTATCGAGATTCACCCCACCGCTTGCCTCAAGGAAAACCTTGGAATTATCATCCCGCATCGCCACGGCTTTCCGCATGTCTTTAAGCGACATGTTATCTAACAAAATAAAATCCACCCCTTCGAGTTTCAGAAACTCCGCCACCTGATCCAAGCGATCCGCCTCAAGCTCCACCTGAACATTCGGCTTTTCAGATTTCAGCAAACGGATCGCCGCTTGCAGCGATTCCAGACCACCCTCCGCCGCAAGATGATTGTCTTTCACCATCGCTCGATCATACAAACCCATGCGGTGATTCATTCCACCGCCATCGAGCACCGCCTGCTTTTCCAATAGCCGATAGCCAGGCGTCGTTTTACGAGTATCCAAAATCTGTGCACGAGTGTGCTTCACCTCATCAACATAACGCGAGGTCAACGAGGCAACTCCCGAGAGTCGCTGTAAAAAATTCAAAGCTGTCCGCTCCGCGGTGAGAATCGATCGCGCTTTCCCCTCCACTTTCATCAGCATCGCTCCCTCGCTGACCTTGCTCCCGTCCTCCACCATGATCTGCACATCCAAATCCGGATCCACCTCAGCAAAAACCTTCTCCGCAATCGCAACCCCCGAAACCACCCCCTCACGCCGGACCGTCAAAAACGCCCGCGCCATCCTGTCCTCAGGAATAAAATAAGCCGACGTGACATCGCCCTCACCGATATCCTCCTGCAACGCCATTCTGATCAACTCTCGCGACATGATCAGGTCTTAACCCGTTTTCCAAAAACATGAAATGCAAAGTTTCAAGTAGCGGCCCCGACAAGTCGGGGGTCGCCGTATTCCTTCCATCAAAATGCTCATGCAATGCAGTTACCATCTATCAAGCAAAGATTCTAAAGGTAGGGTCGCTCGTACACCCCGATGTGTCGGGGCCACAGTCGACCCAAATCAAGAACGCCAAGGCACGATCACTTACTAAGAAGTGAGACCTACCCAAATGCTTCTGCTTCGAACGCACCAACGAACTCCCCACTTTCATCAAACGCCACCGCAAACATTCCAACAACCTATGGAGGCACCGGCTTCATTTGTGGTGTGAAGAAGAGCAGTAGGTATCGTAGTTAAAATACACACTTCCCCAGAATGGATACTTGTGAATCAAGGGATCTCTTCATTTTGTCTGGCAACGTGTGATTTCAGGAAGCCCTATTTAACTGGTTCTTTCCACTTCACCCGCTCGCTGCCGGAAGTCCACGTAAAGAAGACCACGTTACTGAAAACATCACCCTGCCATGCGGGGTAGCGCTTTAGGCGGATTTCGTCGCCAATCCGCTCTTCGCGCTCAGGCGGGCGGGAGTTCGGGATCTCGCCAGCCTCGAAACGGAATTCGAGGGGAATCTTCTCACCCTCTGCCCAACGCTTCTCCCTATCATCGGACTCAAAGCGTGGAAACCTGAACAAAACGCCTATCGACTCATCCGGTTCTAGATGAAGCCATTTTGTACCTCTGAGAATGCCGCCCAGCCGATGATTGTCCACACCCTGACCATCGATAGCCAGTAGCGCCTCGTATGCCTCAGCGTAGTGGCTATGGCGTCTGTCCCTATCAAGATCGCTCAATCTATTGTCAACCTGTTCTCCCCATACAAGCCTACTGCCAAAAGGTCGCCCGTAGTGTCGGTAGTTGGTGTAATATAAGGGAGTGAATAGATAGGGGGGAGACATACCTTGATCTCTTTGCTTGATATCATGCTCAAGTGCTTGCACGACGGGCAGCTCGATGGGCGTTTTGCCGACGTTCTTCCATGTCAGGCGCACGACCCATTTTTTCTCGTCCACGATTTCGAGAGACAACAGCAGCCCCTTGTGCGGCTTTGGCGGCTCCGCCGTTGGATATAACGGAGAAACAGGAAAACGCACCCGTTCGCCGCCGGATTTCCATTGAAGATAGACCACGTTACTGGACACCTCGCCCTGCCATGCTTGCGGCGCCCCTTTTGTCTGAGGTGTCCCATCCGCCCCGCTGGTAATTGAAACCCGGGTGTCCCTATCCGCCTCCAAACCGACGAAGTAGCGGAAATCCACGGGGATTCTTTCACCTTCCTTCCAGCGTCCCGCTTCATCGTCTGCCTTATAGCGAGGAAACCGGAAGAAGCAGGTGCGCTTGTCACCCGGGAGCAGCCATACATGAGAAACTTTCCGCACAAAGGAGTCAATATATGATGCATCAGATCCCCACATTTCACACAAGGCATCATAAGCAAGGTCTGCTGAATAGCTCCCTTCCACCCTATTCAAATCACGGATTAGAGCATCAGCATGCTTACCAAAATCCAATATGATGGCCCGGGGGCGATTACTAGTATTGCCCGATGTAGAGTATGCTGGTGGTAAAAATGGTCCTGGAACTCCATTAGTTACATCTTCATTCAGTAACCCAGGCATGCGAAGAGACAAGGGAACGTTACCAACATTCTCCCAGGTTAGACCTATAATCCAGTTGTCCTCGTCGAGGACTTCCGCAGTCAGAAGGATGCCGTCTGATGGCTCGTGCGGCAGTTTGGTGAGATCCTGAGCGTCCTCTGAATTCGAAACATCCACAACCCTCTCTTTTGCACCGGAGGGCAGGTTGTCAGACTTATCCTTACATCCGCTCGGAAATACCAAAGCCAGCGCCAGAAATATCCATTTTGTTCGTATGCTGTTGTCCATTGGATTACGGCGATGGAGAGGTGAGGACAATGTGATTCCAATACAGTAGGTTGTAGATACCACCTAGTGATGTAGTATACTAGTGAATCATCTCCTCAGTTCGAGGGAATTGCTTTCTAGGTATCCACGCCAGTATTCGTCTCCCTTGTGCTCTCTGCCTTTGCACTCATATCTAAACAACACTTTGACCGAATCCACCTCTTTATCAGGGACGCCATCGAACAAACTTCCCAAATCAAAAAGGGCGCTAACCTGCTCTCCCGGCGCAAGTCTAATCCATTCAATCCTCTCAACTGGCAGCTCAGTCTGGACGAGAGGTAGCCCATTTAGTTTCAAAACTTCAATAAGCTCAACCGACTTATCACCAAATGTCACAAATCCAGCGAAAAACGCGACAGGGCTAAGGGATTCCGGAACTTGATCGAAGCGAATATCAAAACCTGGCCAAGACAAGGCCTTCCCTGAATCCGAAGTTATGCGCTTGGTTAGCGTCAAAATCAAATCTGTATCCTGCATATTTTTCCATGTGACCTCAACTAACCGCTTTTCTGGATTAGCTAGTCTTGCCTCTAAGGATAATCCGTTCACGACATGCACAACCGGCTTTTCTTCATTGATGTCTTCGTCCTTATGGCTACATGAGGCGAACAAACAAATCACCGAAAAAATGGAGAAAAACGCCAATATGCATCGTTTGAATATACTCATGTTTAGACTATATATTAATTAGCTTCGACGGAACCAGCTCCTTCTCCAAGTTTCATTCCGCTTAAATTATAAATCAATTGGGAAAAATCAGTTGCCTTTTTATTATTTACCATAATCCCGTTAAACTTGTCCCTTAGGTATTTCATACGATCCCCCCCAGGAGTCCCATTCTCTGCCGGCTTTAACCCCTGTTCAATCTTGTGCTAACGACCAGTTCATGAGTAATCATTGATAGCGATTTGGGGTGACACTTTGAATAGTACCCCATGAATAAAACAGATGAAGCGGCTTATATACAAGCCGAGAAAAAAAGATTAGCACGGCGCTCCAACTGCCGTAGTGACAAACGTCGAAAGATAGGCAAATACCCGCCTGAGTTTCGGCTCAAGGCGGTGCTAATGTGCATCGAAGAGAAGCGCACCCAGACCGAGGTGGCTGCCCTGCTCGACATCTCGGCCACTACCCTCAACAACTGGTTGTTGAACTACCGTAGAGGTGGAGGTGCCGACGCGCCAATGTTCCGTTCCTCAGAGACGCCGCGCGGCGGCTCTGAGGAACGGCCGCGCCTGCCCGCGCCCGTCCGGGAGCAGATTATTGCTCTCAAACAGGCCAATCAGAGCTGGGGCGTGAAGCGCATTGCTCAAGTGTTGCGTCGGTGGTTCCTCATGGAAGCCAGCGCCGAAACGGTGCGTCAGACGCTGCACAAAGAGGAACTCATGACTCCCTCTACCAAGCGACCGAAACGCAATTCCTCCAAACCCCGCTTTTTCGAGCGGTCGACTCCCAATCAAATGTGGCAGAGTGACATCTTCTGCTTCCGGTTGGGCGGTAACAACGCCTATCTGATTGCCTTCATCGATGATTACTCACGGTTCATCGTGGGCATCGAGCTGTTCCGCAGTCAGACGGCGCAATCCGTTATTGAAGTGTATCGGCGCGCAGCTGCCGAGTTTGGCGTCCCTAAGGAAATGCTCACCGACAACGGCCGCCAATATGCGGCTTGGCGTGGAACGAGCCGCTTCCAAAGTGAAATGGCTAAGGATCGAATCTCTCACATTCGTTCGAGGCCTCAACACCCGATGACCTTGGGCAAGATCGAGCGCTTCTGGAACTCGATCTGGGGTGAATTCCTCGGACGTGCCCAGTTCGACGACTTCGAGCAAGCTCGCGAACGCATCCGCCTGTGGGTTCAACACTACAATCACAAACGCCCGCATCAGGGCATCGGCGGCATGTGCCCAGCAGACCGCTTCTTTGAAATCCAGCATGAGCTGCGTAAAACCATCGAGGATGGCATTCGTGAAAACACCCTCGAAATGGCGCTGCGCGGTCGTCCCAAAGCGCCCTTCTACATGGTCGGGCGCATGCACGGCCAGTCCGTCGTGCTACAGGCAGAAAAAGGCAAACTCAAACTCCGCGTCGATGGCGAGGAGCAAACCAACAACCAAGAATTAGAATATGACATCAAAAACGAAATCCTCCCGGAAGGACAATCCGGACAAGAGTCAGACAACCGAATCATCCCCAGCGAAACGGGGGCGACCTCCGGGCAAGATCAGCCGCAGACCGTCCAAAACCTTCAGCCCAGAGCAGAAGGCACAGGCGGTGCTTGCGGCATGGACGGAGAAGGTCAGTCAGACGGAGATATGCCGTCAGATGCAGATCAACTATATGACCTTCCAGCACTGGCAGGACCGGGCGATGGAGGGAATGCTGCGAGCCCTGGAAAACCAGATGAAGTTGGAGGACACAGCAGTGCTCAGTCCGAGGCTACGCAAGATGATGGAGCGTGGCCGTCGTGGCCCGGAGGATCGACTTGGCCGCAGGCTGCTTCAGATCCAACAAGAGCGGGACAACAACACGCCGGTTTGATAGAAGAAGCTTGTGAACAGGAAACCCCAAGACATCTCGCGTCAACGCGCGGAGGTCATCCTGCAAGTCCGCTCGGGCCAAATCACGGCGACCGATGCGGCACGCCTGCTGGGGATCTCCCGCAAAACCTATTACCAGTGGGAGCAACGAGCCCTGAGCGGAATGCTTGCGGGCTTGGAGAACCGCGAACCTGGGCGACCTCTAACACAACGGCCGGATCCGGAAACCCAACGCCTCAAGCAGAAGGTGAGCGAACTGGAGAACCAGCTCAAGGTGATGGAGCAAGTCCACGAGCTTCGTGGGATGCTTGCGGAACTACGCCCGCCCAAGAAACCGAATCTGAAAGCGAAGCCCAAATCCAAAACCAAATCGAAACGCCCTTCAGCGGGACGTGAAAAAAAAATATGAGCTCGGGTTACGTCAACTGGTCGATCGTTTCGAGTGCTTGCGCATGCAATGCAAACGACACAGCGCTGCCGCGCTCTGCCGGTCGTTGGGCTTGCCTTACAGCACACTGCGCCGTTGGCGTGAGCGACGTCGCCGATCTTGCACCATCAAGCGTCAACCCGGGCCTTCAAAAATCCCCGCACTGCCTGTGGCCGACTTCCGGTCACAGGTCGTGCGCCTTGATCATGGATCTAGCAGAACTCGCGGCGCGGGCTCAGTCATTCGCAACTACAGCGACTGGCTCTCGCGTCGTCGAGTTCAATCCTTCATCGCTCGCCTACGTCAGCGTCAAGCGCGGCGCCAACGCGAAGCCAAACACTATGTCACTTGGCACATACCCAATCTTGCTTGGGCGATCGATGCACTTCATCTTCGCACTTCTCCACACGATCCAGGCGTGGTGGTCGTCCTTGCTCGCGACCTTGCCTCACACTTCCATTTTGAACCCTTGGTTCTCAAAGCAGAATCCGCAGAGCAAAATCTCCACTGGCTCCGACGACTCTTCTCACGTCATGGCCCTCCACTTTTACTCAAGCGCGATAATGGCGCGCCTTTCAACGCTGCTATTCTTAATAACTTCATCGCCGAAAATGGCATCATCCCACTCAACAGTCCCGTCCGTCGTCCATCCTACAACGGGGCTATTGAACATGGTGTCGGCTCATTCAAACGCGCCCTATATGCGGCGCTCGACCCCGATCAACCCATCCCGGAAATCCGCAAGCTTTTGCCGATCATCCAATCGATCATCCATCTTCATAACACACGACCGCGCCGCAGCCTCGCTGGACTCACTCCCGCACAGGCCTACTTCCATCACCGCACAGAACGGTGGTCTCGCGCGCGTCGACTTGAAATTTTCGACTGGATCTGCGCTCACGCGCAGAATAATGTCGAAATTAAATGGGAAATGTCCGATCACCACTCCCGCGCCGTCGCATGGCGCCGCGCTGTGGTCGCCTGGCTCCGCTGCCAGCACCTGATCACCATCTCCCAAAAAACACAACCGTCACCCCATTTCGTAACCCAAATCCGCTCATAAATTCATTGGCAGCACAAACTCCGTCTGAAAGTGTGATTTTGCTGGATTCTGGTGTAAATGAAATTCCAGCACTGGTGCCATTTGATTTGTAAAGCGTCAGTTGATTAGACGAACTCAAAAACATCTTGTTTCTGGCGGTCACAATATTGTTATTAAAAATATAGGTGTCTCGCCATAAGAAGGAACCTTGGATCGCATTAATGTCGTTATTGACAACACTATTCAATGCATCCCAATCCAGAGTATACTGCGTTGATGTGCCAATATCGATTCCTTCGCTAAATTTCCCCCATTCAGTAACTGTTAGATTTCCGTTGATGAGTGCATTTTGAGCAAAAACAGGCAGCGGCATGATTAGAATAGAACTTACGACAGTGGAAAAAATTGAGATTTTAGCTTTCATAGAGAATGAATTTAAGAACAATCAGAAAAATTAATTAAATTAATGATTGGATCGCAAGTAAAATTTTCGATGTTAGTAATCTGTTAATTACGCGGATCTAATCTTCCCATAATAAATTTCACCTTAAATTCTTTCTCTACTTCTCATTTTTAGGTTCCTAGCAAACATTTAAAGATCCCTATACAACTCGAAACAGCGACTGAAATACATGACACAAAGCGGCCTGAACGCAGTGGCCTGCCCGGTCACTTCTTGATCTAGCATCCGAAATTTGTGACTTAAAATACTATAAGGAGGCGCTCCGCAGCAGGAAAAAAATCCCTTCACTCCCCCATCACCGTCACCGCGATGCTCCGGTGATGCGGTTGTCTGCGGTGTTCGAAGATGAAAATCCCCTGCCAGGTTCCTAAAGTCATGCGACCTCGGTGAACGGGAATGACTTCCGATGAACGAGTGAGAACCATACGAATATGGCTAGGCATGTCATCGGGTCCTTCGAGGGTGTGGACGAAATCGGGATCGTCCTCGCGTACGAGGCGATCAAACCATCTTTCCAAATCTCGCCGTGCACTGGGATCGGCGTTTTCCATGAGAATCAAACTTGCACTGGTGTGGCGTAGCAAGATGGTGACCTGACCTGAAACGATTCCGGAATCTGCGACGATGCGCGCGATTTCATCGGAAATTTCATACGTGCCTTTACCACGAGTGGTGACGGTGAATTCGGCGGTGTGCACTTTCATCGTCTATTTCTTTAACAGTTCTGATAAAGTATCCGCCGATGCGACATTCAGGAATCGCACGCGCTTTCCTGAAATCCGTTTCACTCCGAAAAAGCGATCCCGGTTGATTTCTTTCATCGCCAGCACCCGTTGATTCACCTCGGCAGTGAATAGTTCTGCTGCGTTTTCATTTTGAAATTCCACATCCCATATCAACCCTGAGGATATCTTTCCATCCGCGAACAAAGCGTATCCATCACGCGACCATTCACGCGCGATTTCTTCGGCAATTCCAACATCGCCCATATCCTCTAACCACAAACGCAAACCTAAGTAACCAGCGCTTTCAGTGAGATAGATTTCATCATCCATTTTTGGCAAATCCATCACGCCACCTCGAGCCGACTCAGCAGGAAACACTAGTTGATAAGTGCTTTGTGGAGGGTTTCTCAGCGACTCAGAAAAGGTTTTTTCGCCTTTCACAAATATTGTATCAGCCAATGCTCTTCCGGAAACAATGGGAAACATCGTGAGCCCCTGAATGAATTTTGGAAGAGAGAGCATCAAACGCTCGGCTGCACCGTTATCATTCATCGGCATGAAGCCTATGCTGCGCGCACTATCGGCAAAAAATCTCGATTCCGCGCCGGACGCCGCACCCGCATGCAAGGCGTCGCGCGCCCGCGCCGCGTCATCGCCAGGATAAGTCACTGGTGCTGGAAAATGTTGATTGAGAAGAATGCGAACTAATAACCGCAGCATCGCCGCTTGATCTGGAACATTTTTCAAATCGAACCGATCCGTCACCCAGCCCTCCCCCACTTGTTCGTCAAACCATGCCAGCGCCCCTACTGATCGAACCGCGACGAGTTGATCGAGTAATTTATCATCCGCACTTAACCAGCCAATCCGTTGGTAGGCCTCTTGGCGATCATCCATACCCTGTGGACCGAGTCGGCTTTCCATCGCAGCTTCGATCCGATAACCCAACTCCTCAGCAATCACACGATGCACCACCGGATTGGATAGAAATTTCAGTCCATAATCTTTCTCCACTTTTGAAATCAATTCCTGCGGAACAGAAACTTCCCCACCCCCCTGCGCGAGCGAGCGCAGCGATGCGTTTTCCTGGCTCAGCATTTCAATTTCTTCCTGCGCAATGCGAAGTTGATTCTCCAAACCCTCCATCAATGCCGAACCGCCTCTGGAAGATTTTTCCGCACGAATCATCCAACCGCCCACACCAAGCGCGGCTCCAATCAGTAAGGTGAGTAACTGTTTTTCAGAAATCATTGGCTGTGTATGATAGCCCCTATTTCTCACCAAATGGATTCTTATCCAATGCCGATGGATTTCCGAAAAAATCATCTGGAATAACTCCAGGAATCAGTGTGATCGCAATGGGTGCACTGCGATTTCCAAGCGCATCGTAGGAATATAGGAAACGACGCACGGGTAGTTCATTGCCTGATTTTGGATCAATCCGCTTCACCCGTGAATCAAACATACGCTCTTCAGCAAGCTTACCATCGGATTTCCGATAACCATAACTGAACTTGTATAACTCGTTCTTATCACCATCAAAAATCTTACATCCTGTCGGGTTGCCGTGCTCATCCATCCGATAAATGGTCAACATTTTCACGACGCCTTTGTCACTGAATGTTCGCTTGGTCAGTGTACGGCTATCTGGACTACGGACAAAAACAGTCCGCGAACCATCATCATGCCGCAAGACCCTTACGTTCGGTCCTTCGACTGAATCGAAATTACCTTCTTCAGCATGTCCTGAAATCGCTCCTAAGGCGCAGATCATCAAGATTCGTATCAATTTCATAACCGAAGTTAAAACTGAGATAACGATTACGGCAAGAATCGTTTCACAGCCTCGCGTTTGAGGCGCAACTCCCGCCATTCATTTACTAAGCGGCTTGCCTCGATAATCCCACAACCCGCTGGCAATGAAATTCTATTTCCCTGCCACCATAAGCCACGTATCGCCACAACTGCCTCAAAAGAATCACCATCCCAAACTCCAAATGGCGCACCAAACTCCACCGGACACCCCAACCTCTCCCGCCATTCGC
This sequence comes from Akkermansiaceae bacterium, assembly GCA_031419275.1. Classification (GTDB taxonomy): domain Bacteria; phylum Verrucomicrobiota; class Verrucomicrobiia; order Verrucomicrobiales; family Akkermansiaceae; genus Luteolibacter. The sequence continues at coordinate 144 of JANOKJ010000069.1, read as the reverse complement.
CCAGCATAGCCATGGTTTGATCGGTTCGTGGCAACGGCCCTAAAGCCGGCGTTGGATGTAATCTGCGCAATAAACGATGCGGCTCTTGTAGCGCTTCCAATTCAACCGTAATTCCAGTCAGAAAATGCACGATCGAGGCCAAGC
>JANOKJ010000068.1:0-23041 GCA_031419275.1 Akkermansiaceae bacterium | reverse complement strand
GATATGAAGTTTCTGCATTCGTCGGGGATTGATAAAGCGGGGGTCGTTGAAGAGTCGCGAGATCAGGCGAAGGCGATCAAATGGTCGAATTGGAGAATGCTAGGTCATTTCACTGCAGATCCCGAGGTGATTCGCATGTGGTTGGGGGGAGAGGATGTTAGAGTGGTGGAGTGAGGGGTGGGGTAGATCAGATAGCAAATTTGCCACTGAGTTTTAAAATATTGGGCTAGCCAGCTGAAACAGACGTGTCTTAGCATCGCCGTCTATTAATTTTATCTTATGAAAGCACCTATCACCGTTTCTATCACAGGGGCCGCAGGCCAAATTGGTTATGCGATTCTTTTCCGCATCGCATCTGGATTTGTCTTCGGTGATGACCAACCAGTGAATCTGCGTTTGATCGAGATCGAACCGGGTTTGCCTGCGCTCAAAGGCGTGGTGATGGAGTTGGATGATTGTGCGTTTCCATTGTTGAAAGAAGTGGTTGCGACCACGGATTTGGATGAAGGTTTCAAAGGTGCCAACTGGGCGTTATTGATTGGCTCGGTGCCGCGTAAGGCGGGGATGGAGCGTGCGGATTTGCTCGGGATCAACGGCAAGATTTTCACGGGTCAGGGCCAAGCGATCGCGCGTTCGGCTGCGAAAGATGTCCGGATTTTGGTGGTAGGTAATCCATGCAATACCAACGCGTTGATCGCGATGAATAATGCGGCAGGTATTCCAAATGATCGCTTCTTTGCAATGACACGTTTGGATGAAAATCGCGCCAAGAGTCAACTTGCAGCGAAAGCCGGTGTGCATTGCTCGGATGTGACCAATCTCTGCATCTGGGGAAATCATTCAGCGACCCAATACCCCGATTTCACCAACGCAAAAATCAAAGGCAAGCCAGTGACCGAAGTTATTACCGATCAAGCATGGCTTGAGGGTGAGTTTATCAAAACCGTCCAACAACGCGGTGCGGCGATCATCGCTGCCCGTGGCGCATCTTCCGCAGCCTCTGCTGCAAACGCTGCGATGGATACGGTGAGAAGTTTAATCACTCCAACTCCAGAAGGCGACTGGCATTCCGTCGCAATCTGTTCCGATGGTTCGTACGGAATCGAAAAAGGTTTGATGGCCTCCATGCCGATCCGCACCAAAGCCGACGGCAGTTGGGAAGTGGTCCAAGGCGTGCCAGTCAGCGCGTTTTCCCAAAGCAAAATCGATGCTACCATCAATGAACTGAAAGAGGAAAAAGACGCAGTCAAAGATTTGATCGGCGGCTGATCATCAGTCATCCCCAAAACTGATGGAAGATCTCGTTGCATATCCAAAAAATCCTGAGGTGAAGAGTGGAGAAGTTTTACACTAATTTAAAATTTCAGCTTTACTCAAATTCGCAACCCTCTTTCACCATTCTCACAAACAGCTGATATTGAAAGCTTGATTAATTTATTGGATGGGAGTCCGATCTAGGAATGAAGAAGTTATTTTTGGTGATCTTGATTGGATTGGGTGTCTTTGTTTATTTTTATAAAGACCATATAATGCGGGAAGTGCAGAGGGTGGATACTAATTCTCCCCAAGCACTGAGGACTTCTATCGAGGAAATCAACAAGGGGCTATCGGATTCAGAGAAGGAGGTCTTTGCCCAGGGGATCTTGAGGCTGTCTGGCGTGGAGACTGATCTGCCAACACTGCTAGCGATGAGCGGCGAAGATGAGATTCAGTGGAAGACCTTGACGAAAAATCTGCACGGAAAAAGCGTGCGGCAGGTCTTGGAGAAGGGGAAACAATAGCCGCTCATAGGTTGCCTGATGACTCTGAACTAATCTGACGAGACAACTTTCTTTTCCTCTTCTATAGACCGGCCATCAGTGTATTCTCCGCGCTAAGTGAAAAAGCATATTTTTAGCATTCAGTAAAACTATCATGAAAAGTATCAGAACCGAATACCAAAGGCTTGTTGATCTTGCTAGCACGCCTTCAGGATGGAAGGAAGTCCAACACGAATGGCAGATAGCGACTAATTTGAAAGTTGTTGAGGGAAAACTGCCAACTAGGGGTGAGTCCAATGGTAATCTGGTCAAAGGTTTTGCGATTGATCCCGTCACCAAACGATGCATGACGAGCTGTACCACATATCACTCTCGCGCTTATTTGGATATGGTGGACTGGATTACGAAAAATGAACCCAATGAGGATATTGACGTCGTCATGAGCCGACCTATCAAAGGCTGGACTGGAATGATTCTTGATTTTGAATTCCCATGTATTCTGATGGGCGACACTCGTCTATTTTCCGATAGACCGCTTCTCGAAATGGTTGAAGAAGCGATCTTAAGTCAAAGTGTAGGATTACCTCTCAATAAACTGTATATCCAAAATCGCTGAAAATTCATTATTACATAAGACTTGTAATAAAGGCTGATGGCTCTCTTATGGGCAGTAGCATTCGACCGCTTTCCTAATCATGATTTTCAACTCACTGGAATTCGCGATCTTCCTGCCTCTGATCTTTATTCTTTATTGGTTTGTTGCGAAAAAGAACTACGTCTATCAGAACTTTCTCCTGCTTGCTGCTAGCCTCTACTTTTATGGGTGCTGGAATTGGAATTTTCTGTTCCTGCTCTCATTCTCGATCGTTGTGGGTTACGGCACAGGACTTCTGATCGAAAAATCCACGAGCCCTCTGTCTCGACGTTTCTGGTTCTGGTTGAGCATTCTTCTCAACGTTGGATTCCTCGGGCTTTTTAAATACTACAATTTCTTCATCGAATCTTTTGCGGAGCTGTTGAATCGCCAGGGTTTGAATGTTGATCCGAACTCATTGCTTCTCAACGTCATTCTACCTGTAGGTATTTCCTTCTACACCTTTCATGTCATCTCCTATGTGATCGATATTTATCTCGGTAGGATACGCAGCGAGCGAAACATCGTGAATTTCGGGCTTTTCGTCGCATATTTTCCTCTGTTAGTGGCGGGCCCAATCGAACGTGCTACCCACCTTCTGCCGCAATTGAAACGCGAGCGGGCCTTCGATTACTCGAAGTCTGTGGATGGTTTGCGTCAGATCCTTTGGGGCTTGTTCAAAAAGGTCGTCGTGGCCGATGGTTGTGCTGAATGGGCGAATTATTATTTCAACGGCTCTGCGGCTGGTACGATTTACCCCGGTAGTGCCTTGTTCATGGGCGCTATCTTTTTCACGTTCCAGATCTATTGCGACTTCTCTGGGTATTCCGATATTGCACTAGGCACCTCACGCTTGTTCGGTATCGAGTTGTTGAGGAATTTTGCCTTTCCATATTTCTCACGTGACATCGCTGAATTCTGGAGGAGGTGGCATATCTCACTCACCACTTGGTTCCGCGACTACCTCTACATTCCGCTAGGTGGAAGCAAGGGCGGCACCGCCATGAAGATAAGGAATACTTTCATCATTTTCCTCGTCAGTGGATTCTGGCACGGTGCCAACTGGACTTTCCTCGTCTGGGGCGCGCTTAACGCGTTCTACTTCATCCCGCTGATGCTCTTAAATCGGAATCGCAACCACCTAGAAATTGTTGCTCAAGGAAAGACCTGGCCATCAATCCGCGAAGTGTTTGGGATCACTTTGACATTCCTAATGACCGTCTTCGGCTGGATTTTCTTCCGAGCTAACGACATGGATCATGCATTCAACATCATCAAGGGCATCTGCCATGTTAGCTTGTTCGAATCACCTCGCTTGCAAGGGGCCGCATATATCACAATTTTCTTTATCGCATTCTGCATGATCATCGAATGGCTCGGCCGCGAAAGCCAGTACGCGCTGGAGGTATTTGGAACCAAGTGGCGCACGCCTCTGAGATGGTTGTTCTACGTTATCTTGATTTCCTGCATCTTGATTTTTTCCGGAGTGGAGCAGCAGTTTATCTATTTCCAATTTTAATTTATGAAGAGGTTCCTGCTCAGATTGGTGATGTTTACGGCGTTCTTCTTGCTGTTTGATAAACTATTCATCTTCATCCGAAACGCATCGCCTGAGCGCGAAGTCGATCGACGACTGGAACGAGTCCTCGAAGGACAGATCAAGGCTGATGTGCTGGTCTTTGGATCCTCACGTGGGGCACAGTGTGTGATCGCTCAGCGGTTCACTGACTCTGGAGCTTCGGCATACAATCTCTCGTATCCGGGATCGGACATCACGTTCCATGAATACGTGCTGCGCCAAACCCTTAAGACCAAGGGCAACCAGAAACCGAAAACCGTGATCCTCGTGGTGGATGACAGCGACGAACTTTCCTTTAGCAAATCTCTCGAGTTTCGCTTCGAAAGATTGTATCCTCTCGTGTGCTATAAAGACGTGAGGGATGAAATGGTGAGACGCGGGGAAATGAAGCCGATTATCAGTGAGTTCTTAATACTGAGCCAGTTGAACAAATCGAATTTCAAGCTTGGGAAGCGTCAGTTAAGCGGCAACTATAAGATTCTGCCGTGCGGTTCGATGCCAATTTTCCGCCAGAAGGCGACATTCGACAGGAAATACGATCCAAATATTTACACCTATTCATCCGAGGATGAACTGGCAAACAAGCTTGAGGCGTTCAAAGCCTTCAAGGATCTCTGCAGAAACAACGATATCCGTCTCATCATCGCCATCCCGCCAAACTTTAGAAAAGTCACCGCAGGCTTCTCTTCGAGACTTGAGCAGCTGATAGACGGATACGGCACGGTCTTCATGTATGATGAAAATAAGCCGGAATATACGAACCCAGATTTCTTCTTTGATAAGGCCCACCTCTCCGAAGAGGGAGCTAAAATTTATACCGACGAACTCGTCCGTTACCACGATCAGCTAGCCCCGCAGTGAACTATCGCCTAAAACAGGCTAAATTTGATAAAGAATCCCAAAACGAAAGCGGTTGCACGATCCAGAAGAGTCGGTCTAGTCTCGTGTGTGCCTGATGCGGAAACAAAACCTTTTGAAGCAATGATTTCTCTCGATGGTGAATTTTTGCGTCGAGCCTTCCAATCGATGCTGAAAGCTCGGATCTTGGAAAATAAACTCTCCAGCCTTTATAAGGCCGGTAAAATTGTCGGCGGGGTGTATCTCGGAAAAGGCCAAGAGGCGGTCAGTGGATGCTTGGGGACAGCGTTGATTCAGGGGAGAGATTGTTTCGCTCCTCTGATCCGGGATCAGGCGGGACGGACGGCTTTTGGAGAGCCTTTGATTGATTGCACACGGACGTATCTGGGATCGGTCGAGGGGCCGATGAAAGGTCGGGATGGAAATATTCACCGGGGTCGGCCTGAAAAAGGCATGCCGGCGATGATTTCTCACCTAGGTGCGCAAGTGCCGCTGATTGCGGGCATGCTTTTTGCGAAGCGGCTGAAAGGAACTTTGGAGGGCTGCGTCGGCGCAACCTGTGTGGGCGACGGTGCGACATCGACTGGTGCGTTTCACGAGGGACTGAACATGGCGGCGGTGGAAAAACTTCCGATGGTGGTGGTGATTGCGAATAATCAATTCGCTTATTCGACTCCGAACAACCGTCAGTTTGCCTGCGGCGATCTGGTCGAGCGGGCGAGGGGATACGGCGTGGGTGGATTTTCTGTAGACGGCACGGATCTGATGGCCTGCGCCTCCGTGATTGGTGAGGCGGTAAAACAAGCACGTCTTGGAAAAGGCCCGCAAATGGTGGTTGCGAATTTGCTGCGTTTGTCCGGCCACGGCGAGCACGATGATGGTTCGTATGTTCCCGATTCCGCACGCGCCGGATATTATGGCCGCGATTGTATCGAGATCGCCATCGAACAGTTAGTCGAATGCGGATACGCCACCGCTGCTGAGATCGAGGCATGGCGCGAGGAGTTTTCCGAAGAAGTCCAACGAGCCGTTGCACAAGCACAACAAGAGGCGCTGCCAGATCCTTATCTGGAAAAATGGTCCGCCCTTTCCACAACCTTTCCCTATATTCCATCGTGAGTGTAACCTATATTGATGCGATCCGAGAAGCTCAGGAGGATCTCCTCCGTGAGGATGATCGAGTGTTTCTCTACGGACAGGATATCGCTAGTTTTGGCGGTGCATTCAAAGCAACCAAAGGTCTGGCTGAAGCTTACCCGAATCGAGTTTTTGATAGTCCAATCTCCGAAGATGCGATGATCGGTCTAGCGGTCGGTGCCGCCATCGAAGGTATGAGGCCGATTGTGGAAATGCAGTTCGCGGATTTTTCGTCGATTGCTTTCAACCAAATCGTCAACCAGGCAGCCACGCATTTTTATCGCACGGGGATGCCGATTCCTCTAACAGTCCGTCTTCCGTCCGGCGGCACTCCTGGTTCGGGTCCGTTTCACAGCCAGAGCATGGAGGGTTTGTATGCCCAGTATCCGGGTTTGGTCGTGGTCACACCTGCGACCGTTTCCGATGCTTACTACATGCTCATCGATGCCGTGAAAATGGACGATCCGGTGATCTATTGTGAGCACAAGTTTCTGTATCGCTGGTTGAAAGCAAAAACCATCAAAGGTGAACATCTACCCATCGGCCAAGCCCGTATCGCCAGACCCGGAAAACATGCCACGGTGGTGACTTACAGCGCGATGGTTCACGAAGCCGTTCGCGCTGCGGATCGTTTGCAACAGGATGGTTGGGAAATTGAAGTCGTCGATCTTCGTTCGGTGAAGCCGTTAGATATCGATACCGTGCTGGCATCGGTCGCACGGACAGGGCGCTTGCTTGCGGTTGGTGAGGCCTTCCCATGGGGCGGAGTCACGGCGGAAGTGGTTTCCCGAGTGACCGAAGAAGGATTTCATTTGTTAGATGCTCCACCACAGCGTCTCAACTCTCGCGACACACCAGTGCCTTATCATCCAAAACTTTGGGCGGCGCATCGCCCGACTCCGGAGTCGATTTCCGAAGCGCTACGTAAACTCTTATCCTTTTAGTAACTGCCATGTCAATCGTTCCCATACTCATGCCACAGCTCGGAGAGTCCATCGCCGAGGCAACGGTTATCCGACTCGATGTCAAGGTCGGCGACGAGGTGAAGACAGACCAGGAAATCATCGAGGTAGAAACCAACAAGGCGACGATGGGTATCACCACGCTATGTAACGGAGTGGTTTCGGAAATTCGTGCGGTGGAGGGTGTTTCGTATTCCGTGGGTTCGTTGCTTGGTTTGTTAGAAGTCACAGAGGAAGAGGTAGTTCGCACCGGAGTTGATACTCTGGAAACGTTAGAAGCAAAAAACCAGAGTCAGCCGCAAGAAACGAAAAGCGGGGAAGAAAACCTGCACTTTGCGTTGGATGGTGATTCTTATGAAGAAGATCCGAGCATCGTTCCGACGGTGAAAGGTTTGCCAGTGCCAACTGGAGTGATGGGCGCACATTACATTTCACCAAGGATGCGAGCCCGCATGAACGACATGGGTCTGCGTGAGGCGGATATTTCCGCGATTGCTGGAACGGGTGTGGGTGGGCGAGTCACCGTGGAGGATTTGGAAAGATTCCTGGATTATCTCGAAGCTTGGCCGAGTGCTCCGGCTTCGCCGATGCGTCTTGCGGTTGCCGATGCCATGCGCCGCAGTTGGACGCGTCCGCTGGCGACGGTGGGGCTTCCTGTGCTGTTAGATCGCTTGCTTGATCATCGCCGTCAACAATCACCTAAGCCCGGCTTAACGCTTTATCTTTTGAGGGCCTTCGCCATTGCGCTCAAAGAGCAACCGATGACTGCGGGATACTTGATTGGTGAAAAAGTGGTTCATCCGCGTTCTTTTGATATTGGTGTCGCGGTGCAGGTAGAAGACGGTGTGGTCGTGCCTTCGATGCGCAAAGTAGATCAGAAAACCTTGTCCGAACTGGTGACAGAGTATGACGATTTGGTGGATCGTGCGCGCCGTCGCCGATTGACTGAAGCTGACACCAAAGGAGGTATCGCAACCGTAACTAATTTCGGAACTTTTGGCCTAACAACAGGGACGCCTATCCCTCTGCCTAACGAAACCTTGATTCTAGGAATCGGTGCCGGGCGTAAAAAGCCGGTTTGGAGCGAGCAAGTGGAGGCGTTTCTACCAGCGACCGAAGCCGAGTTGTTACTGACCTTCGACCACCGCGTGGTTGATGGTGGTGGTGCCGGTGTGTTGTTGAATCGGGTTGCTGCTTTGTTACAGCAACCAGAGAACCTTTGATTTTATTAAATGATGAATCCTGAATCGGAAAGAAACGAGAAGGTGGATATTCCGAAAAAGGCGATTTATCGGCTTTCGATCTATCATCGTTGTTTGCAAAAACTCAGTGATAGCGGCCAGAAAACGGTCAGCTCGATCACACTTGCGAAAGCGGCAGGTGTGAAGCCCGCGCAGCTCCGGCGGGATCTTGGCTACATCGGGCAAATCGGCACTCGCGGGCTGGGATATCCGGTTAGCGGTTTGATCAGCACCATTCGTGAGGCGCTAGGACGGGAACAACTACAGCCGGTTATTTTGGTCGGGGCGGGAAATTTAGGCTCTGCTCTCTTGCGATATCAGGGATTCCAGAAAGAAGGTTTCGAGGTCGTTGCTGCATTTGATGCCAAACCGGAGGACGCCAGGGCCCGGGAGCTGAAAATCCCGGTGCTAGATGTTTCGGAAATGGAGGCGTTTATCGCCAAACATCAGGTCAAACTGGTAATTTTATGTGTACCGATCGGGTTCGCTCAAGAGGTCGTGAATCGGCTGGTTGCCTGTGGAATTCAGGGAATTTTGAATTTCTCGCCCATCATGCTTGAGGTTCCGGCCGATGTGACAGTCAACAATGTCGATCTGGCGTTGGAATTGGAGCATTTGAGCTATTTTATCAGATAATTCGCAAAAGTGAAAAATTCTTCAAAGATTTTGTCCATAGAGGACGTTGCTGATGAGTGTGACAGTGGACAAACGATGAAACTGAGCCCTCAAGAATTTGAGTCATTCATCGAAGAAGCTGTCACAGAATACGAATCTCCCCTTATTGGCTATGCAAGAACTTACTTATACGACCTGGATCGAGCGCGTGATGTCGTGCAAGATACCTTCATACGTCTGTGTAAGCAGGATCCTGAAAAAGTCAGACTTCATCTTAAAAGCTGGTTGTTTACGGTGTGTCGGAACCGCTGCCTCGATGTTTTACGCAAAGACAAACGCATCGAACCGCTCGATGATATTGGCTGGCAAAAAATCGCCAGCACTGAACATTCAGCCAGCGAAAACGCTGAAAGCGACGATGAACACCTTGATGTCATGCGTTACATGGATCGGCTTTCCGATAACCAAAAGGAGGTCATTTTGTTAAAATTTCAACAAGGTATGAGTTACGAGGAAATCCAACGCATTACAGGTCTGACATCCGGAAACATCGGTTTCCTGATTCATGCCGGATTGAAGCGCTTGCGCGGATGGATGCTAGAGAAAGGAGATTCGAATGAAAATTGAACAAGATGACCCGAGACTGACCGCCTATGTGTTAGGTGAGTTGTCGCCTAAAGAGACCAAGCAGTTCGAGCATGCCATCGCAGGCGACCCTGCATTGAAGTTGGCGGTGAATGAAATCGAACGCACCCAGGCGGATCTATTGAAATTTCTAGGAACGGAAACTGATACACTTCTGCCTAGGCAGCGCAGTGCGATCATGCAAGCTGCTAGAGAAGCTTCCGGACTTGGAAAGATTGTTAGCATTCAATCGCAGCGCAAGGTGTTCAATGTTTGGACATGGCCTTTAGCTGCTGCGGCCGTGGTGACGGCTACGATGTTTATCGTCACTATGATCCCGAATCCTAATGGCGGAGATTCAGATGGAAATGCTGCAAACGGGACTGATAAAGGACTCGGTGAGGATTTCGTCGCAGTAGAAAACACAGGTCATAGTCGGAAAAACATCGGTCTTCCACTTGTCACAGGCAAAAAGAGTTTAACTCAAATCACCCGCTCCATTCGAGATGCTGGAAATCTACCTAGTAAGCAGGATGTTAGAATCGAGGAAATGCTCAACGCGTTTCCGTTGGAAGCAAAAGGTTCCGTCGCACTCTGGAAAGGCAACTCTTTAGGTGCTGAATTGGTGAAATGCCCTTGGAGTCCTTCGGGAACTTTGGTTTTTGTGAAAATCCGCGGTGCACGAGATCGCAGCTCCAAGCTTTCGATCGAGTTCCAAAGCAATGACAAAACGGTTGTATCGAGTCGTCTTTTAGGTTTCGAACTTGAACAAAACGATCGCCAGCGCAAGTCCATGCCACAGCAGTTGTTGGCTGGTCAGGAAACCATGGTCGCGCTTTTTGTAGAGGCAAAAAGCAACGAGCTTGGTAAGTTGATTTGGACGGTTGATGGAGAATCTGCTCCCGCAGTTGAGTTAGTCCTTGATACAGAAAAAGAGGTTTCCTCCGACGCTCAGTTTGCCTCTTTGATCTGTGGTTTCGGACTTTGGCTCCGTGGTGAAAAGCCTGAGGCTATCGATGACGCCCTGATTCTCGCGCTTGCCCGTGAGGTTGCTTCAGAGAGCTTGGTTGCAGATCGCTACGATTTTCTCGAATTGGTGGATCAGGCTGTTAAGGCTAAAAGTAAATAATTTGGGGTGGAGAGAGCATAGAAATCTAAGTATTGGGTTTTTGGTCCCAAGAGATAGATACTCTCTCCATCCCCCCGCCAGCTCAGGATTTTCCGACATTATTTTTGGAATGGGCAAGCCGTCTGATTGGAGGGCTAAGAAAAGATAAGAAAGCGATGAAGGAATTAGAGCAGTTGAAAGAAATGTTAAAATTAGACACCTGCCCCCTGTGACAACATCAATTCAACACACTCGCCGGACACTTCTCTGTCGATTCGTAAAGTTGCTATCCGGCGGCGTATTTCTGGGAGCGATGCTTCCTATGTCAGCGGAAGAGAAGACTCCAGCCGTTGATAAGACACAGATCATTGGAGTTTGGTTAGCAAAGCCATCCGATGAACCCGAAGCAATACAGCGAATGGAGTTCAAGGAAAGAAGTAATTACAATGCATTGCGGATCGAGTTCAAAGAGGGAGGCAAGTTCAGGGCTTTGATGCAGGATGATACAGAGATGGAAGGAACGTGGGAGTGGAAGGCTGACACAAAGGCGGAGGGACTGATGGCGCAGATGTGGGCGCAGATGTCACCCATCGAGCTAACCTATCCCAAGTTAGGTGCGAAGATCACATTTCGGTTTGCTCAACTAAATAAAAAATCTATGACAATGATGACGACTCGCGGTCGATATACGCACTATTTCCGGGTAAAGTCTTGGGACGCGAAGAGTCCATGAAGTTCCATAAAATAAAGAAGTATACAAGTCGTGGGCACCAACCGGCCATTAGCTTTTCAATTTCATTTCAACATCAATTCAACATCAATTCAACCGCACCGGTGAGCACATATAACGTTACCGATCTAACCTCCCGATTTCCGAGCGAATTATAGCGCACTTTCAACACACAACGTTAGGTATAGATACCAATATGATTAGAAAGATACTCTGCTGGTTTCTTATCCTTGTTTTCGTTGGATATTCTATTGGACTTATAGAAAGTAAGTTCTATGAGTGCAAAGCTGGCAGTGGTTCTGGACCTAATAATAATTTTGGATATGGCACTGGATTTTTTGAACATTCATTTGTGATGGAAATTTGGCTGGAATCTGCATCAGAATCTGTCCCTCAAGCTCTAATCGTTATAGAAGGCTACCATCCTGAAACGTTCATGCTTACAGGACACAGATCGCCAGATTATGACCGCATAGCATTAACTTGGAACAATACAATTGGTGGCTATTGGAGTTATTGGGTTGATTTGGATACGATGATGCTAATCCAAGAAGAAGGGAAAGTAGCTTTAAATCCTCTGAGTTTGCAGAGCTTGATGCAGCTGGAAAATGTAACTGCCCATAATCTAGCGATTCTTGAAGAAGTTATTACTACAATACAATCTGCAAGACATGGGGAATTGCCTCCGCCTAGTGTTAATAATTACAAACTTGGCAATCCGTTAAATGGTCTTATCCGGCATCGTACCAGTGCTTCTGGATATGTGTTATGGCACGTGGCTGGTGCATGGGCTATAGCGTGGACAGTTTTCGGGCTTTTTGGTCTAATCCGAATAACACGACAAAAAAACTGCCAAGCATACAAAAGAGTTCTTGATGGAATTTGAGGAGATGAAATCTGGTATGGGTGGATTAGAATCAAGATAAACAAACGGATGCTCCGTTGGGTGACTTCCGGAATAAGGTGTTCCATTTGAAGGTGAAATTTAGGCTGTAGCTGGGGCAGGCTTTGTATTTTCGAGTTAGCGTCTGAAAATGGCGGGTTTCATGCCTTATTTTCCTATTCAGGTGCTGGAAATCTGCCGATCCAGCCGCGCAACCGTGAATTCCCTGTAAAATTACCATTTTGCCCTTTTCGGGCAGCCCCAAGTTCGCTGTATTCGCCGTGCGGAAATGGATGTTCCGCAAGACTTTCCCATTCTCTATATGCTCACGCTTCTTGTTGCCCTGCCGATCCTTGCTTTTATCGCGATTCTTCTCGGTGCCCCAGCGCGCCGAACCGCGCTAGCAGCCTCTGCCATCAACCTCATCATCGGTTTGGGTTCGGTGTTTTGTTGGAAGGAAGATGTTTGGAATTTCTCTGTTCAGATCCTCGAAAAGCCTGATCTGAATCTCAGCTTTGGTTACATCGATGCGATGAGTTTGATCATGGTTCTGCTTTCCGTCATCGTCACCTTCGCGGCGGTGCATGCGAGCAAAGCTCCCGAAGGTTCTGAGAAACTTTACTACGGTTCTTCCTTGCTGATCGCTGCGGGGGCGATTGGTGCCTTTGCTTCCAGAGATTTGTTTTTCTTCTACGCCTTCCACGAAATGGCACTGATCCCGACCTTCCTCATGATCGGAATTCTGGGTCGGGGTGATCGTCGTGGGATTGCATGGAAAATCACTATCTATCTCGGCCTCGGTTCGCTGGTGCTTTTAGCTGGTTTGGTTTGGCTTGCTTCGCTCACCGGAACGTTTGATTTGGTGAAGATGAGAGATCTCGCTGCAACCATCGATCCCGCAGCTCAGAAAGGCATCGCCGCTTTGTTGATCATTGGCTTCGGCACTTTGGTTTCGTTGTTTCCGTTTCATTCTTGGGCCGCTCCTGCCTACGCCAGCGCGCCAGCACCGACCGCAATGCTACACGCCGGTGTGTTGAAAAAATTTGGTCTCTATGGAATGTTACGCGTCGCACTGCCGATGGTGCCAGATGGACTGGAAGTTTGGCTGACTCCTTTGTTGGTGTTGTTGTTAGGAAATATCCTTTGGGTTGGTTTCGTCACCATTTCTCAAAAACGTTTGGACACGATGCTTGGCAGTTCATCGGTCATGCACATGGGTTATATTTTCCTCGCGATAGCCGCTTTGATTGCAAATAAGGAAAATGACATCGCGCTTCCTGCAGCGGTATTGCTGATGTTTGCACACGGTGTTTCGATCGCTCTTCTCTTCGGCTTGGCGGATCGCATTGAACGCAGCACCGGTTCGCTTGACTTCGCCGATCTTGGTGGACTAGCAAAATCTGCTCCCGCGCTGGCATTTGTTTTCGGCATCGGCGCGATGGCATCCATCGGACTTCCCGGTCTTGCCAACTTCGCAGGTGAGGTGTTGGTTTTCCTCTCCGCATTCCGCGATTACGATCCAGCCAAAGGTTTAGGCCCCGTGCAGATCGCTTGTATTCTGGCTATCTGGGGTGTGGTGATTTCAGCGGTTTATATGCTCCGTGCTTTCCGCAACATTTTCCAAGGACCTGCGGTCACATCGACCACGAAAGCAGCCGACCTCACATGGTGCGATCATATTCCCGCTGTGCTTCTCATCCTTTCCCTCCTTGCTGTCGGTTGCTATCCCAACCTTCTTCTCAACTTCTTCATTAAGTAAGGATTCAACGATTTTTAACATTCAACGTTTCACGCAATGCCCGCCTACTACCTGGAAGCACTCACCGTCACCCTCGGCTTCATCATCTTGCTCGCCGAGGCATTTGTTCCTTCGAAAAATAAATCATGGGCAGGGCTTATCGGAGCGGCTGGTTTGTTAGGAATTTTGATCGCGACTTGCTTCGCCATCGGCCCGGTGACTAATGTGAACAGTCACGGGCACACTTTGGAGGGCGAAATTGTTTCTCATGTAAGTGCAGTTCGCTCTACTTGGGCTTCATGGCCGCTCTGGAATTTCTATCAGTTCGATGCGCTCGCGAAGTTCTATAAAATCTTCGCACTCATCACCACTGCTGCGGTGCTGTTGATGGCGATTGATTACCGGAAAATCCTCGCGCGTTTCACCGAGAATCCAAATTCCGAAGAGGGGACGGGTGAGTATTACGCCCTGCCAATTTTTGCCTGCGCCGGAATGATGTGGATGGCTTCTGCGAAAGATCTCGCGGGTGCTTTCGTCGCATTGGAGTTAGTGACCATCACCTTCTACATCTTGGTTGCGTTCATGCGTCGCAATGTAGGATCACTGGAAGCTGGAGTGAAATATCTCATCCTCGGTGCGCTCAGCACAGGTTTCCTCGTTTACGGAATCGCATGGGTCTATGGCGCGACTGGCACGATGCGTCTCGATCTCATGCCGGAAAAACTCGCCGAAATGCAGAACACCGTTCCATTGCTGTTCGGTATCGCACTAGTCTTGGTTGCGCTCGGTTTCAAGGTCGGTGCAGTGCCGATGCAGATGTGGATTCCCGATGTCTATCAAGGTGCTCCAACGCCAACGACGGCCTTCCTTTCAGTTGGTTCAAAAGCGGCTGGATTTATTTTGCTGATCCGTTTTCTTAGTCCGTTCCTCGCTGAAAGCTCACCGGTGCGGAATCAAGTTCTCACGATCTTGCTCATTCTTGCTTGTGCGACTTTGTTGTTCGGGAATTTTGCAGCGATCGCGCAAACCAACTTCAAGCGGTTGCTCGCTTACTCTTCCATAGCACACGCTGGATTTTTGATCCTTGCACTCGCGGCTTGGACACCGATCTCGGAAACATCCGTGACCTCGATCCAAGCGGTTTCGTTCTACCTCGCGACGTATCTGATCATGACGCTCGGTGTGTTTTTCGTCGTCGCTCAAGTCCGTATTCAGCGCGATGGCGAGGCGATTGCTGATTTCAATGGTCTCGGTAAACGTAATCCCGCGCTGGCACTTGCGCTGACCATTTTGCTCGCAGCGCTCGCAGGTGTGCCGCTCACCGCAGGCTTCATTGGGAAATTCTTCGTATTCTCGCTCGCTGCGCAATCCGGACTTTGGATCGGTCTCGGTGTTGCGGTTGTCGCCGCCGCTGCCGGATTCTACTACTACTTCAAAACCATCCGCGCGATGTGGTGGATCGAGCCGAATGATGATTCCAAGGTCACGCTGCCGATCATTTCCAAAATTTGCATCGCTACTCTAACGGTGCTGACCTTGGTTTTCGGAGTTTATCCGCAGCCGATTCTGGCGTTGCTGAAGTGAGATAGCTGAGGTATTAGTCAGTCCGTCCAAAAATTTTGCATGGATTTGCCCCAACGGGGCACACGGTGAAAGCGAAGGGTGCCAAACGGCACCCTGGAACGACATCAATAAGGATTCGCGCCCCAACGGGGCGCACGGGGCTGGGTGAATCATATCCGTAATCTGAACAAAGTTCCGTTCACCCCGTTGGGGCGCGGGGTGTATGGAATTGGTATACCAGGGTGAATCCTGTGGAGGATTCACCCTTCGCTATCACCGTTGTCCCCTTTGGGGACGAAAAGCTGCGGCGAGACGCCGCAGCTACAAACTAAACCTCGGTGACTGCCTTAGGAAGGTTAGGGGATTTTCGTAAACGATTTTATCGATCTGCGCGGCGGTGTGTTTGCGGCGTTTCATTTCGAGCGCGCATTTCGGTACGGCCATGGGATCGGAGATGCCCCAGTCACACGCGGAGTTCATCCAGATGCGATCCGTGCCGTAGGTTTCGAGGATATCGATCGCACGGTTCGGGGTGCATTTGCTTTCCGGATAAAGCGTCATTCCTGCCCAGAAGCCCGCGTCCATCACGAGTTTCACCGTGTGTTCTTCCACATGGTCGATGATGACTTTGGAGTGATCTAACTTTGAGAATGAGTTGAGCGAATCGATGATGAGTTTCGTGCCTTTAAGTTTATCCTCAAGGTGGGGCGTGTGGATGAGGATTGGCAAATCGTAATCGAGGGCGATCTGAACGTGCTCTTCGAAAATTTGCAATTCGCTGCGGGTGTTTTTATTGAGGCCGATCTCACCGATTCCGAGCACGTTTTCTTTTTTGATGAAATCCGGGATCAGCGCCATAACTTCGCGCGCGAAGGCTGGATCGTCAGCTTCCTTGGGGTTGATGCAGAGCCAGCAGAAATGTTTGATCCCAAAGCGTGCTGCCCGGCGCGGTTCGTATTCAGTGAGTTGGCGGAAATAATCGTAAAAGCCATCGGCAGAAGAACGATCAAAGCCAGCCCAGAACGCGGGTTCACACAGCGCCTCGCAGCCAGCTAGTGCGAGTTTTTCATAATCATCCGTCGTGCGGCTGACCATGTGTGCATGGGGTTCGATGTAACGCATGGTCAAAGAATCATATCCGTTGAGCCGCTTTGCAAGTTGGAAGAGTGGTCAATAAGTGATCTCATTCAGAATCAGTTGTGGCAGACGTCATAAACGGTCATTCCACGCGATAGGTAATTCTGCAACGCAGCGGGGTGATCAAGCGTGCAAGTGTGAACCCAAACGCGGGTTGGATTGAGCTGCCATGCGGCTTGGATGGCCTCCGTGAGCAATACCCCTCCAAGGCCTTTCCCTATGAAATCCGGAGCGAGTCCAAAATACTTGATCTCGACATCTTGCTCGTGGGTCAGAAGTTCGAAATATCCCGCGATAGCCTCATCCATATATGCTACGTAGGTTTTCAGATTTTCGGATTCAGCATAAGACTTCCACTGCTCAGCACTCCACACAAGTTTGTCATGCCATTCCCAGGTCTCACCGACCAAGACGTAGAGAGATCGGTTGAATTCACCGGTTTTGTCAGTGACTTCTTCAACACGAAACCGTGGATCGCTGGTGGTCTTAGCACAGAGCTGAGAACGGTCTCTCATTTCTAGGTAGGTAATCGTGACTGGACTCATGGGTTTTGGATGACGCAGAAAATCTGACAGAAAAATTTTGGGGAGAAAAATAAGAAATTATAGATGGGTGCTGATGTTATTATCCTGAAAGGATAACAGAAATTAGCCCGGGGTCGAGGAGCGTTAGCGACGACTACCTCGGGTAAAGGTGACATATGTATTGCACCCTGGAGGGGTGCTAGAATCGAAACATCACCGAGATGAATTCATCTGCGACCCGCTCCGGGGTCGGATATTTGTTTTTCGGTTTTCCCGGGGTGGTCGTCGCTGTAGCTCCTCGACCCCGGGCTAAATTCTTTGATCCCGGTTGGGATCTGGATTCGTAAACTCGCTTTGAAACTTTTTTCTGTCTCCAAATTTTCGTCGCTGTGGCTCCTCGATCCCGGGCTACGTTCTTTGATCCTGGTTGGGATCTGGGGTTTTTGGAGGTTGTGGAAGTGGTGGATTTTTTCTGCGAGAATTTATAATGAGAATTACGGTGACAGCGATGACAACAGGGAGAGTCAGTATAAATAATACGATTAAAATCATCAATATTTCAGGTCCGCCAATGGGTCCAAGAAATGCTAATAACTCGGTTTTTAAGTTAAAGTTCATAGGTTTCAGGCTTAATTTTTATCAGCTGATTCTTCCTCTGTGCCTTTCAGGGATTATTTTTCATTATCAATCAAGGTGGTGAGAGCTTCAATCCATTTGGCAGCAGATTTATGGCTGATATTTTCTTCGATGTGTTTGATCATCCTAGAAGAAGCGCCTTGTTGATCACCGGCTTTAAAGATGTCTACATCTGCCTCCCAGCGTAGCTGAGGTAATGTTTCGGTAATAAACTTTTCATATTCTAACGATCGCTCACCGGATTTTGATTTTCCTTCGGATTTCCATTTTTGTACTAATTCGCCTTCTTGGTTGATGCGTTTCTGCCAGGTGGCGGTGAGAAAGGGTATGCGATCTGAACGTCGTAATGGTGGAAGCAGTAGATTATTGTAGATAGCTTCGAATTGGCCGGGGGCTAGAGGCCAATCTTTGATTTCAATACCGCTGATATTGTAGGCTTGAGCAAATACAGTAGATAAAACGCTTTGATTGAGTATGGACTGATAGGGTGCTAATTTTTCGGCATCATCAACGATGGCATCTAGGATTTTAGAAGCTTCGATTGCTAACTTTTCACGATCGGCGTTTTTAGAGCTGGCTTGTAAAGAAAGCGCAGTCCAACGAATTTGATACTTCAGAGCCAATCGAAACGAAGCATCTGAAAATTTTTCGTCATTGTTTTTCTTCCAATCGCGGAAATCGACGGCTTTCTTGTTTTTCTTTTCGAAGTTCATCAGTTCTTCGCATTTCAAATATAGTTCAAACGCCTCATTCTCGTTATTCATCGCTGAGCTCAATGCGCTCATTGCGGTTCGGTATTTTTTATCAACAGCTGATTCTGCTTGATTCTGTATCGTTTTGATTTTCTTCAGCATCGCCTCGCGATCGGCTTCCGATAGATTTTGTCCGTGACTCATGAGTGGTAAGAATACCACGGCAGCGATGAGTAAATGTTTTTTCATTGAGTTGATGAATATCGATTGGGATTGCATTAGCCAAGAGCGAAGGCGGTGAGTTGAGTATTAAGGTTTTGAGAGTTGTTTGATGAGCTTTTGGGTGATTTCGGCAAGTTGTTGATGGATGTTGTTGTTGGGAGGGTTGGGATCGAAACGGAGTTGCTGATGTAGATCGAAGGCTTGTTCGAGATCGGATTCAGAGATTTGGTTGGCTTTAAGTTTGCGTAGCCAGGTGATCCATGTTTCACCGAGGTTACGAGGACCGATGACTTTTATGGCTGCTTTTTCGATTCGGTGCAAAGGAGTTTTGAGAGTTGATAGATCTGAGGCTAGTGATGATTTTTTGGAATGGATCACGACACGGGATTTTTTGAGACGGATCGCGATGTAGAGGATAAAGAAAAGACCTAAACCCCACATGGCGATGGTGACGCCGATACGGTTTGCGGGTTTATTACGCCATAGAAAGAAATCTTCTTTGAAACGCTGAAAGCCATCGAGAAATGATTGATATCGATTTTTGCTAAGTGTTTCTGCAGATAGCCAGCCACTAGGGGTAGGATCGAAGTCGACCCATTGTCGGAGTTCTTTATTCCAGACACGAGTCCAAGCGTGCGCATGTGTTCCGCGGATGATCCATTCATTTCTGCTGTCATTTTTTTCCATGACTGAAAAACCGATGCTGTATCTTGCGGGGACGTCAGCGGCTCTCAGGAGTAAGGTGGCAGCTGTGGCAAAGTATTCGCAATGACCGTTTTTGTTGGTAGTGAGGAAGGTTTCGATGGGTGTGGGCCGCTTCTTAGATCCCTGAGCTCGTCCAATCGTTAGGTAGCGACTGTATACAAACTCCGTATCGAAAAATTTCTTGATGCGCTGGATTTTCTCGTTGGTGGTAGCGAGTTGTTTTAGGCCGAGTGCATCGGCGACTTCATGGATAGCTTCAATTTCGTATTCGTCGATTTTGAGGTCTTCCACTGGAAATGGTGGGGGTTCAGTGGTGATTTCGTCATTCCAACGGACATTGCCTTGGATAATGGATTTTAGAGGGTAGATGCGGACGGTGCCCATTAGGTTAATTTCAATACCTTGGTGCTGGAACTCATTTAGGGTTGAGGTATCTCCGGGAAGAGGCAGGGGATCTCCGTAAGCGGTTGCGCCACGAATTTCGAATTCGGGCAAGGGTTTGGTTATATCCGCTCGGTTCATGTCTTCCCGCAGCAGATAAAACGAATTGTCTACTTCTAGGTCTATTGAGGTTAATTCGCGAAAATCTACTTCTTCTTGAATCAAGGATCTTGGATATATGTTTCCCCAATTTACTCCTCTGTAGCGATTGTAGGAGCTCGTTTTGATTAAACTTGGCGGCTGATGTCCCTCTTTTGGAATGATTCTCCACATCATTTCAGGGGACTGCTTAATCCGGCCTAACGATCCAATAAAGGTTCTATTGTGAGTGTGATCGTAACTGGGGATTCCACCATCACCATGATAATGATTGGTGGCCCAAACGTAGAGTTTGGATAAACCAATCTGCCCGCTTAATCCGATTGCAGCGGCGAAAATTAAAATCGTAATTATCGCAAAAATACGGCGTCTGACATGAGCCAACATCAGCCATCCAGAAAGAATGATTAGGCCGAAGAAGAAGGTTTTTTGTTGGGCATATGGACTTAGGCTGGCGGCGACGATAATGGCGATGAAATAGACGTTTCCAAAATTAAAGCGAACGTTGGAATGTTCGATTCCAAGTTCTTCATTTATCTTACGATGAATCCGTGATATGAAATAGAAGTTATTGAGGTTTAGTGAGTTACTGAAACCAAAAGATTGAATAAATTGGACTGGAAAAAGTAGAACAGGGAGCCAAGTGAGGAGTTTGGGGAAGGCGTGTGCACGGCTGCCATCAAGCCATATAGGTATAGCAATGAGGATACTAAGGATGAGGCTAAGATACCAAGCGCGGAGGCAAGCTTGGTCGTTGAAATTCCAGCGGGAGCGGATCCAGTTTGGGCTTTCGATGATGAGGGCGATAATGAGCGCGAGCAGAGATTGTCCAGACATTGCGCCCCAGAAAAGGAGCGTTGCACCGAGGAGTAATCTCGGAGGGGGTTGGATGTGCTGGCTGGTCATGAGTTGGTGAAATTAGATGCCAGAGAGTTGTAGAGGAAGGCGCATGAGACTCTGTGCGACATGGTTGGAATCGATCCAATAGCCATGGATGGACTGGGGTGGTTCGCCATTTCCGACGATAATGGGGACACAAAGTAATCCGGAATTTCTCAGTTTCCGAACGAGATCCACTCGTTCTTGGTCCCAGCCGTTAAGGATGAGTAGGCAGGAAGTGATTTGTTCGCGGTGTTTGATGACTGATGATGAGAGGGCATCGAAGCGAGATTTAGGTTCGCTTTGGACTCCGGCGAGCACTTCGAGTAGTTTTTCGGTACGTTCAAAGCCTCGGCCAGCGGTGACTGTGTGAGCGGTTTCCGCTATGAACATGAGATCGAGTAGAGCGGCATTGTTATCGAGGCCAGTGATGAAGGATGAAGCGATGGAGATCATCTCCTCGAATATCATGCGATCGCTGGATCCTGGAAAAGTATCGAGAATCAAAGCGTAGCGAGGGTAAAACGTGTCTTCGAGTTCTTTCACCATGGGTTTTCCGGTGTGTGCCCAGCTTTTCCAATGGATTTGGCGTGGTGAGTCGCCGGGTCGGTATTCGCGGATGCCAACGAATTCGCCAGAGGTTCCAATAGCGTTGCTGGTTTCTTCGCCACCGATGCGGAAGATGGATGATCCCGGCATTTCGAAGTTAGGTAGAGCGTAGCGTTTGGGTAGAGCGATCAGGCGGGATGGGGAGGGGTTCAGGGGTTTGCATTTTTGGAAAAACCCGAGCGGATCTGGCATAAGCAGGCGCAAATTATCGAGGAGATAAACGCCTCGTTTTTGAGCGGTTAGAGTGAGGGCTACAGTAGTGGCTTTTTTGCTTGAGAGATCGAATGACGAAACGGATTCGTTAGAGATAAAGCTGCGGTGGCGTGACATTAACCAGCGCCAGCGGTAAAAGGCGAGGGATCGGTCATAGAAGTTACGTTTGCTTTCACAGGGTTCTGCGTTTTGGCTGAATTCTAAGAGGTTGGGGCGGGGATCTGGAGCGACTTGGAGTAGGCGTAATCCATGTAGATTGTTGCGTTGGCTGTTTCTGAGCGTTACCGAGTATCGTAATTCTTCACCGACCGTGGCGTATTTTGGAACTTTGATTTCAGCAGAAACTTTTGCGCGTCGTAAGCTGGTCCAAATGAGAGCAAGGGCAAGTAGAGCAAAGCTGAAACAGAATAGCTGAAAGATGGAGTTTTTGGGCTGCCCAACACACATGAAGCTTGCCAATGAAATAACAAGTAGGGCGCAGATTCCGGCGGGGCGAATACGTTGACTAAACCAGAACTGCATGTTGGCTCCACGGAAGTAGATCCAGTGGAGAATACGAAAACGTAACGATACGTCGCTTGGGCTCATTAGACAGGGACGGGAGTATTTTGGATCAGATCGGCTACGATCTGGCGGGCATTGGCTCCTGAATATTTGGATTCCGGAGCTAGCACGAGTCGGTGTGCGATCACATCCGAAGCGACGGCTTGGATGACTTCTGGAGTAACGAAATCACGGCCTTCGAATAGGGAGATGACTTGAGAAATTTTCATCAAAGCCAAGGATGCTCGTGGACTGGCTGCAAGTTGGACTTCAGGGATATTGCGGGTGGCACCGACGAGCGATACTGCGTAATGGCGGAGTTCATCACTGAAGCGGATTTTTCTAGCAGCAGCAGAGATTTCCAGGATTTGTTCGCGAGTGATCATCGGTTTGATAGAGTTTACCGGATGTGATTCGATTTGGTCATGGAGGATTTTAGCTTCTTCTTCAGCGCTGACGTAGCCTAGCTGGCATTGCATCGAGAAGCGATCCATCTGAGCTTCCGGAAGTGGATAGGTGCCGCGGAATTCGACTGGGTTCTGCGTTGCGATGACGAAAAACAAGCCGTCTAGATCATAGCGCTCGCCCTCGATGCTGACTTGTCTTTCGCCCATGGCTTCGAGCAAGGCACTCTGGGTGCGGGGGGAAGCGCGGTTGATTTCGTCTGCGAGGAGGATGTCGGTAAACACCGGGCCTTTGTGGAAACGGAACTCTTGGGCTTTTGGGTCGAGCACGGAAACACCGAGAATATCAGAAGGAAGGAGATCCGGTGTGAACTGGACTCGCTTGAACTCGGCCCCACTGATGGCTTTAGCAAGGGCTTTAGCCAGTGTGGTTTTTCCGGTTCCGGGAAAATCCTCAAGCAATACATGTCCACCTGCAAACATGCAGGCGAGGACTTTTCGTATC
>JANOKJ010000067.1:0-2673 GCA_031419275.1 Akkermansiaceae bacterium | reverse complement strand
GATAACACCCCGAAAAGCCCGTCAGATCATGCGTAAATCGAAAACACATACACGGAACTAACTGCCTTGGTCATTCCAGCTCGGGCCTGTTCAACAACCGATAGCTTCGAGGCTACGCTCGAAAGCTATCTTTGGGGTTCGGGTTGGCTTGTCGCAAGGCTACCCAAGCTGCCTCTATCAACAAGCACCACCGAATTTGTGTCATCCCATCCGATGATTGAATCTGCAGCATCCGGATTCGTCGCATCGACATCCGGAGTGGAAAGCAACCAGCGGCGAAACAAACTTTTCCGCTTCGGGGCATAGGTATCACGGATCGAAAGTAAACTCTTGCCTGGCGGAGTGTAATCCGCATTCAGCCAGTTCCCCCATGAATCGTAGCTGGCCAGCCAACGCGACTGCTGGATACCGTCGATCTTTTCAGTCGCAGGATTCTGATCAAACACCGAGGCTTCAGCACTCACGCGCATATCAGGACCCATTTCCTTCTGCAATTCACCCAAGGCGATCATCAGCGCCAATCGCGCGTTGGCCCGGGCCTCCATGACGGACGAATCCTGTGATCCTGAGCGCAGTGTAACCGCAGAAAGACTCAGCATACCTAAGATAATCACAGATAGCAGAACCATCAGAATAAGCGTTGTGACGAGAGCAAAGCCTTTGGAACTCGCGACAGGCGAGGCCGTTCCTTTACTTACGTCTAGTCTCGTCATGAATGCTAGGTATTTACTTTTGGAGATGTGAGCTTTTTTTGTGATAAACGGGGTATTCATACACAATAACCGTGCGGTCAGGCGAGATGATTTTTCTTATTAACTATTATCGGGATTGTAATGGTTTAGAACTTGGAGACATACCGCCACAGTCCGCAGTGGAACAACTCGCCGCGCCCGTTAGTTTGCAGGCTTTGAACTCTCGATTTTTTCATCAAGGGATTTTTTCAGCTCATCGAGACTCGCGAAACGCTTGTCGCCCGGAAGTTTCCACAAACCTTTCACTTGATCGAGATGCTTCGCATAAATATCCCTTGGAGTGCAATCGTGAACCGTCGCCAGCGCCGCCGCGCGCCCGATCACCACACCCATCATGCCGATGGTTTTCATCACCCGTATCGTTCCAAGCGCATCGCGCTCCACGCTGATGTTGCGTCCAGCCATAAAAAGGTTGGGAACGCTCCTTGAATACAAGGTCCGGTAAGGAACCGCGTAGCCAACGTTTTTATCAACCCCTTTGCCATGCTCGGCACGCGCAATAAACGGCTTGCCAGGGATGGTGTTGATATATTTCTCCAAAGGATAATGAAGATCGATCGACCATGTGGTGAGAAACGTCGCGTCATCGAACTCTTTCTTTTTACGAATTTCATCACCTTTGAGAATCACATCACCCAGAATCTGCACCGTCTCGCGAGTGCCGCCTACATACGCTAACCAAGTCAGCTCAGCATTGGCATGCTTGTTCGGATCACGCTCCGCGTGCGCACCGTGATTTTTCATCGAACTCCACGCACTATACGCAGCCAGCAAATTCAAATCCCGTGTCAGCTCAAGATCTTTAACGGGATGGTTATCGAATCCGCTTTCCCAGAACCACTCAGCATGACCGAAACCATGAATCACTTTCGGATAAGGAAATTGCTCCGATTTAAACTGATGCATCCATGGCTCATTTGGGAAGCTCACAGCCTTATCGCGATTCTCCCACATCCACATGTTGCTCATGCCCATCCGACCCTTCTCGGTGGATTTCGTGTCCGCACCCGACCACATCCCGACGAAACCATGACCCGTGCAATCGGCGAAAAACTTGCCCTTGATCCGTTTGAGTTTTCCGGCATCGATATCCACGGCTTTCACCGAAGCGATTTTTCCACCTGCCATGTCCAAGCCATACGCATGATGACCGAGGAACAAGGTGATGTTTTTCTCGGCTTTGACGACCTTGTCTTTCTTGTCATCCACAAACTCCTCAGCCGGTGCTGGCGAGGCTTTGGCTTTATCCTCAAACTCACGGATGATCTGGTCTAGCGGATACTGACTCGGCGGGTAAGTCCCCTTCGCCCAAACCCGAATCTCAGAGGAACCGTTTCCACCTAACACATCGCGATTCTGAATCAGCGCGACTTTCGCTCCCATCCGTGCCGCAGAAATCGCTGCACCGAGTCCGCCGTAGCCTCCGCCAACGACGACCAAATCATACTCACCCGCATCTTCGATCGCGCTCGGCACTCCGGAAATTTTCCATGCGGTGCGTTCTTCAAAGGTCGCATCCGCTGGGGGCGTGAAACTTGCATCGCTGCTGAAAAGCACCGCGTCCGCGCGTCCGTTGAATCCAGTGAGATCTTTCAAAGCCACTTTCGACTTACCGGCTTTGAGCTGGGCTTTTCCTGCCAACTGCCAGGTCCACTTGGTATCGTTTTTTCCAAGTTCCGTCTCCAACTCCACCCCGTTCACTGCCACTTTGAAGCGACCCGCACTTTCAGGCCTGTCCATGCGCTTGGTCCAATCGATGGTCCTCACCCAAACCTTATACTCCCCCGCCTCAGCCACCACAAACTCCGTGCTCGCATCCGCCACCGGCTTCCCTAAGCCATGGGCGATCAAATACGACGAACCCATCGACTCGATAAATTGGGTATCCAACCCCCAGCCTCCTCTGTCGGTAAATTGTTCG
>JANOKJ010000066.1:0-61117 GCA_031419275.1 Akkermansiaceae bacterium | reverse complement strand
CTTGAGAGAAAAGCGGATTTGGGAAGCAACATTCGTACAACAGGAATTTTAGTTAAAGAAGCCGCAGACCTCTTAAACCTGCCGCAGCATCTAGGTAGAAACATAGGTGGAGTGCGCTTGTATTCACCAAACAGAAATTCCATCGATCTATGTTCGCCGGGCTATTCATTTGTTGCGACGGATACGCCGGAGATGATGCGTTGGCTCGGGCGGCAAGCGGAGTGGGCTTGGGCGGATATTCGTTTGTCGCAGAATGTTTCTAAGTTCTATCAGAAAAATGGGAAAATACAGATACCTGAAGCAGGTGTGCAATCGCGCTATCTTGTCGGTTGTGATGGTGCTCGTTCTTCTGTCGCAAAACGATTCAACCTTAGTTCGAACCAACAATTTCTGATGGGAGCAGAGGCGGAATATGAGGGAATTGAAGGGCTGGATCCGGATCGTCTCCACGTGTTTTTAGATTCCGAACTGGCTCCAGGCTATATTGGTTGGATCGTTCCCGGGGTAGGGGTCCAGCAGGTTGGAATCGCGGTGAGTCAGCCACACAAGCCCAACCTCGCTAAGTTTGAGGCAAAAATGTCCAAGTGGTTTGATTTCAGTAAAGCAAAGGTGGTTGGCCGACGTGGCGGATTGATTCCAAGTGGTGGAGTTGTTAGAAAATGGCATGCGGATCAAGTGATGCTGCTTGGCGATTCGGCGGGCATGGTTTCACCTCTAACTGCTGGAGGCATTTATCCTTCGATAGAAATTGGACTGCAGGCGGGTTATGCGATCAGTGAGCATTTGAAGGGAAGACTGGATCATCCTGCCACAGAGCTGCTCGACATGGTGCCGAACTATCGCTTCAAAGGTATGATGCGTTGGTCCATGGATCATCTCGCTCCGCCGAATTTCACGTATGACATAGCTCTCCGTAATCCGGTGTTCCGTCGCGTTGCGCAGATTCTATTTTTCCATCACCGTGGCTTACTTTCCTCCAAAGCATGGAAGGAAATCTTATTTATGAATGAGAAAAACGCACTCATCGTGCGATAGATTACCTCCAAGAAATTCCTTTGAGGGCTTTGTAGGATTCATAGGCCATTAAGCCCATGAAAATGACTAAAAACATCCCGAGTTTAAAAATGAGCGCCAGAGCCGTTACAGCAACGGCGACGGAAAGAGAAATCTGCAGAGTCAGTCGAATGCGCTGCGGGCCTAGTAGGGTTTCCAATAACCGACCTCCATCCATGGGTAGTATGGGAAGAAGATTCAGGAGCGCCCAGAAAAGACTGATCATAAAAAGAGTGGTCAAAAATTGTTTTCCGATCTCGTTGATTCCATCGACTTCAAAGACCAGAACCAATGCGGCGACTCCAAGCAAAATTTGTATGCCTGGACCAGCCGCTGTGATCAGGAATTCTTCGGTTCGAGTGAGACGCCTACCTCCACTGTAGGCGGCGTATCCGCCGAAGGCTTGCAGCACGATCTCGACCTGTTTGCCGAAATGTTTAGCGGTCAGGGCATGCCCGAGTTCGTGAACCAGGATGGAGATGAAGCCTGCTATCAAGAACAGCAGTAGATGAATAACCTCCTCTTTTGAATTTCCTCCACTCCCCAAACCGAGAAAGACTAAGGAAAGCCAAAACCATGGCAGCACCCGAACGGGGATATTGAATAAGGAAAACTGTATCATCCGCCCAACTGGTAGTGCATGAAAATGCCTAACGCAATACGGATACGCCGCAGGCTCTGGACTGCAGTAATGAATCGTAGTGGCTCAAAGCTTACGGCAGAAAATGTGCATTTTATGTGAAAAACAGCGTTTTTTCAGAATCTTCGAGCGCGAATTTGCCAAACTTCCGAAAATATCATCAATTTTCGGTTGTTTTATCTCGAAAAATAGTCCAACTTGCCTCTCCAACTCTAATTTTATGAGCAAGCAACAACTCGACGGCGCACAAGCCCTCATCAAAACACTCGATGACCTCGGTATCGAATACATCTTCGGATATTCCGGCGGTGCGGCGATTCCCATCTTCGATGCCCTTGAAACAGTCAAGACCAAGATGAAGTTTATCCTCGTCCGCCATGAGCAAGGTGCTGTCCACATGGCGGATGGTTACGCACGTGCAACCGGCAGGCCTGCAGCGGTATTGGTGACTTCCGGCCCTGGAGCAGGAAATACCGTCACTGGCTTGATGACCGCGATGATGGATTCCGTTCCGATGATTGTGATCTGCGGCCAGACCGTGACATGGATGCTCGGTAAAGACGCTTTCCAAGAAGCCGATATCTTCGGCATCACCATTCCCGTTGTGAAACACAACTGGTTGGTCAAAGACACCAACTCTCTATCACGCATCGCTCGCGAGGCATACCACATCGCTACTACGGGTCGCCCGGGTCCGGTGCTTATCGATGTTCCTAAAGATATTTCGAGCGCACCATTCAGCGGGGATATGAATCCAACGTTCAATCTTCCAGGTTACGATCCTTCGAGCGATTTCAATATCTGTAAAGAGTCGGTTAAAGCTGCCGCTGCGCTCATCGCGAGTGCCAAGCGTCCCGTGATTCTTGCAGGTCAGGGTTGCATGATCGCCCGTGCGGACAAAGAGCTCATGTATCTTGCGGAAACTCTCGATTGCCCGGTCACCAGCACCTTGCTTGGCAAAGGAGTTTTTCCGGAAAACCATCCGCTCTCGCTAGGAATGTTAGGCATGCACGGCACCGCCTACGCAAACAAAGCGATGATCGAGTGCGACCTTCTCATCAACGTCGGCTCCCGTTTTGACGATCGCATCATCGGTCAGCCATCGAAATTCTGCAAAGACGCGAAAATCATCCACATCGACATCGATCCCGCCGAAGAGGCGAAAATGATCAAGCCGGATGTGATGATCGTTGGTGATGCCAAAGCGGCTCTAACAGAAATCAACGAAAAAATTTCCAAAGTAAAACATCCCGAGTGGAATGAGAAACTCAATGGTTACAAAAAGAAATTCCCATTGAGCTACAAGAAACAAGGCGGCTTACGCATGCAGCAAGTCATCGACGAACTCTATGAACTCACCGGAGGAAATGCGATCGTCTCTACCGATGTCGGTCAGCATCAGATGTGGGCGGCGCAGTTTTATAAAAACCACGAGTCCTATCATTGGCTCTCATCCGGCGGTGCTGGAACCATGGGCTTCGGTTTCCCTGCGGCAATTGGTGCGCAGCTCGCGCATCCGAACAAAACGGTTATCTCCATTTCCGGCGACGGTGGTTTCCAAATGACTTTGTTCGAACTCGCGACCGCCGCGATCCATAAATTGCCGGTGAAAATCGTGGTTCTTAACAATCACTACCTCGGCATGGTGCGTCAATGGCAGGAGTTGTTCTATGAAGACCGTACCTCCGGTGTGGATCTCGTTGGAAACCCAGACTTCTGCAAACTCGCAGCTGCTTACGGCATCCCTTCCGTTTACATCAAACGTCCAGCGGATGTCACCAAGCAGTTGGAAAAAGCCCTCGCTTATAACGATGGTCCTATCCTCATCCACGCAGAGTGCGTGAAAACGGATAACGTTTTCCCGATGATTCCTGCCGGTGCGGCCCTTGAAGACATGATTGTCGAAGCGCCAAAAACCCGCATGGCAAAACCTATCGGTTCTACGTAAACATCGGAGTTTGCTAGTTTTCAGTGTTCAGTTTTCAGGAAAGAAAGACCTGCACACTAACACTGAGACTGCAAACCATATCCGCAAGGTCTTCCCTGCAAACTGAACACTTCCAACTAGCAAACTTTAAGATGAAAACCATCACTACTACAGACACTCCCGTCGCAACAACTTCAAGCGGTTCCGGTCACACGCTATCCATTCTTGTGAACAATCAGCCGGGCGTGTTGATGCGCATTTGCCAAGTCTTCTCACGCCGCGGTTTCAACATCGACTCCCTCGTTGTCTCTCAAGGTAGGAATCCGACCTTTTCACGTATGACGATCGGTATCTCTGGGGATCCCTCAGGCCTTGATCAGATCATCAAACAGGTGAACAAACTCATCGATGTCATTCATTGTTTCGAGCACACCAGCATGGACTCGGTCACCAAGGAGATGATCCTGATCAAAATCCTCTGCTCCAGCGCTGAACGCTCCGCAGCGCTTCAGATTACCGAGCATTTTGGCGGAAAAACGATCGATCTCACGCCGACCTCGATGGTCGTCATGATCGCTGGCGACAGCCCGAAAGTGGACGCCGCTATCGCGATGTTTTCCCAATACGAAATCATCGAAACCGTCCGCACTGGCAAAGTCGTCATGGCTCGCGGCGAGCAGCCAACCTAAGTTTTTCTAACGATGATTTTACCCATCGTCCAATACGGTGATCCTGTTCTGCGCCTGCAGTGCCGACCCATCGCGTCGGTCGATGCTGCGATCCATGAACTCGCGAAAAACATGATCGAGACCATGGTCGATGCCAATGGCGTCGGCCTCGCCGCACCGCAAGTCGGTATCGATCTCCAGCTTGCTGTGGTCGATGTCTCGCACGATCCGGAATGCATTTCCTTTCTGAAAGTGAACGGGAAACATGCAGAGCTCGCGGAAATCATGCCGCTTGTTTTCATCAATCCGAAACTTGAGTTCGGTCAGGAAAAAGATATCGATTTTGAAGGTTGCTTGAGCATCGAAGGCATCCGCTACGAAGTCCGCCGACCTGCCGCAGTGAAAGCCACCCTTGAACAACTCGACGGCAGCACGCTCGTCATTGAAACTGACGGCTTGTTAGCCCGCGCCCTTCAACACGAGATCGACCACCTCAACGGAGTTCTTTTCGTAGATCGACTCTCCGCTGTCGGAAAAGTCAGCGTGAAGAATCGGTTGAAGAGATTGTTGGGCAATTGAGGAGACGGGGATTAAATTTCGCCTGAAGTTTCAGATCCCAGCAGGGATCACAGATATTAGCCCGGGGTCGAGGAGCGATAGCGACGAATATCCCGGGATAGCGCGCAAAGAATATACGACCCCGGAGCGGGTCGTAGAAATGGCTTCACAAGACAAAAGCTGCGAGACGCAGCTTGCACGGCCTGCGGCGAGACGCCGCAGCTACTTCGCCGCCTCTTTCACTTCGTTGAAACGTTTACGCATCTCGGCGAGTTTATCCGCATGCTTGGGATCTCTTGCTAGATCGGTTTGCTCCAACGGATCTTCGGCGATGTGAAACAACTGCTCGTAATCGTGTTCCGGCCAGTAGAAATATTTCCAATCTTTTCTAACAAGTGCT
Organism: Akkermansiaceae bacterium; assembly: GCA_031419275.1. Lineage (GTDB taxonomy): Bacteria > Verrucomicrobiota > Verrucomicrobiia > Verrucomicrobiales > Akkermansiaceae > Luteolibacter. The sequence continues at coordinate 55,871 of JANOKJ010000066.1, read as the reverse complement.
TGTGATGCCGGGATAAAATCCTTGGTCTTAACTTTTGGATGCTCGTAGAAAAATTCTTTGCGCCAATCGGTTACGCCTTTGCCGAGGTAGAGTTCCGACATATCCCGGCCCTGCATGACTTTCGGTGGATCGAAACCCGCGAAGCGGAGGATGGTCGGTGCGAGATCGACATTGAGAGTGAATTCGTCATTTGTTGTGCCGCGTTTGCTCGCGTCCATGCGCGGATCGCGGATGATGAGTGGCACGCGGATGCTTTCCTGATGCGGATACCATTTGTCGGCGAGCCCGTGCTCGGCGTGGAAGTAGCCGTTGTCGGTGGTGAAAATGATCAGAGTGTTATCGTAAATTCCCTGACGCTTGAGCTCGGCGATGATTTTACCGCAGGTCTCGTCGACCTCGGTGGCGAGGCGGTAGTAATTTTTCATCATCGTCTGAAATTTTTCCGGCGTATCGAAACGCCATGTCCAACGATTCCGGCTTTCATTTTCCGGACTTTGAAGAAATTCCGGCAGCTTGCGATACTCAGCATCGTTCGCTGTCGGCGGAACGGGAATGGTGACGTCGTTATAGAGCGCTTTGCTTTTTTCCTGAGGAAGATACTGCAGGGGATTGCCGTCTTCCGCATGAGTTGCGAAAAATGCGAGTGTTAGAACGAAGGGCTTATCTGCGGCTCGCGTTTTGAGAAACTCCATCGCGTCGTTTTCGTTTTTCTGAGTGACGTGAATTTTTCCGCCGTCTGGAGTTGGATGATAATGGGTCGAGTGATACATCCGACCAAAGTCGAAATTTTCTTGGGGAAATTTTCCATTATGCCATTTTCCGATATGGCCGGTGTAGTAGCCGTTCGCTCGCAAGATGCCGGGATAGGTATCGCTCCATGGTTTTCTGAGTTCTTTGAAATCGGTTGCGCCGTGGCGTGACATCCATTGGCCGCTCCACAAAGTCGCGCGGCTGATACCGCAGATCGAGGTCGTGACGCAGTTGTGGGTGAAACGAACGCCATCTTTTGCCAAAGCATCGAGGTTCGGCGTTTTCACAATCGGATTTCCCGCGGCGCCCAGAGTATCAAAGCGCCAGTCATCAGCAAACAGAATGAGCACGTTGGGTTTTTCAGGCGCCGCGTGCAGACTGCCGATGAACGCCAGCGCGGCGAGGAAGGGAAAAAGTTTCATATTCACTAAAACGGAGTTTTGGGGCTTAACGTTTCAGTGTCGATCAAAAGAGTTTCTCGCCTCGACTCAATCGCGCCAGGAATCCAACATTCCCGCATGAACCCGTCGATGCCGAAACTCCGTGAAGCAATTACTTATTGGTTGAAGCTCGGGTTGATCAGTTTCGGTGGGCCAGCAGGGCAGATTGCCATCATGCATCGGGATCTGGTGGAGAAGAAGAAATGGATTTCCGAAAGCCATTTCCTGCATGCCCTGAATTTCTGCATGCTCCTGCCCGGTCCGGAAGCGCAGCAACTTGCGACCTATCTCGGTTGGCGGCTGCATGGTTGGCGCGGGGGTTTAGCGGCGGGGGCGTTGTTTGTTCTGCCATCCGCATTGATTCTTTTCGCGCTGAGCTGGCTCTACATGGCGGGCGGGCATCTTTCATGGTTGGCGGCCATTTTTTACGGACTACTACCAGCCGTCATCGCGGTCATTCTCTCTGCAGTGATCCGCATCGGCGGGAAAACGCTGCGCAGCGGATCGCTTTGGGTGATCGCTGCATTGTCGTTTGTCGGAATCTATTTTTTCAACATCTCGTTCATCCTCATCATTTTCGGAGCGGCGATCATCGGTCTGCTCGGACAACGCATCTTTCCGAAACAATTCCCCGCAAGCAAAGGTCACGGATCTTCGCATGAGGAAAGCGAAGCAGGTTTCTTAAAACTGCCGCCTTCGCAGAAACCGACATGGCTGCGGAGTTTAACTATCCTATTGGTTTGCGTTCCATTGTGGGTGCTGCCGATTCTGGGGCTTGGTGTGTGGTTGGGTTGGCAAAGCACGCCTGTCGCTCAAGGCGTGTTTTTCAGTAAAGCTGCTTTGGTAACTTTTGGTGGTGCGTATGCGGTTTTACCTTATGTCGCGCAACAAGCGGTCGAGAATTTCCATTGGCTCACTCATCCACAAATGATGAGCGGACTCGCCCTCGCTGAAACAACGCCCGGCCCGCTGATCATTGTGTTGCAATTTGTCGGCTTCGTCGGTGGTTGGCAAAATCCCGGGAACTTCAGTCCGCTGGCCGCTGCAAGTATCGGTGCCTTCATTACCACGTGGGTGACGTTTGTGCCGTGCTTCTTGTTCGTGTTTCTCGGAGCGCCTTATGTCGAAGGCTTACGCGACATGCCGCGCATCGGCGCCGCTCTGACTGCTATCACTGCCGCGGTTGTCGGGGTGATCCTGAATCTCGGGGTGAAATTTTCCACCCACGCTCTTTGGCCGGAAAATGGGAATTTTGATGGGTTCGTCGCCGTCCTCGCCATCGCCGCGTTCCTTGCGATGTGGCGTTTCAAAATCCCATTCACGACCATCCTCGGTGCTTGTGCGGTGTTGGGCTTGGCTTCGATGTTGTGGAAGTGAGTCGAGATTATCTCGGACCTTTTCTACCACTGAGGAACAGAGGAAAAAGGAGAACACTGAGAAGTCTTTACATAACATATTTCTGTGTCCTCCCTCTATATTCTCTGTGCCTCTGTGGTAAAAAATAGAAAAAACGGGAGACCCCGTTTGAGTCTCCCGTTTCGTTTGTTCCTGTATTTGTTGATGGAATTAATTTACCTGCACCTCGATGAGTTTTGGCTTTTTCTCTTCGCTTTTTGGCAGAGAGACGCGCAGCACCCCGTCTTTGAAATTGGCGGTGACGCCTTTTCCATCCGTGTCTTCCGGTAGTGAAAAACTGCGATGGAAGCTGCCGTAACTGCGTTCAATGCGATGCACTTTCTTATCCTTGTGCTCGGCCTCACGCTGGCGCTCGCCTTTGATGATGAGTGAGCCATTTTCGACAACGACTTTCACATCGTCTTTGGCGACCTGCGGTAGATCTGCACTGATAAGATATTCTTTTTCATCCTCGGTGATGTCCACCAGAGGCGACCAGTCCGATAGACTGAGGAGGGTGTTGCCCTCTTCGTTCGAATGAGCGGGAGAGAGTCGCATCGCGCGCATCACGCGATCCTGAAGTCGCTCCAACTCGTGATAGGGATTCCATGTAGTCATCATGCTCATTGTTTTGATTGGTTGTTCTTTAACCGCATCAATTGCGGGCAATTCCAAATATGCAAATAACGCGCCACACTCTAAATCCTTGATAAATTATAGCTTAAAGGCGGGATTCAGGTCTTAGGGTGGGAAAAAATGACGCAGAAATTCGGTCAATTTTTCCCAGCCAAAATGAAAATTTGTCGCGGGTGGAACCACCTCATTTTCGAGGCTTCTTCCTTTTGGAGTTTAAAATTTAAAGTTTAGAGTTTTCTTGGTAGTTGAACTTTGAAACTTGAAATTTAGAGTTTGTGCATGCGCACCCTCATCAAGCACGTCCTCGCCCGAACAGAACCTACGGATACTTTGATCGTTTCAGGTTGGGTTCGAACCAGAAGGGACTCAAAAGGTTTTTCGTTTATCGAGCTCAATGACGGATCTTGCTTGGGAAATTTACAGATCGTCGCGGATGCAGGGATTCCGGGTTACGAAGACATTTCTAAAATGGCGACCGGAGCCTCGATCACCGTTTCGGGAAAATTAATCCCATCGCCGGCGCAAGGTCAGGATTGGGAAATGCAGGCAGCGGAGATTCGCTTGATCGGCGAGGTGCCGGAAGATTATCCGCTACAGAAAAAAGGCCATTCACAAGAATTTCTGCGCTCGATCGCGCATTTGCGTCCGCGAACCAATCTCTACGGAGCTGCGTTCCGCATCCGCTCACGGATGGCATTTGCGATTCATAAGTTTTTCCAAGAGCGCGATTTCGTTTACGTCCACACCCCCATCATCACCGCAAGCGATTGCGAGGGCGCGGGGGAGATGTTCCGCGTCACGACATTACCCGATGATAAAATTTCCAAAGACACAGAGGACTTTTTCGAGAAACGTGCTTACCTCACGGTATCGGGGCAGCTCGAGGGCGAGACTTTCGCCTGCGCGCTTTCCAATATCTACACTTTCGGGCCGACCTTCCGTGCGGAAAACTCTAACACCTCGCGCCATGCTGCCGAGTTCTGGATGGTTGAGCCGGAAATGGCGTTCTGCGATCTCGCAGGCGATATGGATTGCGCTGAAGCGATGATCAAATACCTCGTCACTGAAGCGCTCGCTGATCCGGATCTCTCGATCTTTGAAAAATTCATCGATAAAGGCCTGCGTGCACGCCTTGAACACGTCGTCGAAAAGCCGTTCCAGCGCATCACCTACACCGATGTAGTTAAGTTGTTAGAATCGTCCGGAAAAGATTTCCAATACCCTGTGAAATACGGACTCAACCTCCAGTCCGAGCACGAGCGCTGGTTGACGGAGGAATATTTCAAACAACCAACCACGGTTTACAACTACCCCAAAGAAATCAAACCGTTCTACATGCGCCTGAACGAAGACGGCGAAACCGTCACAGCGATGGATCTACTCGTGCCGGGTATCGGAGAAATCATCGGCGGCTCCCAGCGTGAAGAACGTTACGATGTTCTGTTAGAAAACTTCAAGCATCACAACATCGATCCTGAATCCTACTCTTGGTATGCAGATCTCCGGAAATACGGAACCGTCCCACACGCGGGCTTCGGCCTCGGTTTTGAGCGTCTGCTAATGTTTGTCACCGGGATTCAAAATATCCGCGATGTGATTCCGTTCCCACGCACTCCGGGACATTGCGAGTTTTAATCACTCGCCATACTCACGCATCAAGCGCCGGACATCTTGTCCTTTTCCAAAAAGCACGAGGATATCGTCGGATTCGAAAATGCGGTCGGGTTGAGGAATGCCCAGCACTTTTTGGATAGCGGTTTGGCTTGATGCGGATGACGATGTGCCACGGCTTTTTCCAATGGTAACGAGGTTGAGTTCGTATTGATCACGCAATGAAACAACTTGGAGAGTGAGCCCAACCATGCGTGGTGGCGTGACGATTTGAGCGATTTCGTAACCTCCGCCGATTTCCAGTGTATTGAGCAGATCAGGAGATTTGAGTGAACGTGCAAGCCATGCTGCGGCCATTGCCTCGGGGATCAGGAGGTCATCGATTTTTAAAAGTTTCAGTAAACGTCCGTGGAGCGGATTGATGATGCGACTGATGATTTTTTTCGCACCGAGTTGTTGGACGTTGGAGGCGATCGAAAGAGAGGCTTCAAAGTTCTCACCGATCGCGAGGATTACTGCGTCACAAGCATCGATAGGAATTTCGTGAAACGCGTTTATATCCGTGCAGTCCGCTTGGATCAGGAATTCGATTTCGTCTTTGAGTTGGTTGATGTGTGCGGGATTGTTATCAACAGCGACAATCTCATGTCCTTCACGGCTGAGTTGGCGAGAGAGGTGGGTGCCGAAAGTTCCAAGGCCTATAATACAGAATCTCATAATGGGATGGATGTTAGTTGAGGAGAATGTCTTCGTGGGGTTTTCCTGATGATGGACGTGTGTCCGGGGGAATTAAGGTGGCCATAACCGTCAGCAAACCGATCCTTCCCACAAACATATTTACGATCAGCAACGTTTTGCCTCCGTCTGAGAGAAGAGGTGTTAGATCGATCGATAGTCCAACGGTGGCGAACGCGCTAATCAGCTCGAAAAGAAGTTTGGTGTCAGAAATGCCGTTTCCGGTTTCAAGAAATTGGAACAGCATGAAATTTCCAATCAGCCAAATTACGGCAAGCAAGATCAAGCCTAGGGCCTGCCCCCCATATTCGGCTGGGATGGTGCGATTGAAAGCGACTAGGCCACGACGCCCCATGCGCAACTGGTTCCATAGATGCCCGAGTCCTACGGCAACCACGGTGGTCCGGATACCACCAGCCGTGCCGCCGGGGGAGCCGCCGATGATCATGAGAATCATCAGGACATTGATGGTCATGGGGCCAATCGCGCTCATCGATACGGTATTGAAGCCTGCGGTCCTTGCGGTCACGGAGTGGAACATCGCGGTGATGAATTTGCCGCCGTTTTCGGGGCCGTTCCACAGAGCAAACTCCGTCGCCATAATCACTAATCCGCCGCCGAACACCAGCACCGCAGTCGTGACAACCACGATACGTGTATGGATGCGAAGCCGATGACGAGTGTACTCTTTTCCGCAAATTTTCCGGTATTGCACAGCACTCCATTGGCACAGATCCTCTACCACCATCGAGCCAAGTCCGCCGCCGACAATCAGCAGCATGATCATGACCTGCCAAGTCACGTTTGATTTGAGCGCTCCGCTGGCCAAGTTATCAGGGAAGGTGGAGAATCCAGCGTTGCAGAAAGCTGAGACCGCGTGAAAGACGGAGTGAAACGCACGCTCGTTCCACGCCATTCCGGGATCCATCCCTGAGAAGAGGACCACCGCTCCAATGGCCTCAAAGGTAAAAGTGAATATCACGATAAATGTTAGAGTTTTACCGATCCGCGAAAGCCTGTTTTCAGAAATCATCCGGCCTAACAACAAACGATCATGTAGTGAAAGTCCTTCGAACAACACGACAGCTGCGAAGAACGTCAGCGTCATGATGCCGAGTCCGCCGATTTGGATCAGGATCAGGATCACGACTTGTCCGGTTTGGCTGAAAAAGGTTGCGGTGTTCTGCACAGACAATCCCGTCACGCAGACCGCACTGGTGCTGGTGAACGCCGCGTCTAACCAAGAGCAAGTTTCTCCCGGCAGCACGCAACGAGGCATTTTAAGTAAGAGAGTGCCAATCACAATGATGGCGAAAAATGAACCAATCAGCATCATGCCGGGATGAAATGCGCGAGCTGTGAGGCGGGTTTGGTGGTGGATGACCGATGCGATCCCTGAGAATAAAACTCCCATTTGGATAAACACATGCCAGCTCGTGGAGCGAGAATCCGCGCCAAACAGCTCGCTTGTCATCAATCCCAAGGAAACGAAGAAAACCATCAAAGCCAGAGATTCATGGAGAATCAAACGCCGACGTTCTTGTCCCCGAGATCTTACCCTCCACATCAGCCAACTGCGTTCCAATGCGAAGACGAAAACGGTCCCCATGGTTAACCAATGTTGCCAGCCAGTCACCACGCCCGTCCAACCGACTAGACTGAGAAAGCAAAACGCCGAACTAAGCATCAAAAGCGGATGCAGCACTAGATGGCAAATTTTCAGGCCGGTGGCGGATTCGCCTAACTCGTTCGCTTCATCCATGCCGAGGAATCTCTACTCCCAGGGGGAGCTCATGAAAAGGTTAATTTTACAGCCGGATTATGTGTGCCAATCACGGTTGCTACGCGGAAATTTACTCTTATTGGGTAAATTTCCAGTCGCCATTCGCAGCGAGTTCCTCCATAAGCCGCGCATGATTTGGGCATGGGTGATATTTATCGGTTTCGTATTTGCAATGTTGGCTCTCGATTTGGGCGTCTTTCATAGAAAATCCCACGTCGTCGGTTTCAAAGAATCGTTAGGCTGGTCCGCGGTATGGATTACTCTAGGCCTGTCGTTTTCGGTTCTGGTTTATTTTGCCTATGAACATCATTGGTTCGATCTCGGGAACTCGGTCGATGCGGTGGATAAAGTGGTGAACACCGGAAAATTAGCGGCGACCAAATATCTAACTGCCTACGTGGTCGAGAAATCGCTGAGCGTGGACAACATCTTCGTGATCGCGATGGTGTTTAGCTCGCTCGCGGTGCCTGCTCGTTATCAACACCGTGTTTTGTTTTGGGGGATTCTCGGTGCGCTGCTCATGCGCGGCGCGATGATCGGACTGGGTTCAGCGTTGGTGCAGAGTTTTCATGAAATTCTATATTTCTTCGGTGCCTTCCTGATCTTCACCGGAATCAAGATGTTGGTGATGGAAGAAAAAGAAGAGCATCCGGAAAATAATCCAGTGGTGCGTTGGATCAGAAAAATTTTTCCTATTACCCGTGATTTTCATGGCCAGCATTTCATGGTCAGAGCGGGAAGTGAGTGGTCTCGTGAAGCGTCGGAACCCGGTGTGGAGTTAAAACCGGATCCCATCGTGGAGTCCGCACCCGTCGGTAAATGGCTGCTCACTCCGCTCGCCGTTGCGCTTATTCTTGTCGAGGTGACCGACCTCATCTTCGCGGTCGATTCTATTCCCGCGGTCTTCGCTATCACGGCCGATCCGTTTCTCGTTTTCACCAGTAACGTCTTCGCCATCCTCGGCCTGCGCTCGTTGTATTTTGCGCTAGCTGGATTGATCAGCAAATTCCGCTACCTCAAGCCCGCGCTTTCACTGATCTTGGTTTTGGTCGGCGTGAAAATGCTCGCTGCCAAATGGCTCAAACTCTGGTTAGGCGATTCATTCAATCTAACTGTACTCGCCGTCATCCTCGCCATTCTCGCCACGGGAGTCATCACCTCTCTCATCGTTGGTAAAAAGGACGAGGAAAGCCCTCATTCATAAATCATACTCATTATCATTATGCAGGTTCTCAAAGAATTCATCGATATCATGCTGCATTTGCAGGATCACTTGAATGAGTTCACGCGCCAATATGGAATGTTGGTTTATGGCTTGTTATTTCTCATCGTTTTCTGCGAGACCGGTTTGGTGGTGACACCTTTCCTGCCAGGGGATTCACTGCTGTTCGCGGTGGGAGCGATCTCTGCTGATCCAAATTCCGGCATCAATGTTTGGGTCGCTGGTATCGTCCTCCTCCTCGCTGCTATTTTAGGAGATACCGTAAACTATTGGATCGGTAACAAATTCAGTGGCTGGGCGATTAGGAAATTCCCAAGGATCATCAAGCAAAGCCATCTCGATAAGACCTCGGATTTCTTCGCGCGCTACGGCGGCAAAGCTATCATCATCGCACGTTTTGTCCCCATCGTCCGCACCTTCGCGCCATTCGTCGCTGGATCCGGATCCATGGATTACAAAAAATTTATGTTCTTCAATACCACTGGCGCAGTGCTCTGGGTTGGCACGCTACTTCCTGCAGGTTGGTATTTCGGGGGCTTCCCTATCGTAAAAGAAAACTTCGAACTCGTAGTTTTCGCAATCATCGGTATCTCCATTTTGCCGATGGTCATTGAAATTATCCGCGCAAAGTTGAAGAACAAGAAAGCAGCGGATATTTCGGATAGATCTTAAACCTCCGACGAAGCGGAAACTTTCCTCGTGGCCAGCACTTTATCCACGCGGGTGCTGTCCATGTCCATCACCTCGAACGACCATTCTCCAGCGGTGATGCGGTCGGTTTCCTTTGGCACGCGGCTAAGCTCATGCATGAACCATCCGGAAATTGTTTGGAACGCATCGCCACCACCTTCAGGCAAAATAAAACCTTCTAAGCGCTCGGGCAGTTTTTCGATTTCGAAAAGCCCATCGATCAACCAGCTGCCGTCATCGCGTTGTTTGACCGGCATGGTAAGCTGCTCTTCCATCGATGGCACGTCCCCTACAATCGTTTCCATCAGATCAATTAGAGTGACCATGCCCATCACGCTGCCGAATTCGTCGAGAACGAAAGCGGCCCGTTGGCCTGATTTACGGAATGTTTCTAAAAGTAAACTCGCTCTTTGGTTTTCAGGGACGAGCAAGGGCGGATGCATGATTGTGGAAAACGAAATCGTTTCTCCTCCCGCAAGCTGGCCATAGATGTCCTTGATCGACACCGCACCGACTAGGTTTTCACGTCGCCCTTGGTAAACAGGAAACACGCTCTGCGTGCTGTGCATGATCGTCGGCCAGGCATCCTCGTGCTTTGCATCTTGTTCGATCCAAACAATTTTTGAACGAGGAATCATGATGTCGTAAGCAACCAGTTTCTCGAAACCGATCACTCCCTGCATCATTCTAGATTCGGTCGCATTGATCGATCCTGTGGTCATGCCCTGTCTAACGAGAACCGTGAGCTCTTCGCGCGACATCGCGCTTTCTTCGGTTTCACGGACGCCGAAAAGTTTAAGTAACCCGCCCGTGGACGAAGAGAGCAAAGTCACCACGGGTGAGGCCGCCCAGGATATCCAAGCCATCGGTCCAGACATCCCACTGGCGATACTTTCCGGGAACTTCATAGCCAAGCGCTTTGGAACCAACTCACCAATGACGAGCGAGAGATAAGTGAGAATGCTAATCACGATGGTCAGCGAGATCGGTTTCGCGTAATCACCGATAAAGGGGAGCGGTTGTAAAATTGCTGCCAAACTAGTCGCTACCGTGCCACTCCCGAGCGCGCCAGCAACAATCCCCACCAGTGTAATCCCGATTTGCACGGTTGAGAGAAAGCGGTTCGGGTTCTCGGAAAGCGTGAGCGCCCGCGCCGCTCCTTTGTTGCCTTTGTCCGCCATGGTCTGCAGCAAGCCTTTGCGGGAGGATACAATCGCGATCTCTGTCATGGCGAAAACGCCGTTGGCTACCAGCAATATGAGAACGAGGGAAATTTCTAGGACGACTGAGTTCATTGGCAGGACATTTGAGAATCGCGCCAACCCTCTCAGATCATGGAATGTTTGTCCAATACGCATCTTGAGCGAGTCTGCGTCCTTGCGGAGTACCACAAACACTGTTTAGCCTAAGCCCATGACACGAAAACTTTTCCTCGCCGCCCTCGCTTCCCTGATCTCCGTAACTTCCGCTTTCGCGCAAGAGGCACCAAAAGACATGAAACTGTTTCTTCTTATCGGGCAGTCAAACATGGCCGGGCGCGGAAAAGTTGAGGAGCAGGACAAAGTCGAAAATCCTAACATTTTCATGCTCACCAAAGACCTCAAATGGGTCGTTGCGAAAGATCCCGTGCATTTCGATAAAGGTGCGGCGGGTGTGGGTCTCTGCTCGGAGTTCGCGCGTGATCTCCACAAAGCCGATCCCAAATCCACCATCGGCCTCATCCCTTGCGCGATGGGTGGCTCCTCTCTGGATCAATGGCAGCCTGGTAAACCTCTGTACACGACCGCGGTTGCGCGTGCGAAAGAAGCCATGAAACAAGGAACTCTAACAGGCATTCTCTGGCATCAAGGCGAGTCGGATGCGAAACCCGAACTCATCGCCACCTATCCCGCCCGTTTTGAAACGATGATCAAACAACTCCGCACAGATCTCGGCGCGGAAAATGTTCCCGTTTTGATCGGCGAAGTCATCCCCGGCCACGGCAACCACGATGCGGTCAATGTAGCTCTAGCAGAAACCGCGAAAAAGACTCCCAACGCCGCGCTCGTGAGCTCCGCCGACCTCGGTAAAAAGCAACTCCACTACGACGCCGCTGATTATCGCACTCTTGGAAAGCGGTACGCTGAGGTTTTTTTAAAGTTGGTGAAGAAGTGATGGTGCCCACTCAAACAAAACCCCTCTCGGATAGGAACAATGACTCAATATTTAGAAGCAGATTTTGCGTTTGTCCAATGGGGTGTAATGCTACTGATTGCTCGTCTGAGTTCGTGCTTCTACTAGATCTATTTAGAAATTTGCCGCGCAAGCTCAATAGTAGGGTAAGACCCCATAGCAGACTAAGGAGTGGAAAAGTAAATTGACGGGTTTGTGAGCCAACCAAACCAATCAATACCAGCAACGCATATGGAACCCAATGAACCCGCCGCGCCGAAGCGGGAAAAGAAGCCACCCTCATTAACCTTTTACATATTCTTAGCTGCAGCCTTGTATGTGGTGATTCATGCGCACACGTTGTTATCACCTATACTGCTGTCGTTTATATTGATCATCTTGATCACACTCGCTGTGAACCCGATCATTTCACGCATGAGGTCATGGACTGGTGGGAGAAAACGCGCCACGGGCTTGGCTCTTCTGGGGGTAGTAACATTCAGCGCTCTTGCCGTCTGGGCGGCTGTGGGTCCTTTGAAGCAAGCAGTTACCACCCTATCAGATAGTTTGCCAACCTACTGGGAACGTCTCCAGAAACCTCTGATTAAGATGGAGCAACAGGGAATGATTTCGGAAGAAAAAATGCAGAAAGAAGTCAGCGCAGAGATCGCTGAAGCGGAGCCAAAGGAAGGTGAAGTCGCGCCTACTACACGGCGCAAAGAGCCCGTTCGGGCGGTCGTGATTCCTCCACAACAGGAAGAAGGAGCGATTCGTTCCAGTCTCAGCGGCTTGATGCGCGGTGTATTCGGTCAAATGAGAGGCGTGGCGCATAACACCACTGAAATGCTGATCGTTTTATTCACTGTGTTTTTTGGAGTTATTTTTACTCTGATGAATCCGCGCCCGATCTTCGGAGTTTTCTATTATATGGTTCCGGAACGTCATCATATGCGGACGCTAGCGATCATGGTGCGCATCGCTAAATTCGTGCCACGTTGGGCTGCTTCTGTGCTTATCAGCATGCTAACCATTGGTTCTCTGTTCTTCATACTGATGTGGCCTATTTTCGGATTCGCTGATGCGCTCATGTTGGGCTTGATCGCATTTCTCCTTTCAGCAATTCCATTTTTAGGGCCTATCCTCACGCTGATCCCCGCACTTTTACTCGCATTCGGCGAGGGTGGGATGACGCCGATGTGGGTGTTCTTTGCCTATCTTGCTGTCCAGGCACTCGAGGGCAATGTCATCCTGCCTATTATCATGTCTCGCGGAATGAAACTGCATCCCGTCGCCGTGATTTTTTCCATGCTTCTCTCGGTTGCCGTCTTCGGTGTGTTGGGTGTTCTTATCGCAGCGCCTCTTGTCGCCATCGTTGGCATTCTCCATGAAGAACTTTACCGGAAGCGATTTCTACCAACGATATCTGACGAGGATTTGGATCGACTTGCGCGCGTGACTCTTCTTGAAAAGCGAACGGTCGAAAGCTGATTGTTTTTTATCTAACTTAAAAAGTCGGGTTAAACCCTATGGCGATATACCGCATGAAGTGTCAGGTTGGCAGTCATGAATATTATAATTATTTTGATTGTGCTTCTGATTTTGTTCGGCGGTGGTGGGTTTTATCTTGGTGGCACAATGGTGGGTGGTGGTTTAATTGGACTACTGCTTGTTATTGCCCTCGTCATGTATTTGATGGGCGGCTTTCGCGGGAGAGCCTAGATACCGCACATAGTGCTACATTTGCCGGAGCCACGTGAGCTGATTCATTTCAATATTTCCGTGGCTTCAGCTTTTTTGCATTATCAACCATGCACGGATTTTACATCGATATAGTTGTTAGATAATGCTCGGAATGATGGCGATACAAAGAGGAGTTACGCCCCATGGACTAAGAGTAAATCAAGCACCATGGTGCAGATCACAGAATGGAAATCATTTCACTCTAAATCAAACACCATAAATACTATGAAAAAATATAATCAGAAAACCACATTGACCTACTTAGCCATTGCAACTGCTGCGGTGGGCGTAATCGCCGTGCCATTCGCGCAAGCGGAGGAGCATGTAGTTCGCACACCTCTTAAAACCGAAGTGACCGAGACATTTGTCGATGGCTACAAGGTTCCAACTCAATACCGCACATATTTCACCGAGGTTCCAACCGTTAAGGAAAAAGACGTGGTTGTACACTACCACTAGGGCGTGCCTACTATGTCAATAGCAACGACTGGAAGATCGTTCGTGTAGTCGAACTCGACCCAACCATTAAATTAGAGAAGGATGATTCCGCGTTTGTTCAAGGTTATGTGATCCCAGAATCCAGCCGCGCTCGTTGGCGTCGAGCCGCGCAAGTAGTTCGTTGGCTGCGTGACTGATGACTACGTTATGATCAGCCGCAAGTGTGCGAGCATGCCGCGCGAGTTGTTCCACGCTAAACAACTCCGCCCGCAAAGGAAGATCGTTTGCGGGCGGTGTCGCTTGTCGGCTAGGCCGAGTGGCGTGTCGAGTTCTCGGCATGTTCCGGATGAGCCTATCCCAATTCATATTACATCACGCCCAATCCAATCCGATGACCGGAGTAGGCGGTGATGCGGTAATGATGATGGGGAGCTCCTACAAATTAGTATGTGCGTGTTGTTTTGGTTTGAACCGTGCCATAAGTAGTCGGGCTGACCTCGGATGTCGTGGTGCTTGTTTGTGTGGCAGGGCTACGTGGTGCGACGTAAGTGCAGCTTGAAAGAAGGCCAAGTGCGCTGAGGCTAAGGATTAGGATACTAGTTTTCATGATGATTTAGATTGTATTAAACTGGGGATTAATTTCCCCAACGGCTGAAAATTAATTGGCTTCGCCCGGATTCACCATGGGTAGTAACCCGTATGAACCGGAAAGATTGTGGTGGGCTGCATGAACTAGCAGAATGAGGCTATGGCGGCGTAGGGATCCCGCTGCTACAGCGGCCATGGCGTTGACTGCGCTCACACTCGGAACGAGAGGGATTGTGGTTTTTGCAAAACCTTCCTGCAGTTTGCGCTTCGCGTTATTGATGAAAGTTTTGCGAGATCGCAAAACTCGCCAGTCAAACCCCGTTTCGCTCCACCCCGACCCGTCGGGGCTGTGCTCAAGGGGTTCTCGGCCCTCTGCTTCCGGAAGTAAAAAGCTCCCGGTGTAAAGCGCCACGCGATCTGAGAAATGTTGCCACGAATCTGAGAAACTGGCGTTTAAACTGATCCTGCGCGCGGCGGCTGCAGGGAGTGTGCAGGATGATTGCAGGGGTTGTAAATCAATCTCTTTTGGCTGGGTTTTTGGCGCTGTCGCAGCAGCCTGAGATCAATGGCTTATCGGATGGGTGAGTTCTGGAGAGGCGGGCGGTGAGTTCTTGGACGTGCTCTTTGTTGTTCTCTCCGCTGCTTAGGCACTTGGCGCAGTTACCTAGATATGGGTGGCCTCCATACATGCCTATGGCGCAGGTAAATGCGTTTTCGCGGGCGGTGGTTGCTTGATGCTCGCAAGCTATTTGATTTCCGGTTCTCATGGTGGTGATACCTCTCCGCAGTTAAGGTTTGCCTCATAATAAGCGCCATAATGGTATAACCCATCGTTCGTGGTGAATGTGATTAAGAGCGTATTGACCGATAGAGCTGGGAGCAAGTAGGGCGGTGCTACGTGATAGGTTGCGACCGCAGGCCCCATTAGGCAGGTATCTCCGCCGATGGTTCCGGGCGATGTAGCATCAGCAACTAATACTCCGTTTAGGTAAAACTGAATCACTTCAAATCCAGTGGCTTCTTCTTCCGCTATGCCTGAAAAATCAAAGCCGAGGTTTATATCCACCGCTCCGACGGTGACGGTTGCGGTAGCTTCTGCCGTTTGAATATCAGCATTCACTCCACCGCAGTTTTCACTATCCTCGATGTTCACCCTGATGCGGCTACCACCCAGCGAGACTACCCAGGGGTTGCCCACAAGCTGGCCGGAATAAACGGACGTATCCCACTCGATCAAGCAGGTGCCACAGCATGTGCAGGACGGCTTGCCGTCTTTCGTGATCACCTTTCCTTCAGGAGTTAGTTTAATGGTTGGCATGATCAGGAACTGCATTCATCGGTCTCAATCCATAGTGGAACTCCACCTTGAATACCTAGTAGGTGAGTGGCTGATGTTACCGGGCGATTCAATACCACCCACTTCGTGCCGTCATGGTAGAGTATATCCCCTTCAGCCCCTTCTGGCAGTGGCTGGATTTCCACCCATTCTGGAATTGTGTCATCTCCACCAGGGTGTTTGAGCACGTTGATCATTTCTGAAACCTCTGGCGCGGCCGGATTATCCAGCGGCACCCACTCACCTGGCAAATCTGGATCCTCTGGAAAAGGACGGTTGAAATACATCACGTTGCCGTGGTAGGCATCTGGCATTCCGACAGTGACTTCAGACTCTTCTTTGTCGATGGTTATGCCTCTGATTCCGAGGAGAGTTTTGATGCTTGCGCAGGGTTTAATACTCTCAGTGTTTGGCGTGTCGTATGGTCCAGATATTTCTGCTCCACCATCGCTAGGTTCGTCAGTCTCGCGGTTGGTGATCCATGTTGGCTGGCGACCACGCAAGGCGCGTTGCAGCTCCACCCAGTCACCGGGGGAGAGGTAAGGCGGTGGACCGAATGAGATTGTCACCTGAGATGGTGCGATGTCGTATTTAACTTCAGTGACCATCGCGGCCATGCTTGCCCATTCTGCGCGGCCTTCGGTGAGGTTTATCTTCTTGCCCGTGAAAATCGTGTCTGGGATTTCATCATAAGTGAGTGATACAAACCCTTCGTATTGGCTTTGCGCAAGTGAGTTGTAAACAGCTTGAGCGATCCCGGTCGGAGCGTTTTCAGCAGGCGTGTAGCTGGAGGTTCCTTTGTAAGTTTTAGTCGTGGCGTTGGTGCAGGTCACAACCAGCTTGTTTTCTCCCTGTGGCAGCTTAGCCAAGAGAGCCGCTAGAGCCTCGTCATCCTCGGCAGCGATTTCAGCGATCAACGTAGGGTAAAGCCCAAAGTTGACTTCCACCTTGCGTGCCTTCCTGCGCATCCAGTCCGCTATCGTGCCTCGGATCAGTTCGCGTGGCAGCTCATCAAAAGCCAATACCTCAAGCCTTGGTTCATCCTCATTGACTGGCTCCTCTGGCTGTGGACCATCTGGAATTAGAATCCTTTGATAATCCCTAATGGTATAGTGCTCATCTGGCACCTCGGCTAGGGAAGGGAACTTAAGTTTAATCCATGCTCTAACGTCGCCTACAGCTGCTGGCATGTTTGCCGTCTCGATGGCCTGCTTCATTGTCACCACGTTTGCGCCTTCGAGATTGACTGTCACACTCAAGGAACCAGGTGCCAGCGGGTTACCTCCGCCAGGGAAAATATCCTGCACCACATCGCGGTAAGTTTCATCATCGAGGCGGGATGTGGTCTCGTATGTAATTGCCACGCATTCTGGCACGCGCTCGCTTACTTCGCGCACGGAGAATCCTGCCACATCGCCTGATCCATCCAGAGCGTAAGAGAGATCATTTGCTAGATTTGGATCAATGAAATTTATAGTCACTGGAGATGTCTCATAATTTATCTGAGACACCCAGTTCGGGTGATACTTCATCGTGTTACGGATCAGCTCCGCTACGGTCATGTTATTCACCTCGGAAGGCCAGAGGCTCAATCCACCTGGGCAAGATCCGATAAGCAGCCCCACACCTGCCTGATTCTTAGCGTACTGCAAAAATAAACCAAGCTGATCCGCTGTAGTGATATTCCCACCAGACGGATTGATGCCGAGGATAGCACGAGGCATATACACCGGATCACGGGGCACTTCGCTTGGGCCTGGACCTATCGCCCAGGTCTCTTGATAGATCGTCCGTTCAAGTTCATCCCACACGTCCAGAATCTCGATCTCCTGCCCCTCCTGCACGGGGGATGCATTGCGCGGATTCGTTATGATTTTACCTTTGAAAATCGTTCTAGAGATCAGAGAAGTCACACTCCCAGAGCTATCGCGATTCACACGGCAACGCTGTATCGTGACGGACGTGCCATAGGTGAAAATATCCGTCACCTCATCGAACTCAGCGATGCGTGATAAGCTGGCCTTGCTCGTGGCCTGATTGCGCAGCGTGATAGACGTGAGTTTCACGCCGAGTTCCTCGGGAGTGCCCGCTTCACCGCCTGCCACTGCTATTCTCCACTCGATGGTCGTTGGCATTAGGATCTGTTGTTTTTATTCTGCGAGGCGAGGTCGTCGATTTGCTTCTGAAGAGCGGCGATATCGAACGAGCTTTTTGATCCAGTCTGACCGACAATATCAGCGAGCTGCTTGATGAGTCCTGCGAGCGTCTGAAGCTCTTTTCCCTGATCTCCATCTTGAAGCCCCGCGCTTACTTTTCTGATGTTGCGTTCGAGTTCACCTGTGACTTCTTTTGGTATCAGAGATGCTGCGCTTCTGCCTACTTGTGCCTGATCCTTTTGGAGGGCTTCTTGCTTTGCCTTTTCATCCCGGATGCGATCAACATCAAGCTGTGTATCCCGTGTGCGATCTTCCAGTCCGCTACGCGTGTTGATGGTCGAAATAGTCGCTTGAGATTCTTTGGATTTTTCCTGTGCGAATTCCGCCGCTTGCCTTGCCGCATCTCTCTTCGCTGCCGCCTGTTTTGCTAGCTCCGCTTTTGCTTCCTCAGCCTTTTTTAATTGCTCCTCTTCTCTTGCAAATTTCGCTTCCGTTTCCCGCTGAATTTCTTCGTTGGAATTGATGGCATCTTTGCCAAGTCGGAACTCAGAATCAAGATCCCGTTGCGTTTTAACTTCAAAGCTGCCGTCCTTTGATTCTTTACGTGCCTTGTCCTCGTATTCTGGCACACTAACCACCCGGTCTCCCAGTGATCTTTTCAGAGATCGCGTGAGATTTTGTTGATCCAGCATCTCTTTCCTGGTGGCTTCCAGTTTGGCTTTCGCCTCAGCTATTCTCGCATCTTCTTCCTGGGCTTTTTGCTCTGCCTCGGATGCAATATTTGCAGCGTTTTTTGCTTTTAGATCAGCTGCGATCGCCGGATCTTTCGCTGCCTGAATTTCCTCATCTCTCTTTCTCTTCGTGGCTCCGGTTTCCACCTCAAGCTTTTGCTTCTCCGCTTCCTCCGGTGTGATCTCTCCGAGCGCCTCGGCTTTGTCGATTTCTGCTAGTTTGAGTTTATCCTCAGCGGCTAAAACACTTTCTTTTTCGCGGCGTAATCTACGGGATGCCTCAAGCTGTTTTTCGATGAGTTGTAGACCCTCTTCCAGAGCTTTATTTTGCTGGTGGATAATTGACTCAATCCGCTCGTCAGTGAGTTCATTCGCACGCTCAGCAGCGGCCTCTGCACTGGCGATGGCGGAATCCGTCATTTCCTTCAGCGCCTCCCTCTGAGCAGCGGAAGCCTTGATCGCTGTGACCTCTGCTTCCTTCCACGCATTCACCAGCCCACCGATGAGTAAACCTACACCCGCCACACCTGCCCCGAGCGGGCCACCGGCTGCGAATCCCATCGCAAGTGAGGAGACAGAAGTGGTGACGGTATCGATGCGGTCTGCAGTGGCCTCAAACTTGTCCGCAGATTCAGCATCGAACTCTCTCACCTCGCTCGCTGCCTCACGGAATTTATCCGCGATCTTGCCGATGCCCTGCACCAGCTGTGCAACTGCCTGCGCCTTCTGTGCACGGGAGATGCCATCCACATTTTTTTCAAGCTCGCTCGCACCCTCGGCGGATTCTTCCGTGGCTTCCGTGACATCCTCCAGCTCGTCTTTGAGTTCACCGAGTTTGACTTCCAGCTCCGCACCGGCCTCTGCTGCTTTGCGCAACGCCGCATCATGTGCTGCTGTGGCATCGGCAGCTTCATTGGTTTTATCGATGTGCGCATCAAGCTCAGCCTGGCTACGCACCATCGGGTTGAAGTCAGCACCTTTACCGCCAGATTCTTTCCCTGCCTCACCTACCTTTTTGATCGCATCCTCAGCCGCCTTCGCGCCGGATGTATCGGCGGAAGTTTTGAAGTTGATGTTGATGTCTTTATCGTTGGCCATGGAAAGAGTTTGCTAGTGAGAAGTGATTTGAGGCGAGGTTAGTAGAGGTTTGTGCCTCTATGTCGCTTCGCTCCATTGTGATCAGTGGAGGCGGTTACTCTTCTGGCTCTTTCTCCTTTGGAATAATCACAAAGAGATTCGTTTTTTGATCGAACTTAACATCCGTCCGCCCGAAGCCGACTGGAGCCCGTGTGGTGTATTGCGGGAGGTTGAGCTGGGTTAAGAGCGCGTTGATCTGCGTGGCAGCGGCGTCCTTTGCAGCGGAGATGGTGATCATGCGTGCCACGTTAGCATTGAGCAACGCAAGCAGGCGCTCATCTGGAAGGCTCCAGATTTTGTCGTGCTCAATCTTGAGTATAGTGGCGGTGTGGTTGAGTGCTTCCGCGACGCTGAGAATCCCCGCATCGAGTTGCTGCGCGTCTTGCTGGAGCGTGGTTTTCTGCGGGAAGATTTCTTGAGCCGAAGTGCAAGGAATGATCGCGAGGAATACGAGGGCGATGATGTGTTTTGTTTTCATGGTTTTGTTTTGGTGAGAGGTTTAGAAATTAAAATTCAAATCCATACACAGTAATCAGCCCGTAGTTGGGAAAGGCAGCAGGAGCAAAAATACCTTTACCTGGAAGCAAAACTAGAGTGTTTGCAGCATTTCCATTATCAGCAGCGAGTTTATAATCAGAAGGGTTTGCGCCAACTGTGAAAGTGCCACCTGTGCAAGTGAAAACTTCGCCAACGGAAGGAGCTTGAACCGCAATATCTGTGAACCCAAAAAAGCCTCCTCCAGCGTATGCTGTTTCTGCTGTTAGCTGTGAACCCAAACTACCTGTTATCACCTGCCCTATGGTGGTGGTTGGAGTTCCTGTTATGGTGGTGGTGGTAACCCCCCCTGTTCCTGCTGTGTAAATTAAAACATCGCAAACAAAGTTCACTCTAGTTTCTTTCCCTAGATAGGGAACATAATTGTTATCGACTGAAAATCCTTGTCCTCCAAATTTTCCAATGACTGTCATTCTACCTACAAGCTCTGATGCAGAGTGCATATTTGTGATAGTGTTCCAGCCTCCTAAAGTAGCCGTATCCATTGCTAAAGAATAACGATATCTACGCATTGTATTTCCTGATTGTGTGGTTTCAGAAATTAGATTGCTTCCATCAACTATTTTAGGCGCAAATCGTTCATCTGATAATCCCCTCGTCATTGCGCTAGTGGAGTTTGTGGCGGCTTGGCCTGTTAGCTCAGTTTGACCAGAAAGCGTCTTATTCCCCGCGATGGTCTGGTTGCCTGCGGTGGAAACCACATCGACTCCCTCGACGGCGAGTTTACCCGCTGCGGAGCGTGAAAGGGTTGTGTCGCTGGCGTGGCCTAGTTCGATGTTGCCGCTCGTTTCAAGAACACCGCTGGAATGTAAAGTGAGTGAAGTAGCTCCACCATATCCTGCGCGGAAATAAATATTGCCTCGGTAGTCCCAATAGCTTTGTCCGCCTGAAATTACGAATTGAGCAACATTTGAACCGACTTCTTGGAAAGTAAATCCCGCGCCTCCACCCGCTGACACATTGAAGTTATTAATGATTGATCCACCTGTATTGACGAATCCCATATTACCAGAAAACTCTGACCCTACTGCCGTTAGAGTTCCTGTAAAGGTAGGCGAGGCGGTTGGCGCTTTCGCATTGAGCTGCGTCTGCAACGCCGAGGACAACCCTTTAACATAGCTCAGCTCCGTGAGCGACGGATAAGTCGCCGTGCTAAGGGAGATGACATTTTTCGAAGCGTCAAAACCAACGATAGTCGAGGCGGTTTGTCCGCTGAGGTTGATGCCAGTGAAGGTCGGGCTGTCGCCTGTGCCGAGGGTGAGAGCTGTGCGGAATGCAGGGATATCAGAGATGCCTTGCCCCTTGCTGTTGACTCCGTTGCCTTGGCCGAGCGCGAGGCCAGCGAGTGCGATTGATAATAGTAGGATGTTTTTCATAAATTATTCAGGTGTCCAAACGGGGTATTCGTTTCCGGCAGTGCCGGTGAGAGTGAGGGTGTAATAGGTTTCCGTGGTGGTGTTGAATATGCGCACGCCAGCGGCCTCAGCATCCGCAGCGGCAAACCAGCTCGCATCAAGCGTAACGTCTGCGGCGATGAGAAACCAAAGCACGCCTGGCATATCGGTTTGCTTTACTTTCAAACCTCCAACCTGGAGCTGTAGAGCGGTGTAGGTGAGCGCAGTTTTTCTGGTGGCAGCATCCGCCACTGTCACCGCAGCGTTCTGAGATGTTACGCCAAGCAAGTTCGCGAGCGCGGTTTTTGTCGCCGCATCCAGAGCGTTTGCATCTGAGAGGTGTTCTAAAAATTCCTTCGCGTTCGCGTTGTCTTCGATTGCTTTGCTCACAGTTTTGAAATTTGAATTTTGAGTTTTGAAATTTACCCCATGGTGACTACTTCACCGCCCATGGTGATCTCAGGTGTGCCCCACTCTGGATCACCGCCACCGCCGCCACCGCCACCGCCGCCTTCACCACCGCCGCCGCCGCCGAGGTTTGCCAGCCATTCACCGCCCTTCACTACATAATCCAGCTGCACACTCACACCTATCACCGTTCTTGTCGGAGGCAGCACGATAGCATTTGTCAAGCGGGCGACGGCCGCGCCACCAGCTCCGTAGACATCTAGGTAGCCAGTGCGCTGAGTGACAGTGTCGTAGAGTGCGGAAAACTCTTCCGCCTCTGCTTCTGTTTCAAACTTCCGCCACGTCGTGAACGATACTCCGGAGGAAAGGTTTTTCCTGTCCTGGAAGCGCATGTGCGTGGCACGGATGCGGCCTTGAGCATCGATCTCGATGTTTCCGCTGAACTTCAGGTTAGACGCCGATGAATGAACGCGCTCGCTCACCTCCAGCTGGCCAGCAAGCCAAATGGTTAGAGTTTCATATACGAGCGCGATCTTCATAGGAGGTCAAGATTCAGGAAAGCAGAGTGAGTTTTAACGAACTGTTTTATTTAGGCGAAGCCGTGATGGCTTGGACGGAGCGTAGCGTAGTCAATCAGGAGTCAGTAGAAGACTCGGGTTGTGGTTTTGGAACTGCTTTGGATCCGCAGAGCACGCGGAACTTTGCCACACCCGTTGCCACCGGATCTGGGAATCCCGCAGCCTCCGTGCAGGCACGTTGCAAGATGGCTTCAGCCCCGCCGTTCGCGATGCCCGTAGGCTGTGCGGCAAGCTTACCCATCAGCTCCGCACCGATGGCCTCACGGACATCTTTCACAAGCGCATCGTGCTTGGAAGTGTCCGGGGCCTCAGTCTCGGTTTGTTTTGTTAGATCATTTTTCTTCATTGGAGTTTAAAGTTTAAGGTTTAAAGTTTTACTCCGGTGCTGCGGTGCCGATGTAGAAGAGCGGATCCGGCACACCTGCGGTGACCGTGCGGTTCGCCTGCCATTGGCATGCGCCCAGGCGTTTCGCCTCGCTGCCCCATGCTGCGGACATATCGATCAAGCCAGCATTGAGCATGCTCACGTAGACGCCGGTAGCGGAGATTATCAGATCGGACGCGCTCGCCATGGAACTACCAAAGGCGGTGTTCTGGTGCATCGCGGTGTGTAGCTGGGCGAGCGTGGGGCCAACGGGAATGGCCTTGGCTTTCACCGTCAGCTCCTGCAAGCTCATGTCTGGAGTGCCGAGGCCGTCCACCATCTGCGCTGCGAGCTGGAGATCAAACTCAATTTCCCAGCCTTCCTGTGTGAGGAAAGAATCCCACGGAGCTGCACCCCATGCGGAGGCGTAGGAAAGCGTCTTGATGTCCGCACGGCTCCAGCCGGTATCACCTGGATAAGCTGCGGAAGCGATCACGTAGTAAGCGCCTGCCGTTTCCGGTGCGGTGCTGTTAGCCAGAAGGCCAGTGAAGGTCACAGCACCCATCAAGGTCTGTGCAACACCCAAGCGCAGGTTCGGCATCTTGGTGACGGCTGCGTTAGGGATCGTGAGGCGCACGCCATCGCGGCCACTGATCACCAGCGGAGAATCAGCGGCACCGAAAACCGAGGCCCCGATGCTTGTCGCCGCGTAAGGCCAGAGGATAGCAGCAAGCCCGGAAGTAAAGCGGCCATCCGGCTCAAACGATACCTCAATGCGCTTGTCCTTGGTGCGTCCATCGACTTCTCCGAACGCACTCGTGTTGACCGCAAAGCGATCCACGATGAGTTTGTAGGAGACGTCACCTTTCGACCAGAAGGTCTGGCCGCCGTAAGTCACTAAGCAAGGGCCAGTGATGATGCTTGTTCTATTGATGCTTGGCATAATTTTATTTGGTTGGTCTTAGAATTTGAGATTTGAGATTTGAGATTTGAAAATTAAGGAACCGTCACCGCAAGTTCCGCGATGTCGCTCGGATTGAGAGGGGATTTGAAAGCAGCGGCTCGCACCGTGGCGCTTTCAGCAAGAGTGAATGGTGTGGTGTAGAGCGTGGCTTCATCATTGCTCGCACCGGGATAAGATCCGTCCGTGGTGTAATAGATCCCCGCGCCACCGGTGGAAGTGGTCAGAGTGATCTCTGCTTCGTCTTCTGCGATAGTGACCGGGGAAACTTTCTCCACTGGATCCGCGCCGAGGTTTCCGAAGCTCAGGCGAACGATAAAAGTGACGATGCCTTTTTTCCCAGCCAGCGGCTCCAGCGGATTGCGCTTTGCAAAGAGCGTGTAATTCCCCACGCGGAGATGATGCAGCGCACCGAGCGCACGCAGCGCTGCCGTGGATGCACGGATGCCAGTGCCAGATGCACTGCGGTTGATCGTCACTGCCTCGATCACCTGCACCTCGATCAAGCCTTCCATCACCGGTCCAGGGATGTTCGCCTCCGCCTCTGTCAGCTCTGGCAGCAACACAACCAGGGCGAGTCCGTTCTGTGTGCCAGTGAGAGTGGAAAGCTTACGGGTGACTTCGCCCTCGATGTCGCCATCGTTCGCGGAAAGGATCACAGCGTTCACCAGTCCCGGTGTGGCTTTGAGAGCGCCGAGGATATCGCCTTGGATTTGTTCCAGGATAAGATCGCTCATTGCAGCCCCCTTTCGATTATTTCGTCAAAAAACTCTTCCGCAGAAATGGAAGCACCGTCCGCGATCTCAGGGAACGGCATCAAGCTCGCGTCCTCTTTGATGTTCACGCTGGTCACCAGCAGATACATTGTCTCAAGATTTCCTTCCTTATCCGTGCGGGCAAGGATCGCCGTCTTGCGTGGGCCAACGCGGAGGAATGTCAGATCATCCATCTCGCCGGCGCGACGGCCATAGGATTCCCGTGCTACCGGAATGGTGAGATATTTCGAGGGCGTTGGTCTAAGCTCATAAGCACCGAAGGCCGCTCTCAAGCGTGATGCGCGTGGCACCAGCAAGCGTCCTGCAGAGGCATCGCTCTCAGACTGAATACCTGCGTAAGCTTTGGAAAGATGGCCGGTCTGCCGCGCACCAAGATTGCTCGCGGTGCGGTGCTCAGATTGGGATTTCTGCGCGCCGAAAGTTTTCACAAACTTCTCCGCATCCCGCGCGATTTTCGCATGAAGCGGTGCGCGGTTCGTCAGTGCGGCCGTGATGCGGCCAAGACCGGCATCATCCACATCAGAGACATCGATTTCCACGATAACACTCATCGTGCCAGTGCCCTTTCCATGAGTTCCTCACGGCGTTTCTCCCGTGCGGCTCTGCGCTCTGCCAGCTTCTCTAACAAAGCCTCGCGCCCTTCCTGTGTGGTCGCTTGTCCATCGACAACCGCCACACCCGTTTCATCCTCAAAAGCTTTCAGCAGATCTGGATCCACATTCCGCACACTCACCACCGGCTCTTGCAAGCCGCCTAGAACTGGCCGCGCTTCCGCTTGCCATTCTTCCAGCGTCTCTCCCGACGAGGATATGATCCCCATCCGAGAAGTTTGGGCGCGAGAAACACCGCTCCAACCCATGCCGCTATTAAAAGCAAAGGGCGGAAAATCCACATCCAAAGCGTCGTCAAAATTTCCTGCACTTCCAAGTTCACCCCAGATCGGATCACCTTTCAATGCAATCATGCGGCCTTCGTAAAGTTTTCCCCCAGCGATCAACCAGCGTGAGAACCAATCGCGCTTTTCATCGCGCTCATAGATCCGCACCAGCTCCCATGCAGGCCACTGCTCAAGCTCTTCCTGCGTGCTGCCACGTGCTTTCTGGCCAAGGCCGCGCATGAGGTCCCTCTGAGTATCAATAATAAGATCCAGCCTGCGGCGGGAAGATAGATCCTCGATCGTTCCGCGCAGTGCCGGTGGAACTTGTCCTGGCTCCGTGTCCGGGAAACCGCCTTCTGGCGTGTAGCCTAGAGCGCGAAGCGTCTCTAACAATGTCCACCGTGCCGTTGCCTGATCCATCTCACCATCCGCTACGGCCGTGACCACTTCTTTAACCTTAGAAAGAAAATCCACATTCGCAGCACGGGAAACAAACACCGAGCGCGATCGCACCTCTGCCTCTATCTCATTTCGGATATCGTAGTAACCAAGATTAGTAGGCATCACACCACGCGCAGCGGATTGCCGTGCGGCTTCAAAAATCAATTTTGTAAGTGCTTCGCTCATTCTTATTTCTTATGCCGTCCATCTTTCGGGCGGATAATCAGCTCGTGATAAAGTCCAGTGGATGAGATCCCGTTTTTCCGGGTGTAGCTTTTAATGAAGCAATCTTTGAACAGTCCGCGATTCGCTGGCGTGTCATCAATCGTGAGAATCCAAGTGCCTTTCATTTGATCGAGTCCCTCCTCGCGGAACTGCGCGAGATCATCGATTGTCCAGGCACCGTAGTGCGCCTTGCCGGTGGTGTATGGCGGGTCACAGAAGAAAAGCGCCTGCTTGGAATCATAGAGTTCCATGCATTCTCTCCAGTCCAGGTTCTCAATCACGACCTTGTCCAGGCGTGTGTTGAAAGCTCTCAGCAAAGCCATGCGGTTTTTCTTGGAAGAGTGCGCGGCACCACCGCCCATGCGTGCGCGGCCAAAATGATCTGCGGATCCACCGAAACCATTTTTCATCCGCATGAACCAACGCGCAGCGCGTTGAATCTCCGTGAGGCCTCGTTGCTCTTTAAATCCTGCGAATTCCTCGCGGGAGTTTAGGCACCAATCCAGCTCGCGGAGAAGTTCTGGCAAATGCCACTTCACACTGCGGTAAAGATTCACCAGTTCAGAATTGCGGTCATTGATGATTTCCGTGGTGGATGGTTTCTTTGCGCAGAGCAATGCACCACCACCGCAGAAAAGCTCCACATAGACTTTATGCTCAGGCATCAGCGGCAGCAGCTCGCTGGTCAGCCAACGCTTGCCACCTTGCCAGCCGACAACCGGCAGCGGTGAGCCAACCTCGCGCACAGGCTTACGGATCGCCTCGGCAAGATTGTCTAACAAGATCGCAAGATCTTCATCAGGAACGTGTGTGCAGTTTTCTTCGGTCAAAATAATTCAGATTTAAAGTTTCGGCTCATCTCCGATTTCGCGGCGTAAATGCATCTCCGCAGTTTCAAGGCAACGAAGTGCCAGCTGGCGGTGCGGAGTCTTTTCTTTTTGGAATTCAATGAACTCACAGATCGTGTGGATCTGGAGAATCATGTCAGAATCCTCGGTGAGCAGCTTTTCAAACTTCTGCACCTCCACAGCGCAGCGGTCGGCAGATTGTCCGGCCTCGTGGGCCGAGCGTGGATCCATAGTCTGTGACCGGCTCTCGCTCGCATACTGCACCGCCCGCGCCTTGGTGGCCGCGATGGCGTGGAGGAGTCCTTTGATGAGTGGAAGTTTTTTCATAAGCCTGATTGTTTTGTCCTGGTGAAGTTGCGGTCTTGGCTTTCCACGAGTTCGATGTTCTCTGCGGATCCACCATCTTCCACTGCACCCTCTGGCAGTTCGATGGCGACTTTGCACTCGCTCACGCGCTCAAGAAATTTTCGTGCGTCCCGATACTCGATGCGGCGGTCTTCTGAGACTTCCAGATCCAGCCGTGTGATCATGCGGAAGCGAATGATGGCAAGAATGTGGTGAACGATGCGCTCCGGAACGGTCAAACCCTCCGCAAGCTGATTCTTCGCACAGTCTGCAATGTGGGCGCGGGCCTCATGCACAGCCGTTGCAGTGATGTCCACAAGCGGATCTTGTCCACTACCGATCGCTGCCGCTTGATAAGCAGCAAGCTCCGGTGCGCTCAGTGCGCTCCGTGCATCGTCTTCTGTAAGTGTGATCCAAGCCATTTGATTAAAATTTCAGAGTGTGAGAGGTGATCGTTCAGATCCCCGGTGAAAAGATGGGCGGCGCAACCAGCCAGGAGGCCGCCCATCTCTTGAACCGGAGTCCCGTCCGGGTTAGCTAACAGTGAACTTGCGGATGCCCAGCGTGCTGGTGATTTTGATCAGCTCGTTGTGCTCAACCACGATCTCGTAGTTTTTCGCATTGATCTGGCGCTCGTAAACGCGCACCAGGCCACCACCTTCAGTAGGAGTGACGAAACGCTTGATGTTGGAAGCATCTTCGGTATCTGCACCATCGAGAGCCATGAACATCAACACAAGGTTGGAGAGGATCTCCGCTTTCGCACCGCCAGTGCTGTAGCGCTCCTTGGAGACGAGGACTTTGTCCACGCCGAGGAATGCTGCAACTTGGTCTGTGGTGAGGCCTGCGGATGCAAAACCACCTGCACTGTTCTGTGCCCGGTGAGCGAGCAAACGTTTGGAGTTTGCGGTGTCACCGTAGCCGACGCGGTTCGGACGCACACCGGCTGCTGTAGCAGCGGCGATGAGATCCGTGATCACGTCCTGATCCGGGTCTTTCCCAGCGGTAGTGTCCCAGGTCTTTGCGGTGTTGGTGGCAGCGGCGCTCAGAAGAGCGATCG
The DNA here is from genome assembly GCA_031419275.1 of Akkermansiaceae bacterium. Taxonomy (GTDB): domain Bacteria; phylum Verrucomicrobiota; class Verrucomicrobiia; order Verrucomicrobiales; family Akkermansiaceae; genus Luteolibacter. The sequence goes on along the minus strand of JANOKJ010000066.1, from coordinate 27,500 downwards.
CACGGCGCAGCGAGTTGCGGCGGAGACGGCGGAGAAGTTTGCCGGTGTATTGTTCACGCCAGCCTTCCTTGTCCGCGACCTCATCGAGATCCACGCAGATTTTAAGACCACGATTCAGGGTCTTTGCGTTGATCTTCTCAGAAGTGTATTCCACTGAGCCGAAGTCCGCACCGATCGCACGCTCGTCATCATCGCCATCAGAGTAAAACTCTTCAGCGTTGGTGTGCTCGGCGTATTCGAAGCGGCGGTTCACCTTCACCTCTGGGGCGAAGAAGTTCAGCGTTTCTTCGATGTTGTTAGGATCGCGGAAACCAACTGCATAGTTGGTCAATGGCTCCGAGAAGTAACTCTCGGTGAGAAGAGAGGCGTTTGCCTCCACGATGCGATCGTGCTGGAATCCACCGTCATCTTTGATGGCAGTTGGAGAAAGCGCGAGCGCGTTAAGGAATGCCATCTTGGCACCTGGTTTGGAATTAATTGTTCTTTTCATCTTTTTAAAATTTAAAAATTGAGTTCAGTTTTCTGCTTAAAGATTAGGCAGGGTTTACAACAGGGAAGCAGGGGATGATCACGATCTGATCACCATCAGCTGCGGCGATAGAGCCGGGCTGCGTCTTGCCGACGAGATAGGCACCAACTACCACTGCATCAGTGACTTTGCCGCCAGCGGTAGCATAAACACGGGTGTTTTCTGCGATGGCTTTGGAAGCGATCACGCGCACGGTTTTGCTGCCAGCGCCGAGTAGCTCAACCGTTCCAGAATCACCGATCTCAGGCTCATCACACATCGGCCCGAGCGGTTCGAGCGCTGCGGTGCAGAGAATCGCAGAGCGCGATGCAGTGCCTTTTGCAGCGAGCAAGTAGCGGGTGCCGAAGGCTGCTTCAGCAACTACGGTTGCTTTGCCTTCTTCGAGGGTTTTATCTGTCGCAGCATTTGCGAAGATTTCTTTGGACTTCACGCTCGCAGCCCGCGCCATGACAGCGAAGAGCGGGAGCACCAACAGTGCGGCCATGATGATCATGGCGATATATTGCAATTTCATATTTTTTGTTTTTGTTTGGTCTCGTTCGTTGTGATGGCTCGGCTTACGCTTTGCCTTTGTTTTTTTCCGCTTTCGCCAGCTCCGCATCATGCGCTGCTTGCGATTGCAAAATTTCGATTGCCTGCTCACGGCTCAGGCCGAAGCGGGTCTTTTCAAGGATTGCCTCCTCGGTGATGCCTTCCGGCGCTTCCGCTGGCTTTGCTTTTTCAAGCTCCGCTGCGGCTTTCAGATCGATCACGGATGGTTTGATTTCATCTTGATCAGGTGCAGTGGATGCCGGTGCGTTTTCAAGCAGCTCGGTGAGTTGTTTGTTCGTTGCCTCCGGATCAAAGGCGATGCCCTTTTCCGTGAGTGCTGCTTTTAAGTCTTCCTTGTTCATTTTTTTATGATTTAGAGTTTAGAATTTAGAATTCGTTAGGCGTTCACCTCTGGTTGTTTCATCGCTTCAAAGAGGCGGGTGAACTGCGGATCCTTCTTCACGGCCTGATAAGCCTGATCGTAGGTCTGGCTGTTTGCGTGCATGCGCTTGTTGACTTCCTCTTGGATAGCAGCACCGCGCTCACGCTCGTTGCTGATCGCGACCTTGCGGCCACCAAGATCGAGAGCGCCGGTGTTCATCTCAGGCTTTTTCTCGATGAGCTTCTTGCTGAGGTCGGCAAGATCCGCGCCTTCAGCAATCATGCTGTTGGTATGGACATCGCGATCGGCCTCTCCAATCACGCCGCGTGCGATCGCACTATCCACAACCACGTTGGCTGCGATCTTGCGGGCATTGGCCTCTGCGGCTTTCGCAGTAGCAGCTTCTTCTTCGAGGCGTTTCTTTTCCTCATCGAAGCTAGCGATCTTGGTCTTGGCATCGTTGGCCTCAACTTCCATCTCACCTGCTTTTGTTTTCGCGGCGGAGTTTTCATCAGCTGCGGCTTTTAGGTTTTCGAGGCCAGCGATGATTTCCTCATCAGTAGCCTTCGCCGGATCTAAGCCCAGAAGGGCGCATGCTTTTTCTTTCATGATTTTATCTTGGTTTTCAGTTTCGTTTTCTTCTTCCTCCGCAGAATTTGTCCACGGCTGGCTTTCAAAAATGTTAGGGCGGTTCACAAGGCCGATGCTTAGTAACTCATCCGGCAGGACTACGTTTGAGCTGCTCTTAGGAGCCAGCCACGTTGGCGATGGATATACCCACCAGCCTTGCTGAGCGTTGTCTTGACCGAGAGTGTTGTATTCTGGCTTTCCGTAGAGGCCGTCTTCACGTGCCTCTAGCTCTGTGATTTTTCCGAGGCGGCGATCATCGGTCCAGTTCTTTGGATCCACATCTGGATGACCATGGAAGATAGGAACGCCACGGAACATATTTCCCATCTGGCTCCAAATAGAATTGAAATGCGCCACCATCTGATCTGCCTGTGCTTTCCCAAAGCGTTGCGTGCGCTTGCGGTCCGCAGATGGAAAGTCTCCATACGGCGCGATCATTTCCCAATCCACCCCAAGCAGGGCTTTAGCGTTCACAAGGATTTCAAATTGTTTCTTTTTCATGAGTCGGCAAGGAGTTGTGTTAGAAGTTCATCACCAAGGGCATCTGCTAGAGCGCTGCTTTCCAAAAAGTCCGGCATGTCCTGGGAGATCTTTTTCACCGCTGCTTTGATCGCTGCGATATCGCCAGCTTCCGCCGCTGCAAAAAGCGCATCGCCCAACGGCTGCAAGTCTGCTGCAAGAGCATCGCGGAGAGGCTGCGCGGTTGCGGCATTGGCTTCTTGAATTTTGGGATTTGGAAGTTGAGCGTTGGATTTTTCGCCAAGAGCTGCTTCATCATCATCCGCTTCTGCGAAGCCGAGCCGCTCCAGGTAATCTTTCTTAGCGACTCGCACACCGGCAGCCATCAGTGCCGCGCCAGCTTCCAGGACAAATTTCTTATCCTCGCGCACAGGTGGCTGGATCTGGATGTAAGCCAGTGGCTCTACACCTTTTCCAAAGTGCCAGGCAATGACCATGCGCTCCACTTCTTGCAGAGTCTCGGAAATGACCTCGCAGTCATCGGCTTCTAAAATATCGGTCTCCTCGCTTTGGAGAGATGCGCCGGTGCCTTCGCCGTCTTTGGAAGACATGGAGCTGAGATCCGCACCACGATAGAGTGCGGCCATCTTGCGGTCCACTCGCTCAATGAGAGCTGGCATAGGCATGGCGCTTGGGTTGCCGTTCGGCTGCACCAGCTCAATCTTGGAGTTTCCATCATCACCGTAAATCACAGCAGCCCAGTCTTGTCCGAAGGATTCCACAGCTGCTTTCATCGCATTGCCTGCGGATGATCCTTTCGCGGCCGAGGTGCGGCCAAGCGTGCCTGGCATGGAGAATTTTTCAGAGAACGCGAGCCAGTCCTGGATAGAGAAGCGTTTCGCGATGTAGCCGATCGCACAGGAAACCATGAGGCCGTCACCCGTGGTGACCATCCACTGGGAAGGGTCCATATCCTCACCGGTCACGCTGGTGCCATCTTTAACAAAACGCAGGCGGCCTTCGCGGTTCTCGAAAAACCACAGTGGCACAAATTCAAAAGTAGCGCGGAGTTTACCCGGTGCGGGCTTCCAAACGATGTGATGCACGGCGTAGCGATAGCTCACCGCTGTCATCATCTGCTTGATCAAGCGGGACATTCCGCCGCGCTCATTGCGATCGTAGGCGTTTTCTGCACGGATGTTGTTCCAGAACTCCTCAAGAATCTCTGCATGCTTATCCGCAGCATCGGATTTCTCCCGCTTCATCATGTTCCAATCACGGCGAGAAACGGATTTTTCACGCTTTGGCTTCACGCTTTTGAGCGTGTCATCGCGCTCGGCGATCACCTCGGCCAACAAAGCGAACTCACGCAGGTCTCCATACTCGAAACTATCCAGGGCACGGGTGAGGGTTTCCGGTGTTAGTGAGCGCAGTGGATTCCACCGCTGCTTGCGATACATTTTCACCGACTCCGCATCCGTGATGGATGCCTGTTTTTTCGCTCTTGGTGCCATTAGATCATTTCTCCCATCGCTAAAGATTTCTCACTTCTCTGCAAACCCATTGCAAATCGACGTGAAGGCCGCAGAACGGCTTTTCCGCCCGATAGTCCCACTTTTAGAGACCCCCGCCTAAAAAGGGCGTTTCTGCGCGAAGTTTGGAATCCGCTCACAGCGCCCTCCTTCCGGTATTTCTGCCTTTGGTCTCGACAGCGTCGTAATCGAAGTCTGCGGCCTTGCGGCCAGCTGCCATAAGTTCTGCTAGAGCAGAATATCCATTCGCCAAAAGAAGGTGGTTTTCACACTCATCCACAAAGTTCCCATCCTCGCCTTTCTCAGATCCAGTGACGAGATGTGCCTCAAGAGTTTCCACGATCGCTGGACTGCCTGTAACACGCTGAGGCATGCGCATGACTGGCTCATCGATAAGCTGCTTATCTTCCGTGATCCGTGTCACTTGCTCTTCCGGTCCAAGGTATTCTTGCACAGAGCGGTTGATCGTATCAAAGCGGCTGCAGTGGATGATTGGATAATACTTCGTATAGCCAGCTTGCATATCGCTGCCTATCTTCTGCTCAATACCACCACCTTGTTTCTTGGTGAACATGACCACGGCACAGCGGAGATTCTCCCAGCGCTTATTCGGCCCATCCCAAACAAGGCCACCAGGGAACTGGATGCGGGCGGATTCTGGATTGTCCACCACTGGCCACTTGATCCCATCAAGTCCATTAAGCCTGTAGGTGAGCGCACGCGCTTGATCAACGGCCGGATGAGAGTCAATGAAGAGCGCTCCGAGATTGAGCTTATAGAAAAGCACCTCTGCGCGTCTAACTAGATCACCAAGTGGAATTTGCTCTGCCCATAGAGCACGCTTTACAAACTCGCTCTCAACTTCGCGGCCAAAAAACCAGCAACGGTTACCCGTATCAATGCCACCAAAACTTGTGCATCCTTCGCGGAGAGATAAGCGTAGATCAAAAGGCTGCTCAATGCTGCGTGCTCTTGAGATGATCTCTGGTGTGAGTGCTTGGCTTCTATTTTTAGGAAGCGCTAAAACATCGCAGTAGAAAACTTCCATCTGCTCTGGATCAGCAACGGCTGATTGCCATCGGCTCACTGGCTGGCTCAAGCTGATTGCTTCGATAGCAACCTGCGCCACACGGACTGACCACTTGCGGAGCTTCACTCGCTCTGGTCTGCGCTCATGATAAAATGGTTTGCTCCGGTCCAGCACTTTTCCTGTCTCTGGATCAGCCACATAGAAAACCGCAGCAGGATCATAATCCCAGATCGTGCCATCCTCATCTTTGAAGTTTCCTACCCATGTCAGCTTTGGATCAGAAATTTTAGGTGTGCCATCAACAGCCATGCGGCAAACCTGCGGCCAGTTTTCTTCAATGTTGATTTTCCTATTTTCACCAGGAACATCGAAAAGCTGCACCGTCTGAGTGCCTGCCATGAATTGCTTATGCTGGCCGCGTCCGTGCTTGCGCTGCGTGCCGATACTTGAACTCAAGCGGAGATCAGATGCTGTCATCCGGCCTGAAAGGAATTTTGAGTTTTTCTCTGGGATGTCGTCTTTCTCATCCTCCATCGCGCAATCCATTGAGAAAGTTGTTGGGATCTTACCCATGCCACGGATCATGCCGAACGCCTTGCGCTTCCCATCTGTGACCATGAAAGCACCTTTACGGTTCACCATCTTTTTACCTTTGCTCGTTACAGTAGTGCCAAGCTCCATCATGGACTGCAGTCCATCGATCTGCTCAATAACATCAGGCCGTAACTTGGTATCAACGATACCCTGCACAAGATCATCATCTGGAAGGAAGTTTCCCCAATTTAAAAAACGGCAGCTTGTTAGATAGATTCCTGCATTTAGAGCCCAAACGGTTTTTCCCCATTGAGCGCCGCCGCAGATGTCGATCGTAGAATCTGGAAGCATGATCCCAGTGTGACTTCCTAAAACGTGATCAAAGAGATCCGTGATGTATTCCAGCACCGGCCTACCCTCGAAAGAATAGTTGCCATATTCTCCACCTTGCAATTTCACCTTTGCATGGTTGAGTAAAAACTCTTTCAGGGATCCAGCCTTTGGAGCTTCACCCGTGGCGGCGGATTCCATCCGCCCAGCCAAATGTTTGATAGCACCGCTCATGCTTTTGCCACCACCTCCCTGAGTTGTGCAAAGAGTGCCTCTGCTTTTTTGTTGCCTTTGATTTCCGCGAAGAGTGCATCCAGACCATCCTCGATCTTGGTCTTGCTCGCCTGTGTTAGCTTCTCGCGGGATTGCGCCTGCGCATCCGCCTTGAGGATTAGCTTGATGAATTTCTCGGCCGTCTTCGGATCGGTGCGCTGGCCACTCATCATCTCGAAGCTGACTTGCTTCACCAGCTCCAGCGTTCCAGTGTTCCAATCCGTGCGTCCCGCATCCGCTACGATAGCTTCCGCTTTCACTGCAGCGAGCTGTCTGCTCTCGCGGACTATCGGCACACAATGCCGTTTGTAAAACTGCGTAAGAGCAGATCCAGAGCAAGTAACACGACACTCCGTGGCGAGCCAGCTCTTGCATTCCTCGTGAGACCATCCGGAAAGCATTCCATCGCGCAGCTCCAGCACGCGGCTTTCCGGCATGGAATCCAGCTTGCTGTCGGCTCTTGGTTTTTTGTCTGGCTTCATTCATTCTAAGAGACGGGCGATCCCGTCTGTGGTGATTTTGATTCGAGTAGCATCCTCACCGTTCACCACGGTGACTTGGCTCTTGGCTTCCAACTTGTTGAGAGTGTTCTCGATATCGCTGAGAGAGATTTTGGGATCTTCCAACCGGCAGTCGCTCCACAGCACGTTTTTGGAAAGCATGCGCGGATGCACGAGGTTGAGCTTTTCTAGGATCAAGCGTTCCAGATTCACTGCCTGCCTCCTTTCGGTTTCGCGTGATCGGCAAGTGCCAGATCCAGCAGCTTGTCGGTTGTGTTCTTAATCCCCACAACCGTTCCTTCTAAATTCCCGAGCCTGTCACCAACGCGCTCACTCATTGCATCTATGCGTTTGTGAACTTTATTTTCCGAATCCCTCGCCACGGAGCGGTCAGTTTTGAGGGAATCCTTGATCTCGGTGATGTCTACCTCCACGCGTCCCATGTGAGCGGTGAATTCCGAGTGAGTCACATAACGCTCATCCAACTTCACACCGATAGGCTGGCCATCAATCGAGACGCGGCGTTGTTTCTCTTCCTCCTTGCCCTCTTCCTTGCCTTTTTTCTTAGCAAGAAGCGCACCGACCGCACCGAGCACAGCGGCAACAAAAGTTCCAAGTGCAGCGAGCGAAACAGAATCAGAGCCCTTCGCTGCATCCGTCTGTGCTAAAAATTCCGCGATCACTGAACCACCTCCGATCCATGGCACTTATCTCTGGCCTCTGGTTTCTGGTCTCTGGTTTCTTGAAGCATAAATCTCTCGCTGCTTTCCACGATGCAGACGCCATGCACCAGGTCAGCAGGCCAGCTGTTAAAGTCACCTCTGGCCAGCGCACCACGCACGTTGCGCAGCTCCTCATCGCTTAGTGAGCGCACCGCATCTTCAAGCTGCGGAGCATCTACCAGGCTGTTGTATATGATGATGTTTGCTCTCATCTTAGAAATTCACGTCGGTTCCTCGGTTATCGATGTGGACGAAGTTCGGGTATTTCCCGATGCCGCCTGTGAAGTAGCCTTCTGTGCGCAGCTGCTTCAAAACGGCATGCAGTTTGGCAGCAGTGGATTTAGGCGCGGCGAGATCGAGTGCATCGCTTTCCATGTGCCTGGACTTTTTCGCACCACCGATGGCCTTGTTATATTCCGGCGTGCGATACGCACTGAGAATGATGATGGTGGATCCAAGTCTCTCACGGGCCTCATCCGCAGCGAGCAACACCGGCTCCAACCTGGAGCGTAATTCTTTCGGCGGCAGTCCGTTTTTGCCCTGGGCTTTGCCGCTCGCATAATGCGAGTTTCCAAGGAAGCGAACTTCATGCGGTGCGTAATGCTTCAAGCCAAGGCTCTCCACCCATTTGTCAAATTGTTCGATCTGCTTCGCGTTCATATTTTTAATGACTGCACTCCCCTCCAATGGCGAAACCAGCGTTCCAGATTAAGAAGCTGAACATGACCAAGACACCGCCCTCGTTGCCGCACTGCTCACAGTTTCCTGTCAGCACGCTGAGCGTGGGGATCAGCACCAGGTGCTGCGGGTTTGTGTCAAAGAATGGTTCCATGATTGTTTTGTTAGAAAGGGTTTCAGGGAAGGCTTCTGCTTGTCACCGTTAGGCACTCACTGGAAAATCTCAGCCGCTCGGCCTTGCCCTGAAAAATTACTTGGTTGCTTGGATTTCACCCACTTGCTCACCCGTCTTAGGATTGAAGATAGGCAACCGGAAAAAACCGTGCGGTGAGCCCTCACCATCGAACGCCAGGCCACCTTTGGCACCTGACTCCGCATCGCGGTATGAAAGGCTGCCAACAAAGCCGGTGCCGCAAGAGGGCAGGCAGAGCAAAGAGAGCGAGCAAATAAGAAGGATGCCTAGCGGCAGGGCATCACCCCCGCCACTAGGACTTTTACCTTTTCCATCGTTCACCTTCTCTTCATCAAAGAGATTTTTTAAAGCAGGCACACGTTGGCCAAGCCAGATCATCGCGGACCGGCTGAGAGCCACCGCAAGCACTGAGAAGAAAATCATAAGTGGCTCAATCAGATCCTTACCCGCTGCATTGAGCTTCTCTGCGGATTCCGCATCGATCAGGTTGAGTCCTAAAAAGTAAGTGCCTATTCCGGCAAGGAAGGTAAGCAAGTGACGGATCTGCGAGTTGATTTTTTTCATGGTCGTGTGGCTTTGAATTGTTCCGAGCCACGCCGCCTTTACGATTTACAGCAAAACGTTGAAGGCGACGTGGTCGGTCGAGGCACACAACATGGCACAACTCTCCTAAGATCCTTTTTCACACACCCGCACAACCCCACAGACACCCTCACAATCTGGAGAAGGGATTTAAAATCCCTTTCTCAAACTCGGTCTAACAACCAAGTCTTTACTGAGAACTGAACACTAGAAACTAGCAACTGTCAGCGTTCCCGCTGACGGCTTTCTTTGTAGCGCATCAGGAACTCCCAGTCAATCCTCCACGGCGCGTTGCCACGCTCAGATGGTAGCTGGTAAGCCCTCAAACCACCGTGATCTTCACCAAGCTCACACAAGCGACGCACCGCATCTTTGCCATAGCCAAGAATCTTCGCTGCCTTCTTCACGCGGATCTCCCGTTCTATCCTAACAGCTTTAGGCCGCAACGTAAAAGACCCATCGCCATTATCGCGAGTCTCGGTCTCAAACAGCATCATTTGGCTTGCCATGCACACAGTGTAGCATGGGCATTCAAATTTGTAGCTGTCGCGTCTCGCGGCAGACCGTTTGAGTGGCGTTCCGCCGCTTTCTTAGATCCTAGATCTTCGAAAGGTTGAAATCCTCAAGTGTTCCAAAGGTTTCCAGTATTCTGATAAATTTAAGCAGTGACACCACGAAAAAATACCACGCTACGGAAACCATATATATGGATGCCCAGCAATCAAACTGCGCAAACACAGATCCGACAGCCATTAAGAATGTCGTTAAAACAAAGCAAACAATCGAAATATTTATGGCTTTCTTGCAGCGGCGGAAAAGGCGTTTGAATCCCTCTTTCTCACCGTGATCTAGTGTTAATTTTTGCACCGTGTCTAACATTCTGAAGCGGAGGTTGAATGCTGCGACAACAAATCCAGCGAGAGGAACCGCCAATAAGGGAAGTAATTTTGCGGATTGAAGGAGACCAATCTGAGTTGAGAGCAAGCCCAAAGAAACAGCTACGATGGCAGAAAAAAACCAATCGAATGCCTTTTTGTTAAGGAGTCTCATAATATCTTGATCTTCTGTTCTAGATCTAATTGGAGAGCATGGAACGTAAATTTGTGTAGATCTGGGTAACGGCAGGTCTCCCGTCAAAATGCTCTACTGGAAACTTAATACTTTCAACTAAACTTTCTCCTTTTATCACTTCGCCATTGCTTAACGTGATTTTCAATCCAGCGAGATTCTCTTGAAGTCCAAGGGTTAATGTATCGACCAATTCTTTCGTTTTGGCTCCAGCAGAGGTTTTTGCCTTTAATCTCACTTCGGTCCTGATGCCAAATAGCCTCAAGTGATCGAATCCTTTTTTGGCTAGTGCATCTTCTGAATCACTTTTAAAAAATCCCTTAAACATGCCTGTCACAAGATCCAAAGTTCCACAGTCTTCGGGTAAGTTATTGGATCCAAATACATCTTCAATATTACTTCCAATGAAGATCTCCGCAACCCCGTGTTTTTCGATAAGCTTTCTTCTGCTGGTAATGATTCTATCTTTGATCGCTATAAGTCCGGACGTTTGCCCCTCTGGCTTATTCATTAACATCCAGTTCAAGTGATCTCTAAATGCTCCAACTTGCAAGGTTACTGATTGCATCAATGCGATGTGATTCCCTTTCAATGAAAAGAACAGAGACGAGTCGATAATTTCTTGTTCATAGCCATTTGGTGGCTGTGGGGGAGCTTCGTCTTTAACCTCAGATCCTTTAGCTGCTTCAGTGATAGATCTTCTTATCACTTCCAGCCCTTTCCCTTTTTCATACTCGACTAATCTCCCGCAGATGGATTTTCCGTCATCTTGAATTTGAACGATCATCCTGCAAACCTGCGATGTTGCTGACGGAGACCAAATTCGATCAGCTTCATCAACTCTGTTGATATAAGCTCGGAAAGCCGTTTCTAGATCTTGACTCTTGAAATCGATAGCTCCCGCTAGATCTGCGATCTTTGAAAAGCCCTTCTTATGTTTGGTCTCATTATTCATAAATTTTAAATCTTTGTTCTGCCACTTCACCCTCCACAAACCTTGCACGCTCTTCCTTCATCAGAAGCGCACATTCTGCCTTTGCTATTCTTGAACCAGCGGCAGGTGCTGTTGTGCCGCACTCCAGAGCTTGTGGTTAGCCAGTGAGTTTGTTCAGCTGAGACCTCTTCGATGCTCTTCTCAACATACACGGCTGGAGGTGCAACCATCGCACCAAACGCGACAGTGAAAAAAAGCAGGATGTAGGGGATGTATTTCATATTTCGATATCGTTGTTATTTATCTCGGAGACTTCCACCAAATAAAAAGGGGAGTTCCGGTTACAGCTTCCAATGCCTTATCCGCAGTTGCTATATCCTCGCTACCGCCGTGCTTCATGATAAGCAAGGAAGAGTCTAGGACACTCTGGAAACTCGATTGTTTTTCACTCATTTCATCTGTCATTTTTTTGAGCGTATCGGCATCAGGCGCATACTTAGTGAGCCTAGAAATCGCTTCATTAAGTTTTTCCTGCTGCTCATCCAGCGATCTCTTTTTTTCTGCTAACTGCATTTCTTTGATCGCAATGTCTCCAGCGTTTGTTTCCTTGCTGAGATAAAATGCAGATCGTGCATAAGATCTTTTTTCAATCAAGTATAGGGAGTGATTGAGTTGAACGTCACTGACAGCAATAATGAACTGCACCCTGCGATCTGTTTCTGCCATGCTTTCCTTTGCCCTCTTATTGCTCAATGCGATAGACTGATCAGTTAGCTCTTTTTCTGCTTTGTATTGATCCTCTTTTTCTGATTCGCAGGAGGCCACGGCAAATACCGCTGCAATGATCCATATCGATGTTGTTTTCATTTTCGTGTAATCGTTAGATTTCTATTTTCTCCAAACCTGTGTCCATCTACCCCACACGGGATAGATCCATGCAAAATCTTCAAGGCTATGCTGAGATGCCTGGTAACGCGGATTCAGTGGTACCAGTGTCACGATCTTTCCAGTAATTTCAAAACGTCGAAAGATCACGCCATCATTCACAAACTTTGCAACGACCAGGCAACCGCTGTGCGCCTGCTCTGTTGGTTGCACCACTAACAAATCTCCCTCGCTGTATTTCGGCTCCATCGAGTCTCCCTCAAGTATCACAGCGAACGCCTTCGGATCTCGGCATTCTGTTGGAATCTTGCCTTTCCAATGCTCAGGGATTTCCTCGTAGCTCTCGGCCTCGCCTGCATGTGCCCAACCAGTTACGCCGATTGAACGGAAATTCCCATAGGCTGGCGTATCTTCCTTGAGTGAAGAAGTGAACGATTGTTCAACTCCTGCCTCACGTTCCAGTCTATCCAAGGTTAACAATAGTTCACGTGGTGGAGGCGGATCACCTTGCTCATAATTGTAGAGCATAGTCCTAGATACATTAAGTAGCTCGGCTATCTTTTCCTTTTTTTTAATCCCCATGGCTTTTTGGAGGGTGAACAGCCGTAAATGTAAATCGGACATTTTTTTAATTTCTGTAAACTTTTTTCTTTACGAATGGTGAACCGTCGTTCACTTTGTGCTTAACAACTTTTTAAGCACTTAACAATATGCCAGCCGCTGCACAAGCCAAAAAGAAAAATAAAGCCAAAGCACTCCTCAGTAAGGGTGCCGTCCGGTTGGCCTTAGCCAGTCGCGACTGGAGCCAAGCAGACCTTGCCAACTCCATCGGCAAATCTCTCACCGCCGTGAACCTCACCATCAACCACAACCTCTTCGGTGACGTGGCCGACCTCATCCGCAAAGAACTCAAACTATGAGCCAACCTACTCCACAAGCCGAATTCACCGACGCATGCCGCCGCCTGCTCGCCAGCACCGCCATTGAGTCATCCGAGGGCATGAACATCGAGAAGCGGATCATGATTCATCACGGCATCGCCGAGTTGTTTCCAGTCGGCTCTCCAGAACGCGAGGAATCACGCCGCGCTGCATCAGCTCTTTCCGAAGCCGAAAAATGCCAACTCCAACTCACCCGCCTACTCAACGGATCTAACTGATCAACTCACTCACCTAATCATGCTCCAAGAAACCACCGCCGCAAAACTCGATCAAGGACTCCGCAAACTTGCGGAAGACCAGAAGGCAGGCATCGCGCCGCCACCTGGAGAAGTGAGCCTCAGCGACATCGCCCTCCGCGCAGGATTGAGCAACTCCACCATTCTGAATTTCGAGCGCATGACCTTAGCCAAAGTTTACGCCGCCCTCATCAAAGATCCCAAGCTCCTCTCCATGTTCAATATCAAACTCTAACAACCTATCTCATCACCATCATGAAAATCCACACCACCCAAGCAGGCGATCAGTTCCTGATCGATCACATCCAATCCACCACCAAGTGGTCACAACGCAACCACCGCCGCCCCGTGAACTTTGCAAGAGTCTTTACCTACGGCTGCTCGCTCGCGCTTGTCATCATCATCTTCCTCACCGTCCTGATCACTGCTCACTGATCACTCGGCACTTAATCCCATGAAGACAGTCATTCTGGATCTCATCATCATCACCGCCCTGCTCTCCATCGCATTCTACCTCTGCAACCAACTCAAATAAACCATGCCATCCGCCATCAAACTATCGCCCGTTGAAGTGCTCCCAGCACTAAGCAAGAACGCACTAAGCACCATCCCCGCAGATGCCCTGCACAATCAATACCACCGCTGCGCACAGGCCGCTGCTGGCATGGCCACCGGCTACGCTATCCTCTGCGGCCTTGAATTGCAGAAGGTCAGATCTGAGGTTTCCAAGCCTGGTAAACGCAGCGACCTGCCCAACGCAAGTGGGGGAGGTTGGGAATCATGGGTGCAGTCAAACTGCGAGTTCTCCGCAGAAACCGCACGGAAATACATCGCCGTAGCAGAAGGAATCAAAGGCCGCTTGTTACAAACCGAGCTTTCAAAATCACTCGCCATCATGTGCAACGTTGCACCTTCCGCACTCACGGATGGCAACCGCGCCAAGCTACTGAAATCCGTTTCCAAAGTCACCGAGGGCCAAACCCTCCAGCAGCTCTACATGGACTTCGGAATCACCAAAGCGGATCCACGCGCCAACCTCAAGAGAGGCGGAGCCACTCACACCAAAGGCCGTGGCCCGAGCAAGAACGTAAATGCGCAGCTCGCCCACGATGAAGCCGCAGACATCCTGCAACGCCTCGCGAAGTGGATCCAGTCCAGCCAGCACCAGCTTCTCGATCTAGCAGATCTAAAACACCTGGACGATCAACTCCTATCCGCCCGTGAAACCATCAAGCCGTTTCTCAAATCCAAGAAGTAACCCCTAACCATCCACCATCACCATCATGCCAAAACATCAAATCACCATGACCGCTTCGCGGGTGACAGCTAAAACCAAAACTCCATTTTTAGCAAAGGTGGAAAAGTTCGGCAGAACCCCGCTCATTATATTCGTTCCAGAAATTGTGCGATATCAAGACATGCCACCATTCGCACGCGCCACAATTATCTGCGGCTTTCCAAAATCCGAATACTTCGAAACAGGCATGACCATGGTCGTGAATAATTTCAAATGCCTCACACGCATTGAGTTTTCTGACATCCCTCATACTTCGCCTTTTGCTCCGCGCCCCTCTGCGACCTCTGCGTCTCTGCGGTGAATATCTTTCAACCAAGAACTAAGAACCAAGAACTCTTCACTATCCATCATCACCATGCAAACCGCCTCATCCATGAAAACCATCGAACCCATCGTTCCAGTCCACACCGAGCAATACCTCACCAAAGAAGAAGCCCGCATTCTCACCATCGCCCGTCTTCCATCTAACAAAGAAAACCCTGCCGTGCTCGCGCAGCTCGCGGCTTACTCCTACGCAGTTGATCTTGAGGATATCTGCGCAGCAACGGAGAAAAATTACGAGCGCCGCCTAGTGCCACACTATCAGGAGATGTATGGCCTCTACAGACAAGAGGCAAAACAGCTCAAACTCCTCGCCCTCCAAACCCTCAGTAACCTCATCTCATGATCACTCAAAAATATCTTGGCTCAGTTCTTCAAGTGGACGAATCCGGTGAGTTCAAAGCCATCCACCACCGGATTTATAGTTCCCAAGAAATCTGTGACCACGCAGGCGAAACCCTACTCTCTAAAATGAGTCCAATGGCAGAAGGCCAAATCATCTGGAGAACAATGCCATGCCCGAAAATTGAAGACTTCTCACCCTTACTCAAATTCATCAGCCCGACCGCTGATCCTGATAAATTCTAACTGAAAACTTCCAACTAGAAACTTTATGAACCTCATCCATCCAGATCCTGACTGCGACCAATTCGCAGATTGCCCTCTTGATTTACGCCGCAAGATCCAGCGGTGGATGCAGGCATTCTCTCAAGTTGATTTCTCCACTGGCAGCACCAGCGCTTTGCAACGTGTTGCGAGCGCCATGAAAGTATCTGTCGGCACAGCCACACGTTACTACTACAGCCTCAAAGCTAGTGACGGCCACTGGACCGCTATTGCAGATGGCCGCCGCGCAAAGCGCATCATCCACAATGGCGATGGCACACAGAGCCGCGAGTTTAGAAACTGGATCACCGGCCTTGCAGAAGATCATCACCGCAATTCAAAAGCCGCTTACCGGAAATTTAAAACCGCATGGGCTGCGCGTGAAAATATACCAGGCTTCCAAGACTACACTGGCTGGCCTGACATTCCATTCAGCTATCGCACCTTCGCTCGCATCATCCAGCAAGAGACCGACAAGCGCCGCCTGCGCTCCATCAGAGTTTCCACCTCATCAAAATCCGGTGCCAACCTCGCACAAGTCCTAACCACCCGCGTCGGTCTTTATCCTGGTGCCGTCTATCAGTTTGACGACGTGTGGCACGATAACTTCGTGACCCTCGGCCGCGATCCCGTTCCGAAGCGCGTGCTTGAGCTTGGCGTGCTGGATCTCTTCTCTGGCTGCCGCTTCCATTACGGCTGCAAGCCGCGCATGAAGAATGCGGAAACTGGCGTGATGGAGAGCTTGAAAGAGCGCGAGATGCGTTTCTTCCTCGCCGGTGTGCTCTGGAATTTTGGTACCTCACCACGTGGCACACGCATGATGGTTGAGCACGGCACCGCAGCTCTTCGTGAAGATGTCATCGCCATCCTCCATGACTCCGGCCTCGGCATCTCGGTGGATCGCCAGCCAATCGAAGGCAAACAAGCAGCGCTCACAGGTTACTGGCCTGGCACAGAAGGCGGTAACTTCCGCGCAAAGGCAGCTCTGGAATCTCTCCACAACCTGATCCACAACGATCTTTCCAATCTCGCCCTTCAGACCGGCTCTCATCACTCCGGCATCGCCGCTCCGGTCAATACTGATCGCCAGCTTACCTACATCAAAAACATCGTTTCTGAAGTGCTCAAAAAAGTTCCGCACCGCGCCGAGCTGCTTCGCCTTCCATCGTTAGATTTCCACGCGCAGTTTCTTCCTCTCCTCCGTGACTATTACGAGTTCGGTTTGAATGGCCGCACCGAGCATGAGCTTGAGGGCTGGGAAGCTCTCGGCTTCCTCACCACAGAATACACGGCCATCCCAGGATCCGGCCAATTCTTGAACTCTCAGCAGTTTCTCGATCTTCCAAGAGAGTCGCAAGCCATCATCGCAGCCGCTTCAAAAAGTGATCCTAAAAACTGGACCCGCCGCCGCAAGCTCTCGCCTCTGGAAGTTTGGAACTCTGGCCGCTCGGATCTACGCCGCGCACCCGCTCCGCTGATCTGCGATATCCTCGGAAAAGACCTTGGCCGCGAGGTCACTGTCAGAGGCTCCTACATCCGCTTCCGTGATCAAGACATCTCACCAGATGAAATGATCTACCAGGCACGCGCCATCCACCTCAACGGCGCTCAACGCGAGCTGCGCGACGGTGAAAAATTTCTCGCCTTCGCCAACCCGTTTTCACCGGACACGCTTTTCTTGTTAGACGCGCATGACCGCTACCTCGGCCACTGCCAGCTTGAGAATAGAATCACCGCCACAGATCGCCAAGCACTCATCGTTGCAGCCGGTCAAAAAGCACACCGCAATGCCGAGATCCTGCAACCGCTCCGCAACCGCCATGCAGAGCAAGTTCAAGACGCTCAAGACATGCGCGAGCACAACCGCCGCGTGGTCACCGGCGAGGCCGTCACACCGGAAGAAAAAGCAGCAGATCGCTCAGCCGCTGCGCACCGCGCAGTTTCCACCCGCCGCGCCAACGAATGGGAAGCAACCGAGCCAGAAAGCGAAGGCATTTTTGAAGACACCACGCCACAGGCCGCACCCATCGCAGAAGCCGACATCGCCGACTGGCTCAACGACTAAAAACCATCTCATCCATCTCCACACAACATCATGAAAAAAACAGACATCATCACCGTAGCTCCAGCAGAAGAAACCATCACAAAATCCGAACTCGCTAAAGCCTCATCAGCCCAAAGCCGCATCAACCTTCCTTTCAATTTAAACAACTGGAAAAACCTTGATGCGCACACCACAGAAACCCTCGCATGGTTCCACCAGCACGCGCTTGAGAATCAACTCACAACCAAAGAATGTGCAGCTGCTCTCAACTATTCGTGGACCACTATCTGGAGATCATTAAAAGGTGACTACACAGGCGATCTCGCGAGCGTGATCAACGCCATTAAATCCTATCAGAAAATTATCAGCGAGCGCACCGCAATTCAGAATGCGGATTTCCGTGAAACTCGCATCACAAAACTCATCACCGGTGGCCTCTCCTACGCCTTAGCAAACAACTCGGTGACATTGATCACTGGAGAGTCGCGGATGGGTAAAACCGTCACCGCAAAACACTGGCGTGATGAGAACAATCATGGCCGCACAGTGTTCGTCACCGCACCGGCTTACGGTGGTGCAAAATCCTTGCTCAAAGAGATCGCTTTTTGCCTCGGTATCAACCGCAACTTATCAGTGCCAAACATGCACGATGCGATCCTCCGCGCATTCAACAAAAACCGCATGCTCTTAGTGGATGAAGCGCACCGTTTATTGCCTAATGACTACCGCTCAAATCCAGTGCTTTTGGAGATCCTGCGCGACATCCACGACCGCACCGGCTGTGGCCTCGGAATCCTCGCCACAGAGCGTTTCTCAAACGCCATCGCAAAATCAACTTACCAGTATGAGCAAGTGCTTGGACGCATCGGAATGCCGGTGCGCCTGCCACGTGAATTTGATTGGTCAGACGTAGAGCCAATCGTGGCTCAGTATCTGGAAAATCTATCGAAAGATGTGCAGGCCGAACTGCTCAAAATCGCCAACTCACCTGGGCGCTTGGGCATCGTTTGTGAAACGCTGAAATTCGCCAGCCGCATCGCTTCAAAAAAGAAAGTCAAACTCAGTTCCGAGGTCGTCAAAACAGCGATAGCAACCCGCCACCAGATGATGGGAGAGATCCAATACGCCAAGAAGTAATCATGACACTTTCTCACGCCATCCTTCGCGACCTGGTAAGCGGACAAACCACCGCAGACTCCGCAGCCGGTCGCCTCAAAATCGAAACCAGACACGCTGAAACATTACTAGACCGGCACGTCACAGACGGCCACGTGAATATCCAAAAAAACTACGGACTCACCATCTATCAAATCACCGACAAAGGCCGCGAAAAAATCAATCCATCAAGATCATCATGATACCTAACTCAACCATCTTCACCTGGACAATCGAAGCCGCTGAAAAAGTCACCGGCGTGGATGCCGATTGCCTCACATCCGGCATGCGCCCTCCTAAAATTTCCGAGGCCAGAACCGCCGTCTTCTACGTCCTCCATTGCTTCGGCTGGCCAGCTCAAAGAATCGCCGGATTTTTCAAAGGAGTGAACGGCAAAAAAATCAGCGTTTCCACAGTCACTCACGCCATCATCCGCGCCCGCAGGCTGATCGGCTACGACTCCAAATTTCTCAGTCTATATGCCGATATAAAAGCAGAGGTAAACGCCCAAAAAGCAGCCGTCCGCACCGTCTCAATCGGCCTCAGATACACACGCTAATTTTCAAACAAAACACACTACTAAATACCATGCCAACCAAAGCCGAAATCAAAGCCAACGCCACCGAAGCAAAACAACTTCGCAAGCTCCTCACCTCCAATCAACGCGAGAATCTCAAGGCCACAAAATACCAGCGCTCGGTCATCCGCAAAGCTGAGAAATATATCACCGCCTTGGAACTAGACCAAGATCGCATCACCAAAAAAATCAACCGTCGCCTCGCCATCCTGGAAGGCAGAAATGAAGCCTGAAAACTGAACACTTCAAACTAGCAAACTTTCACCATCATGACCAACGAACAAATCACCGCCGACATCGCACGCGGCATCATCATCAAGCGGGAAATCACCGCCCTCACCGCAGAGCTGAAAGCCATCGAAGCACGGCTTGAATCAGCTGGCCTGCGTGGCCCACACGTGCCGCTTGAAGACGCCGAGCGCGAAGGCAAACAAGCTATCCTCACAAGTCCAACTCACCAGCTCGCTGTCCGCCTAGAAAGTGACATCCTCATCGGTGGTTTTGAGGTCGGCAGCACCCTTGCAGCACAGGTGCAAGCCCTCATCGGTGAGAAGGCTTTCAAGGCGCTCTTCAAAGTCATTCACAAATACGAACGCAAGGAAGCAGACGGCCACAAATTCCGCAAAAAAGCCAAAGCCGCGATTCAGGATCAGCCTAAATATCTTCAGCTCATCACCGCCCTCCGCAGCAAAGACAAAGACGGCATCGCGAAATCCAAAACCGTAATCGCCTGGGACAACATCACCACCGTGGAGCCAGTCAGCTAAAAAGAAAAAGCGTTGCCCATCGTGATCCCCCCGGACCGGGCAACGCTTATCTCAGAGGAGACGCTCAATTCCTAACAACTAATTTCTCATCATCAAGTCCTTTTTTTAATCCATGTCATCCACCATCGAAACCGTCCGCTGCATTGTCGTGCGTGAAACTGCCGCTGCTTATTTTCTCCGCGACCAAGAAGAGCCAAGCCGCGAAGCCTACTTTCCAAAGAGTCAGGTTTCATTCGCTCGCCGCAACATCAAGACCGGCGAGGCCGTTGCAGAAATTCCACTGTGGTTGATCGATGCAAAAGGATGGAACTCATGAAAAATTAAACCATCATGACCACTCGCCAAAAACTAGACCGCATCGAAACTCTTTTAGAAGAGCTGGGCGATGATGAAGCTATCAAGCGCCTAGAGGGATCTAATGGCTACGCTTCAATTATTATTGCTGAAATAGAAGCTGAAATATCCAGGGCTATTGCAAAATTTCCAACTTGGCCAACTGATCCACTCCACGCCTTCGCGGTGGTTAGTGAGGAATTTGGAGAGACACAAAAGGAAGTGCTGCAACTTACCTACGAACCGCACAAATCAAGCAAGGAAGCGGTGCGGAAAGAGGCCGTTCAACTCGCAGCAATGTCGATCCGTTTTCTAGTGAGCATGGATCGCTACAAATACACTCCGCTCGCACAGCACTCTCAACAACTCCATTAAGTTATGACAAAAGCCCAAACATCACTCTACTGGCGCACCTGGTCAGACGTTCGGAAATCACTCATTGATTTTGGCGGATATACCACAAAAGAAGCGGATGCCAAACGCCAGGAGATTCATGTGGAAGCACTCGGATCCAATAAATCCTCCAAAGCTCTAAACAACCGCGATCTGGATATCATCCTAGATCACTTCCGCTCTCACCTTGTCCTAGCACAAGGACCAACCACCGGACCAACACGCGAGAAACAGCAGCCCTGCGACCGCCTCATCTACGCGATCAATGCCCTTGGCCTGCCGGAGCCATACCTTAAATCTATCGCCCGCGATCAGTTCGGTACCAGCGAGTGGCGCAAGCTCTCCGAGATCGAACTCACCAAGTTTCGTTTCACTGCCACCAGCCGCGCAGCAGCACGCCGCAACGCTCAATCCAAAACCGCCTGAAATTATGCAGCTAGAGCTTTCCCTGAACGCACCCACACCACCCGATCTGGCCGATGTAGCACACCTCGCAAGCTGGCTCTACCTCGCCGGTGATCGCTGGATCGGAGCCAAGGAAATCTCAGCATCACTCGGCCTCGGTGAGCGCCAGATCCGCAACCTCGCCGCCTCATCCGGTGGCATCATCGTTTCCTCACCAGGCTCACCAGGCTATAAACACGTCAAACACTGTGACGGTGAGGAAATCAAATCCATCACCGCTCGCCTAGAGCACCAAGCCAAACTCATGGCACAACGCGCCGGAGCCATCCGCTCAGCTTTCCACCACTCCGCAGCATGATCTCTGCACCGCCAATTCAAACCCTCTGCACCGGCTCTGCACACCTCATGCAAGCAGCCAGCAATCTTTCTCAGATTCGTGGCAACATGCCACTTTCCCCCTCATTCCTTCTCAGATCCATTTCCGATCTGCCGATCCTCTGAAACCTTGTAGTTTCGGGCTATTTCGTCCTACTTCTGGATTCTTCGCCCTTTCTCAGATACCTTGGCACTGATCACCGGATGGGAGCTTTTTTAAAATGGCGGAACGAGAGGGATTCGAACCCTCGGTAGAGTCACCCCTACGTTCCCTTAGCAAGGGAGTGCTTTCGACCACTCAGCCATCGTTCCGTTGAAATCAAATTGGTCGACCCGCTTTGAACCATAGGATGCGGTGTGCGTCAAGGTCAGCTTGGAAATAATAGGTGAAGAATCCTGTATCCGCCTTATTTCGTAGAACGAGAGGGATTGACTACCCCCGACAAGTCGGGGTCCGTCCCTGCAGTCTGCGCTGCGCGGATGGCAGGAATGTTTTGTGTTTCACAAAACTCGGCAGTCGAACCCTCGGTAGAGTCACCCCTACGTTCCCTTAGCAAGGGAGTGCTTTCGACCACTCAGCCATCGTTCCGTTGAAATTAAATTGGTCGAAGCGCTTTGAACCGTAGGATGCGGTCTGCGTCAAGGTCGGCGTGGGAAATAAATGCTGGAGAGCCGTGTCTTTGACCGGCTTCTTGGATTTCTCAGCCGGCCGGAGGCGCGGCTCTCCAGTATCGCTTTACCGTGAAGGTCTCGTGGGTTTCGACGACTTCGATGTTGGGGAAATCGGCCTCGAAGGGGGCGAGGTGGGTGTCGCCTTGGTGGGTGTTGTGGACGTGACTGACGAGCCATTCATCGATGCGGTCGGTGAGGGCGCGGTAAATTTCCGCTCCACCGATGACAAAGATTTTTTCATTTGTGACCGGAATCTCGGCAGGGCTGTGGATGACATCAACGCCAGCGTGGTTCCAATCGCGATCTCTGGTGAGGACGATGTTCCGGCGTTTTGGCAGGGGGCGACCAATCGACTCAAACGTTTTTCTACCCATCAACACCGGATGGCCGAGGGTGGTTTTTTTGAAGAACGCGAGGTCTTCAGGCAAATGCCAAGGCAAAGTGCCGCCAGCTCCGATCAGGCGGTTAGGATCCATGGCGACGACGGCGGTTAGCATTGAATGAGTTACTAGTTAAAAGTTTTCAGTTTGAAGGAGATAGATAGAATCGCAGATTTAAACCTCATTAAAATTCGTGTCATTCGTGCAATTCGTGGTTCAAAAATCTCAAACCGCAATAGGAGCTTTGATGGTCGGATGCGGATCGTAGTTTTCCAGGGAGATGTCATCAAAGGTGAAGTCGAAAATGGATTTCACATTTGGATTGAGTTTCAGAGTGGGCAGGGGACGTGGCTCGCGGGTGAGTTGGAGTCGGGCTTGGTCGAGGTGATTCTGATAGAGATGGAGATCGCCGAACGTGTGAACGAAGTCGCGGGCTTCGTAATCGCAGACTTGCGCGATCATGTGAGTAAACAGGGCGTAAGAGGCGATGTTGAACGGCACACCGAGAAACAGATCCGCGCTGCGCTGATAGAGTTGGCAGGAAAGTCCGGGCTTGCCGCCGTCTTTTGGCTCATGGACGTAAAACTGAAACAACAAGTGGCAGGGCGGAAGCGCCATGCGATCGACCTCGCCAACGTTCCATGCGGATACGAGGTGGCGGCGGGATTGTGGATTTCCTTTCAAGCCATCGATAAGCAACGCGATCTGATCGATCGTCCGACCATCGCGAGTTTCCCATGATCTCCATTGTTTTCCATAAACTGGGCCGAGCTCGCCTTCCGCATCCGCCCATTCGTCCCAGATCGTGACGTTGTTTTCTTTGAGGTAAGCGATGTTGGTCTCGCCTTTGAGAAACCATAGCAACTCATGAATGATCGAGCGAAGGTGAAGTTTTTTGGTAGTGACGCAGGGAAAACCTTGGCGCAGATCGTAACGTGCCTGCCTACCGAAAACCGAGAGCGTTCCGGTGCCGGTGCGGTCGCCGCGCACTTCGCCGTTTTCTAAAACATCGCTCAATAGGTCTTGGTAGGCTTTCATTGCGGGAAACTTTAAATTTTAAACTTTAAATCTCAAGGAAGATGCGCGGAGATTGATGAAAGCGTGCTTTTCAGGAGGGTATTTCACTGGGTAAAGTCGTCGTCAGAATCATCGTCCAAGCCAAGTATTCCCTTGAATAAACCTTCGAAAAGTCCGCCTACAAGGTCCCCAGCGAATTTCTCTTTGGCGCTTATGGGCTTTTGGCTGTTTTCCGACTGCATCAGCAAGGCCCGGTTGTTAGCGCTCTCATGATTCAAACCCTCCGCAACCGCGTCGTTGTAGGTTCTCTGATAAACTTTCTGGGAATTCTCTCTTGTATCTTTGTTTGCGCATGAAACACACGCTCCACAGAGCACGCATACCAAAAGAATATTTACCGGGTTCATAGGAGTGAGACTCAAGTCATTAAAGTTTTTCGATGGATCTGATCCGTTTCTCAAAAAGCTGGGTTTCGCGGTAGCCGGCGGCCTTGGCGAGTTCGCGGGCGTTGGTAAAATCCCTCGCAACTTCGTTCGGTGAGTGGGCGTCCGAGGAAATGACCAAGCCAATCCCAGCGGATGCAGCTAGCTCCAGAAAGCGTGGCGCGGGGTAGGCCTCAGCGCAGGGCTTGTGCAGGCCGGCGGTGTTGAGTTCGATCACCGAACCATTGGCGGCGATCGCTTCGATCACTGGGTCGTAAAACCGATCCAGATCGCCCGCAGGTGAGTAGGAAAACTTTTTGATCAGATCCGGATGCGCCAAAATATCGAACAACCCGCTCTCCGCCATTTGTGCGTAGGTATCCCAATAGGTTTTCCACGCGGCATCGACATCGGTCTGCGCCCATTTGCCCAGCCAGATCGGGTTATCAAAATCCCAATCGCCGAGGTAATGCACGGAACCGATCAAATAGTCCCAATCGGATTTTCCCGCGAGTTCTTCGATGAAACTTTCGCAGCCTTTCAGCCAATCGCACTCCATCCCGGAGCGGATGATTAACTTATCCCCCGCCGCTTGCTTCGCCCGCGCGATCCAATCGAAATATTCCGGCAGCTCGCTTTCCAACATCCGCCAGTCATCAAAAGGTTCGGGTCGGCACGGCGCGTGATCGGAAATGCCGTATTCCGTCAATCCGGCTACAATCGCTGCGGCCACGTATTCCTCGGGGGTGCCGGTGGCGTGTTTGCAAAGTGGCGTGTGCGTGTGGTAATCGGCTGGCATGCTTCACAGGGTTTTATGCTTACTTGAAAGATTCCGCAAGTTCACTAACGTCTGACTAAGATGTTTGGAAAATCCATCGCGTTGGCCGCCGCTCTCGTCACTTCGCTTTTTGCCGAAGAACTCACGCCCAAACTCTTCCTCCCCAAAACACCTGAGCCGGTTCACGGGCCAGATTCCAAAGTGAAAGAAGGCGTGCCGCAGGGCAAGGTCACAGATTTTATCTATGCAGATTCCAAGGTTTTTGAAGGCACGAAGCGCCGCATACACATCTATGTGCCTGCGCAATATGATCCGAAAAAGGAGACCGCATTGATGATTTTTCAAGACGGGCATGCCTATGTGAATACGAAGGGGGATTACCGCGTGCCTGTCGTTTTTGACAATCTCATCGCCTCTGGGGAAATGCCTCCGGTCATCGGAATTTTCATCGACCCCGGGCACAAAGGCGACTCCAAGCCAGAGGCTCCATGGAAAAACAACAATCGCAGCTTCGAATACGACACGCTCTCTGCGGACTACGCGACCTTTGTCATCGATGAAATCCTGCCGCTCATCGGCAAAGATTACAACCTGACCAAAGACCCCGAAATGCGTGCCATCTGCGGTGCCAGTTCTGGTGGTATCTGTGCGTGGACGGTCGCATGGCAGCGTCCCGATTCGTTCAGGAAAGTGGTTTCATCCATCGGATCGTTCACCAATATTCGGGGCGGTGATGCCTATCCCGGCATGATACGGAAAACCGAAAACAAACCCATCCGTGGGTTTTTCCAAGATGGAATCAACGATTTGGACAATGAACACGGCAATTGGCCCCTAGGGAACATGGCCATGGAAGCGGCATTGAAGTTCAAGAAATACGATTACAAATACGTATGGGGTGAGGGCGGCCACAGCGGCAAACACATGGGCGCCATTTTTCCGGAAGCGATGCGCTGGATTTGGAGGAAGTGATGGGTTTTCAGTTTCTTCCTGATCCATGGTCGAGGCCTGGCGGAAAACGGTGGGGCCATGACAGGAACCGGGATTTCCAAATCGCGACCTCGCAAGCGAATTATCATCGGCGAACGCAGCCATTGCAGTCGCGATTTGAAATCGCGGTTCCTTTCGTGACGCAAGCCTTGCGCCCTAGCTATTGTTTTGACTAACCTGCCGCCCCGCCGCTTGTGGCGGTCCTAGTCATGAAGCCGAACAGCCTTTCCAAATACCGCCCATTTCCGGCGATCTCTCTGCCCGACCGCACCTGGCCGGACCAGATGATCACCCGTGCTCCGATCTGGTGTTCGGTCGATCTCCGTGACGGCAACCAAGCTTTACCGCAGCCGATGTCGATTGAGGAAAAACTCGAGTTTTTCGAGCTTTTGGTGGCGATTGGTTTCAAGGAAATCGAGATCGGTTTCCCATCGGCAGCCGATACGGAATTCAATTTCTGCCGTCGCTTGATTGAGGAAAATCGCATTCCAGAAGATGTGACGATTCAGATTCTGGTGCAGACCCGTGAGCAACTTATTCGTCGCAGCTTTGAGGCTATCGCCGGCGCGAAGCGCGCGGTGGTGCATATCTACAATTCCACCTCGCCGCTGCAGCGTCGTGTCACTTTCGGCGATGCCTCGCGCGAATCAATCAAGCAGATCGCCATCGAAGGCGCGAAGTTGGTGAAAGAACTTGTTCCTACCATCCCGCAAACCGAGGTGGTGTTGCAGTATTCTCCGGAATCCTTTTCCGATACGGAACTCGATTACGCAGCGGAAGTTTGCAACGCGGTCATCGATGTCTGGCAGCCGACCCCGCAGAAAAAAATGATCATCAATCTGCCGGACACGGTGCAGTGGACGACATCTAACATCCACGCAGACATGATCGAGTGGATGGGTAGAAATTACACAAACGCGATTCAATCATCATTTCGCTCCACACCCACAACGATAGGGGCACCGGAGTGGCGGCCACGGAGCTTGGCTTGATGGCGGGCGCGGATCGGGTGGAAGGAACACTTTTTGGCAACGGCGAACGTACGGGGAATCTCGATATCGTCACCGTCGCGTTGAACATGAACAGCCACGGAATTCCTACCGGACTGGATTTTTCAGAACTGACGGATATCCGTTTAAAATACGAAAAATTCACCCGCCTCGCGATCCCAGAACGTCAGCCATACGCGGGCGAGTTGGTTTTCACTGCGTTCTCCGGCTCCCACCAGGACGCGATCAAAAAAGGACTGGATCGTCGCCAGAAAGAATCCAAGGACAACGCGGACCTCACTTGGGGTGTGCCGTACTTGACCATCGATCCTCAAGACATCGGTCGCTCCTACGAGGCGATCATCCGCATCAATTCCCAATCCGGAAAAGGCGGAGTCGCTTATGTGTTAGATCGCGAACACGGATTCGACTTACCGAAGTCGATGCATCCCATCGTTGGAAAATACATTTACGATCTCGCCGATCAACACGGCCGCGAACTCACGGTCGATGAAATCCGCGATGCGTTTTTCGATCACTTCGTGAATCAGGAAAACCATCTCGGTTTGATCGCCTACGATTTGGTCCATCAATCGGGTGGCAGCGTGCATTGCAATGCAACGATTTCCATCGATGGCAAAACCCAACAAATCGAAGGCGACGGCAACGGCCCGATTAACGCCTTCGTGCACGCACTCGAAACCGCGGGTTTGAAAGATTTCAAAGTCACCGACTACCGCTCCCACGCCGTGCGCGGCGGATCGGACGCCAGCGCAGCCGCCTACGTCCAGCTCCAACACGACGAAGGCCGCATCCTCTGGGGCGCAGGCGTCGATCCATCCATCGAAATGGCGGGATTGAAAGCTTTGGTCACGGCTTGGAATTTGCTGAGGTAGAGCAGCCAAAAAGGTAGGGCGCCATCGCCGAGGGCGCCGCGCGTAGCGAAACGCTTTAAATTGGCCAATGGCACATCTTTTATCTCCTCATTTCATGCGGCGCCCTCGGCGATG